>NZ_JACHDL010000027.1:0-105910 GCF_014201055.1 Paraburkholderia sp. CI2
CATTCGAGGTCTTCGCCGCGACCCTCGCATCAGCAAGTCAACCTCAAAGCTCTAAACATTAATCCCGCCGTTGCGCTTCACTCTTGAAACCGCCGTGCCTTTCGTCGCAGATGACATAACAGGCACCCGGTGGCCGCTGGCAGAACAGCTCCACGGAGTGCATTTCAAATACGGACAGGGACATGGGTGTGTCGATGGTCTATCTGAAGTCGCTGCCGGGGTTGACAGCAGTCAGATAATTACCGTGCGACAGGCAGTCCATACATGGGCGACAGCCCAAAATCTCCACGGCTCTCGATGAAACGGAAAAAAGCGCCCGCAGGAACATTGCGGTTTTTCGCGCCCGTAGCGCGGATGCTCGCGGGCAGCGACCGTACCACTGGTCTATGACCTTTCCAGCCGCCGGCGGCACTCGCGTAGCAGATCATTCGCCCGAAGCCGCTGTTCGCGCCAATACGGCGCGTACGTCCGCGAGCGCATCCTCGAAGAGACCAAAAATCGACACCTGCGCAACCGTTGCCGCTTTGGAGAAAGTCGAATGCTTGTTGTGGGTCGGGCGCTGCCCGTCGTGGCGAGTAGCCAGCGGCCAGGAGCGGCGGCAATGCATCTGCGCAGTCGCCAGTAGATTTGATTTGAGTCGCCTCCCCCTCGATCCCTTTATAATCCGGCATGACTTCCTTCACTCCCCATGCTGCAACCCGACGAGCGGAACCGCCCACGCGATTCATCGGTTCGCCGATTCCGCACACCTCAGCGACCCATTCGCCTTCCACGCATTTCGAACGCACGCGCCACGAGCCGCACTGGTCGGTCGTATGAAAATACCCAAACGGCTTGCACCGCTTCTTGACGAAGGACTCATCGACGAAGTGATCGGTCAGTTGATGAGCGGCAAGGAAGCAACCGTCTACGTCGTGCGCAGCGGCGACTCGATGCGGTGTGCAAAGGTCTACAAGGACGCGAAGCAGCGCAGTTTCCGGCAAGCCGCATCGTATCGGGACGGCCGCAAGGTCAAGAACAGCCGGCAGGCGCGTGCGATGGAAAAAGGTACTCGCTATGGGCGCCAGATGCAGGAGGAGTTGTGGCAAAACGCCGAAGTCGACGCACTGTTCCGACTTGCCGACGGGGGCGTGAGAGTGCCGCAACCCTATATCTGTACCGATGGGGTGTTACTGATGGAACTGGTGGTCGACGCAACGGGTGACGTCGCGCCACGCCTCAACGACGTCCATCTGACTGAAGCGCGCGCCCTTGAACTGCACGCCCTGCTGCTCAACCAGGTTGTCCGCATGCTCTGCGCGGGTGTGATTCACGGCGACCTGTCCGAATACAACATCCTGCTGGCGGCTGATGGACCGGTGATCATCGATCTGCCTCAGGCCATCGACGCCGCCGCCAACAACGAAGCCGCCTCGATGCTCAAGCGTGACGTCGACAACCTGGCGGCGTACTTCGGACGGTTTGCACCGCAAATTCTCGGCGCGGACTACGGAACGGAGATCTGGGCGCTGTTCGAAGCAGGCGAGCTGAAAGTCGATGTCAAATTGACCGGCCGCATCGAGCTCGACACGCGACCAGTCGACCTCGATAGCGTGCTGCAGGAACTCGAAGAGACACGTCTTGACGAAGACGCGCGAGTGCGGCGACAGCAGGAACTGAGCGCGAACTGATAACCCGTGCTCGATGTACCCCGAAAGGTGCCCCGAAACAAGGTCTTCGACGAATGTTGCACCGGGAACCGGTTGCGCACCGTCAGAATAGTCGAGTTCGGCCAGTTTCCGTCGCTGGACCGAGCGTCGCGTTCGGTTGCCGCGCCACCGCAAATCCGTCCATGATTCGTCCCGAATCTAATTAAACAGCCATCGGCGCGTTAGCGACCGTCGCCAATGCGGGCCCATGCGAGCCTGTCTGACCGCATTTTGATGTATGCCGGATCAGAGGACAGCGCGGGAGAGAGTTCACTCCAGGTTAACTCGGAAGGCGGCCCAAGATAAAGGATGGCGTCGAACTGCTCCTGCATCACAGGAGAGCGGACAGGATCGACATATATCTCCACCATGACGTCGTCGTGCCTAGTGAACATGGCGTGCGGATAATACGATCGAAAGCTCGCCTCTCCGAGCGGAGTGCCGAGAATGAGCGCAAGACTTGGCGTCAGCCAGGAGCTGACGTCGGACTGTAAAGTCGCCGGATCACCAAACACCGGGGTCCAAACAGAATAGACTTTGACGCCTTGGCTTTCCAGCAACGAAACGATGGTATTCGGCAACGGGTCGAATCGTTGCTCTGCCTTCTCTGGGAATTTCAATTGCCAGTACAGGTTCTTGCGCAAAAGGTGCATGCCGCCATAGACGACCAAAGCGCGGCGCCGCCTGGCCAGCACTTCACGTTGGATAATTTCAACCGCACAGGTGTTGCGGTCGCCCATGGCTTTCCAAGCCTTATCGAGATCGTCGGCGCTATTGATTTTCGACCAATCTATCGGCGGATCGCCTAACAAGATGCGAATCTGACGGTCTTTAGGGAGCGAGGCATTCACATCGCGGACTTCACGAAAAAGCCCTTCAAAGACAGGACGATCCCACACATCGTGGGGCTGCGTAGTGTTTTGCCAAGCTTGGCGGAGTTGATTTTCGGGTACGTCATCCCCCGCAACGAACCGGTCCATCATCTCCTGATAAAGAGAATTGCCACTTTCAACTACGATGTCGTTCACGATGTAAGCAAATCGGGGGTCCCGGATCAGCGAAACCCGAAAAGCATATGCTTGCTCACAGCCGTGGCCGCCGTCGCAAAGCGCGACGACATTGTGGGATTTGAAAGCGTCAAGAATAGCGGCGATCGGATCAATCGGACTTGCAGCTATTGTCATCGTGTGGGCTCCATCACTCTGGCGGCGAACGTTACGAATCGTTGACCAAGCATTTATGACGGTCGGACAGGCGGCAGGGTTCTGCGTGATGCATCTGGTTGGGTGTCTGGGTCCAATCAACGCGACCTTCCCTTGTGGGTCGACATGAGCCGGATGCCTTAAGCGGAAGTCAGCTCGAACGCGCCCTCCCGATCTCACCCGCCAGTGCATTCCCCAATACAGTTCCTGTCGATGATGATGGGCCGCCCGGTTTAATCGGCGATCGGCTCTTCATGCTCCATCGTATCGGCGGAATCAGCATTCTCGACCCGAGTCAAAACGAACTCGGCAACCGAGTTCCAGTGCCTCAATGCGACCACGCGCCCGTTTTCCATCACGAACTCGAATGTCCTTTGTGGCCATTTCGGGTTGCGAAACTGAAGACCCTTGAGCGGAGTTAAAACTTCCGCAGGAGCCTCTGGAAAGTGCAGCATGAGTTGGTTGTCGCGCCGCAGCTTGATCGCGCACTTGGCGCCGAAAGCAGCCTGGTACGTGCCGGTAAGCTGCTTGAGCACACCTGGCGCAGGCGCGTCCGGAATCCGGACGAACACGGCATCCGTCGCGTCGAGCCACAAACTGACGCGGTCGATATCGCCGAGTGGACTGGTCAGAAACGACATGGACCACGCGCCTTCGGCCTCGTCATCGTCGGTATCGAACCGGTCGTAGTGGTAATGATGCAATGGCAGCTTCGTTTGACGGAAACGAAACTGAAGCTGGAAATCGTTGAGTGAGATATGTAGTTGCCCGTAGGCAGGATGCTCGTAGCGACCGACGTAGTCTGCGAGATCGTGTGAGAACCGCGTGTCTGGAATTGCGCTTGGCCTTACCCGTTCGCGCGACTCGCGCATGTTCTGCTTTGCTTTCAAATGGAACTCGCGCAATGCATCCATCGAACTCGACTCACCCAGTCCCAGCAGGCGGTCGTAGACGTTGTAGCCGACGGCATTTCGCAGCATCGAGCAGTGGTCCCCGATCACGAACACGACTACGCCCAATTTCTCGCGCGGCAAATACGAGACCTGCGAATGGAAGGCGCGGAGATCGCCGCCATGACTCGCAAGCAGATGTCCCCGATACGAAGAGGTTTGCCGGCCCATCCCATAGATTGAATTAATCTCCGGCTCAAAACCAAGGACGTCGCCCAGCGGGTCCGGAAATGCGAGCCCAGGCGCCAAAGTAGCCTGCAGTATCTGCTCCGGAATCACCTTCTTTCCAGCCATCACCCCGTTGTTCATCAACACGGCCAGCCAGCGACTCATATCATCGAGGCTAGAGACGATGCTCCCCGCTGGACTCGACCAGTTCAACTCCGGATACGGTGTCTGCCAGAGCGCCTCACTATCGCGCCTCTCCGTGAACGGTACCGCGTGATTCGGATGAGCCAGCATGCCGGCAATGGTGAAAGCAGTCTGGGGCATACCCACAGGACTCAGAACCTCGTCGCGGACGAATTGATCCCACGACTTGCCGCTTAGCAACTCGATGATGTGGCCCACAGCCTCGTACATCATATTGTTGTAGATAAGCTTCGATCGAAATGGAGCGATAGGCTTCATGAATCGGATCCGGTCGAATAGTTCCTTCTTTGAGAACTCGGCTCTATGCAGGATCATGTCGTACCGGGGCACGCCGGTACGATGGCCGAGCATATCGCGTAGTGTCACCGCGGCATCGAGCGACTTGTCGTAAAAACGCAAACTCGGGACAACATCGCGGATCGGCTGATCGAAGGTCAGCGCGCCCTTTTCGACCAAAATGCCGGCGGCAATGGCCGTAAATAACTTGGTGTTCGACGCGATAGGAAACAAAGTTGACGATAAAAACGGCAGTCTGTTTGCATAGTCACGATAACCGTAGCCTCTCGTGAAGATGACTTTTTCGTCTTTTACAATACTGACGCCTATGCCGGGCGCGTTCCATTCATGCACCTGTGCTTTTATGTAATCGTCGAAATCGCCCAGATCGCTTAGCATCTACCGTCCTTTGATTCGAAGGTCAATTGTCGAGAGAGAGGTTGCTCTCATGCTCTTGCCCGATCGCTAAATACAGAGGAAAATCCGTCGCGCTCATTTGCCAAAGGATACTCAGGAAGCCTCTTTGGAGGCACTCACCCTGCCTTGAACGGTATGGCTTTTTGATGTGAAGCAGTGAAGACTGGAGCAAGTCAAAAACCGCAAGAAATTCTACAGGGAAAAATAAAAAAGTATTCGATTAGTGAACGCTAATGCCACGACTGCGTTCCTGAACGAACGGCCGTTATGGAGAAAATTGAACGACTTTTGCGGGTCGGGTATCGCCCATCGAGGTTGGCGCAGACTGATTTTCTCTTCACTTGAAAGGAGAGTCGAAATGGACGCGATCTTGAGATGGCCGAACAGACGGAAGACTGAGTGGTGATCGCCGGACAGCAATCGGACGCTGTCCGGTCAGGATGAGACATTCGACACACGTTTCTGATTCGTCGACAATCGGTGAATATAGACAAACCTCGACGGAAGACTTGAGATGATGCTGCGGCCGACAGAAATCCAAATTGAATCAACCCGGCTCTTGATCAAACCGTTCTCGGCCAACGACGCGGATGCTGCGTTCTCGTTCATCACCCCTTCGCTCACCCGTCACATGGCGTGGGAGCCGCCAGCATCCCGGCAGGATTTTGATGGTGTTTGGCGGTCCTGGGTACCGTCGATTGACGATGGGTCAGACTATGTGTTCGCGATACGTCAACGCGCCGACGGGAGTTTCCTTGGGTTAGCCGGGCTTCACCGCGTACGCACCGAGAGCCCGGAACTCGGTATCTGGATTCGTGAAGATCGTCATCGAAATGGGTTTGGTTGTGAAGCTGTGACCCTTGTTGCACACTGGGCAACGCGAACCATTGGTTGTGAAAGCTTTACCTATCCGGTTGCCGAAGAGAACCGTCCCAGCCGGCGCATCGCCGAATCGCTAGGCGGCGTCATTGTGGAAAGCCGCGCGACGCCAAAGTACAAGTCTGTGGTTTACAGAATTCCTCGCCAGCCAGTCGCAAGCGAGGTATAGGCGATTCTGCCTGTGGACTGGCTTCCGTCGGGCAAGATCGGCCAGTCAAGGTCAACGCCCAGATCGTCAACTGCGTGCGTGTCGGTCGACGCGAGTGTTAGCGACCCGATAACGATGAACTGCTCCAGCGTTCATACAATGCTGCGATATCCGTGGCACAGAGCAACTTCATCGACTTGCCGATCTCGTCCAGCGGCCAGTCCCACCAGTTCATCTCGAGGAGCATTCCGATCTCATCGTCCGAAAAGCGCTTTCGGATCGGCTTTGCCGGATTCCCGCCGATGATCGTATAGGGTTCAACGTCCTTCGTGACAACGGCGCAACTCCCGATCACGGCACCGTGACCGATGTGAACACCTGGCATGATCATCGCTTCGGAACCGATCCAGACGTCATTCCCGACAACCGTATCGCCGGCGGGTTCGAATGCATCGCAGGCGTCAGCAAACGCCGGTTCTTCCGTCATGTAGAAGAAGGGAAATGTGGTTACCCAATCGTTCCGGTGCCCCTGGTTGCCCGCCATCATGAACGTCGCACCACTTCCGATAGAGCAGAAGCTACCGATGATCAGCCGGTCGACACCTGTGCGGTCTGGCAACAGGTAGCGTGCACAGTCATCAAAGGAGTGTCCGTGATAGTAGCCAGAGTAGTAGCTGTAACGCCCCACGATGATGTTGGGATTGGTTACCTGCTCTGAAAGCGGCTTCCCCTTGAAGGGGCTGTCGAAGTAATTCTTCATAAAGGGACCACGCTGTAGTCTGGGCTGCGTTTATCGTTCGAGCACGCAGGTTACGAGGAAATCCGGTAGCGGCAAACCTGAGCCGTGCGGCAGAATCTTTCGTCAATGACGGTCGGGACCAGTCTCGCCGGTTTCAGCCAACTCCGGTCAGTCGACGCTGCCGCGTAAATTCGCGACAATCAGAGAGAATTCCGATCGCTCACGGCGCAGCGTCAAGTTCACATCCTGGCGTCAGCCAGTGGCCATCTACGCCCGGCGATCACATTCGAGCAGCCCGTACAGCGCGCTATCCGACACCTCATCGCCAACTATCCAGCGATCACGCAACAACCCTTCGCGGACAAATCCGAGCCGTTCGAGAAGAAGCGCCGAGGCTACATTTCGTGGGTCGATATCCGCCTCAATCCGGCGTAAATTCAGCGTGCCGAACGCGTGCTCGATCAGCGCGGAAACCGCCTCACTCATATATCCGTTTCCCCAATGCTTGCGTTGCAGACCAAAGCCTATCTCCGCGCGTCGGCATTGCTCGTCTGCATGAAAGAGAGCGCAATCACCGAGCACTTCGCCGGTTGTCTGCAACTCGACTGCACAGATGAAGTCTTGGCCGCCAGCTGACGTCTTCAATTTACGTGCGACTCGATCCGTTGCCTGATCCAGGGAAGTCATCGCCGGAAACGAAAAATAGCGCATCGCATCCGCGTCCGACCAGATCGCGAACAGTGGTTGCGCGTCTTCATGACGAAGCGGCCGCAGAACGAGGCGTGGGGTAGTCAGCGTGACGGGCTCGAATAATGGCATGACGGGGGCAGGGCGCCGGAAATAGATGACCCCATTAGAACATGTGGGCCGAGAGCCAACAACCGCACGCATCGAACCGCGTGGCAGCACAGCCTTTGTGCGGCCACTTTCGCGATTTACCTCTGTCGCTTACGGGTCGCGTGCTGCCGGTCATGACACGACACTTGTCGATCGCACAACGATTGGCAAGGTTCGGCCATGAAGGGTCATTCGACTCGGAGAATACAATCGGCAACAATCGGTGGCCGTTCGCGGCCGAAGCTACTCAGGGAGTGACGTGATGGCCGAAGCGCTGACGGATCTTAGTTCCTTTTCTTTCGTCCTCGCGGTTCCAAACCTCGAAGCCAGTGCCTCATACTTTCGGGACGCGCTCGGTTTTCGGCTGGACTGGCCCGACGGCACAGGTTGGAAGTTGGCCACGAGAGGGGGTGTGCGCGTCATGATCGGCCATTGCCCCGATGCCATGTTGCCTTCGGCAACCGGGGACCACAGTTATTTCGGCTACCTCCAAGTGGCGAACGCTGACGCACTTCATGGAGAACTTGTCGGTCGACGCGCCATCATCCTGCAACCTCCGACCGACAGACCGCACGGCATGCGCGAGTTCCTTGTCGGGACTCCGGATGGTCATCGAATGATGTTTGGTCAAGACCTGTCGTGACTCCGCGCATAAAAGGAAGCGACGACACAATGCTGATTGTTGTTGGCTTCACGGCTAGCTCGCACAAATTTTCTTGCGCTATGCCGACTGCATGAAGCGCAATTGGTGGCCGCCGCCGCGTGGGGCACAGCCCAGCCACTTTGAGACACTCGACCCCGCCGCTTAAACTGTTGTCAATCATTCCTCCTGAGGCGAAGAAAATGACAACTGAGATCGAACTCTTGAGGCCTACGACTGCGTTGCTGGCAAGCTACGTTTCGGCCCTTGAGGCGGGATGGTCACCTGACAATGTTCGTAAGGAGGTCGCTGCGCGCGAACAGTTGAATGCTATCGAGTTGAACGCAGAGGCATTCGTCGACGGGCTGGATGATCCGACCGCATCAGGCGGCCCGATTCCTTTGCCCGATGGCTCGACCGTTGCCCGTCTTCCAAGCATCATCCGATGGATTTGGGATGGCGATGTTAGCGGTGCGATCGGATTTCGTTGGCAGGCTGGATCTGCCGAATTGCCGCCGTATGTGCTCGGACATATCGGCTTCTCAGTCGTGCCGTGGAAGCGAGGCAACGGCTACGCCAAGCAGGCGCTCAATTTGATGCTTGGCGAAGCGAGGCTGCAAGGCTTGCCCTACGTGGAACTAACGGTTGATCCTGAAAATATAGCCTCACAGCGGGTGATCGCAGCATGCAGTGGTGTCCTGATTGACCGGTTCAAAAAGACCGCCGCCTATGGATTCGCGGAAACTCTTCGTTATCGCATTGAGCTAGACGACTGAGAAACCTGTCGGACCCTGTTCGGCCAACTCCGGAGATTGATCCATCTCTGTTGGATCGGCGACAATTCAAGCCCTGCACACGCCTATACGATGGAGCATCATGAGTGGCATTCAGCTAAGCCGAGTGATCCGTGCCGACGCCGCCGATTTGATCGCCGCAAACTCAGCAAGTCAGGACTATCACCTGCCTTGGGTCACATCCTTTACCGATCAAACGGGCTTCGATAACTGGTTTTCAGGTGGTCTCACCGGGTCGAACGTCGGCCTCATTGCGCGTGAAGTGGCATCGATTCAAATTGTCGGTGTGGTGAACATTAACGAAATAGTAATGGGTGCTTTTCGCAGCGCCTATCTCGGGTATTACGGAATGTCGAACTTCGCCCGGGCAGGGTTGATGACGGACGCGGTACGGGCAGCTGTGATCTATGCTTTCAGCGAACTTGGATTGCATCGGGTGGAGGCAAATATTCAACCAGGGAATATCGCGTCGATCGCACTTGTGCGGCGGTTGGGTTTTAAACAGGAAGGTTTTTCTCCTCGCTATCTCCGCGTAAATGGCGAATGGCGCGACCACGAGCGATGGGCGTTGCTGGCCGATATGCCCGGTTAGACACAGCCGCCACTCAAAAAAATAATGTGCTCACGCAGAAATTGTTTTTGTGCCAATATTAACAGCATGGAACTTCGTAACGTCCCGAGCAAGGCTCACCACCATCATCACGGTCGCTATCCGCTGCGCCGTGGGTAGTTACGTCCATAGCAAGGAATTCGACCTCACGGTCCATTTCATGTGCAAACGACCAAGGCGCTTAAGGCGCCTTTTTTTATTTCCCCACCATCAAGAGCTGAAGATGACCGACTCGATAAGCTATCGCCGCGCAACCGTGGACGACATTTTGAAAATTTGCGAGTTGGGTCAAATCTTGAACGCGATCCACCATCAGGCACGTCCTGACGTCTATGCAAACGCCACTGAAGAGTTCGCTCGAGACAAGCCGCACTGGCTAACTAGCCTTCAGGGAGAAGATCGAGCCATGTTTCTCGCCGAGCATGGCAGCACGGCGGTCGGCTTTATCACCGTTCAAGTGATGCAGCCGACAAGTCCACTGTTGCAACCGTTGACCGTTGGCCGCATTGGCTCAGTCGCTGTTTTGGAACGACTGCGGGGACGCGGCGTTGGGAGCACGCTGATGAAACTTGCTGAAAAGTGGGCACGAAAAAACGGTGCCAACGACATGAGGCTGACCGTTTGGGCGTTTAATGAACAGGCGGTCGATTTGTATCAGGAACTTGGCTACGAGCTTCGTGCGTTCGAGATGGGAAAGCAACTGCCTATTGCTGGGGATATGCCAGTCGCATGAGGCGATGCTCGGCCACGAACGGTCAGTCTATATTCGTGCATAGATCGTGGACAATTAATTGTTCACGTGAAACTTTTGAAACCTCTATTATCTGTTGCGTCTTTCCGAAAACGTTCTTGGAGCATTCAATGCGGATTAGAACCACCTATTTGAAAGTGTCGGACATGGAACGCAGTTCTGCTTTCTGGGAAAACCTGTTGGAACGCGCGCCGAACCGCAGGTCGGATAAGTGGACCGAATTCTCGCTCGGTGAAGTCCGCTTCGGGTTGCTGCTAAATGATTTTGGCGATGAGTTCGTCGGGAGCGGATGCGTTCCTGTGTTCGAATTTGACGTATCCGCCTTGCATATATTTCTGGATCGCGCCAAGGCTTTTGGAGCAACAGTCGCTCTCGACGGGCTAAACAATGAAGCCATGAAGAGCATTGTGTTGGTTAGCCCTGATGGCCATGAGTTCGAACTTTGCGCATGTCACGACTAATCGGTTGTTCTACCCCGAAAATCTAGGCCCGCGTTGCCCGTCGCGAGTGTCCGTTCCTAAGGGCGTCAACGGGCTCTTGTGGGTCGAACTCGGCCGACTGTAATATGCCCGGTTCGCCGATAAGCTTTCGCTCGCTCATTCTGGCAAATACGCACGCCTGGTGGTATTTTTGGTGGTATCCGTACCGGCAAAATTCCTCAAACCCGCTCAAGCAAAGCGATAGCAGGGGGTTTTTCATTCCGGCCCTGCCATCAAACAGTCTTCCCGATTCCCAATCGTCCGGAAGACGTCGCCAGTCGCATCTCCCATCAAAAACCCTTTAGCCACACCGGGATCATTCATCCAGGCTGGTAAGCACGCCCTCGCCGCCTCACCGACGGTGGAAAGTACCTTGCGACACAGAGCCCGTAAATGAGCAGCGCCGCGACCGTGTAGGACACGAATCGCGCCGCAAAGAACAGCAAGACTACGACGATCGCGGCCAGCAGCATCTCCAGTCTCGGACCGAGCGCCGACAACTGCCCGCCGCGCGCTTCGAAGGCGGTCCCCAGCAAAATCAGCAACGGGATCAACGCGAGCACCATGTGGATCGGCTCGAGGATCGGATAAGCCACGAGCATCGTCATCGAAGCGAGCGCGTAGTCGATGCGGCTGTCCCGATGGCGGCGAAACACCAGATACGCGGACAGCAGGCAAGCAGCCAGCACCAACGCATGCGAAGCAATCGACAGCAACGTACCGGACACCGGCATGCCGATCGTCGCCGATAGCGTCTGCAGCGCGCCCCTCACGGCATTGTTCATCGGCGCGCCGCCACCGCTCATCGCCAGTGCCATGCCGTTCAGGCGCGGCATGTCCGACACGAAGTAGTGCCACAAAACGTCGAAGCCGAGGCGCGCTCCGGTGATCAACGTCAACGCAATCGCAACGACGCTCGCCATCACGAACGTCCGCCATTCGCGACGCAGCAACAGCAGGCCGGCGACGGCCAGGGGCGTGAGCTTGATCGCGATCGCAAAGCCAAGAAAGAGTCCAGCGGCATAACCTTTGCCACGCTCGATCAGCGCGAAAGTCGCAATCAACAGGAAGAACAGCAGTTCGTTCGATTGGCCGTCGTAGGTATCTTCGACGAGCGGAAAGCTCAGCAGCGCGACCGCCACCAGCAGCAGGTTCACGCTGCGCTCCGTGCCGCGGTACGCCATCGTGACGACGAGATACAAAGCCACCGAGAACAACAAGATCGACGCACTCACCCAGACGATTTTCGCGGCGAGCGGCGTCAGCAGCGCGAGCGGCGCAAACACCAGCGCGAACTGCGGCGGGTAGGCGTAGAAGATGTCGTCGCCCGTCGAGCGCGCGCCGATGCCCTGCAAAAACGCGATGAGCGCGTCGTGGTCGTACAGGCGCGCCGGGTCATGCAGCACGACGTTGAAGGCGTACAGGTAGAAATTGAAATCGCCGAAGGCGTCAGGGACGTTGCCACGAAACTTCGCGACGACGTGCAGGATACGCAGCGCGAGGCAGGCTACCGCAATCAGCAAAAGGAGCGCGGCACCCGCGCCGAAGTTCGACCTGGTTCGTACGGCGCCTGCGTTGAACATGGTGTCTCTCCGCGGTACGTCAATCAACGTGGGAGGTGCTGCGCCCATGAGACCCGCGCTAGCGGGGGCGTACCAGCAGACCGTGTCGCCGGTACGGTCCGGGGATAGCCGGCATGGCCAGCCATGCCGGCTTCGTGCCGGACGACCGGACAGAGATTACCGATTCGCAAAAATCGATCTGTGCGCTCGCCCACACGAGACCGACCTATGTCGGGAACTTCGGCTCGTGAAGATCGTTCGTTGGCGGCGAATCGCCGTGTTCGCTGCGGAATGCCACGCACGTCGCGCCGATCGGCGCTTATCGGCTCGCGGCCCCCATGCCAGCGCGCGCAACCTCACGGCGTCGCTTGATCACGTAGCCGCCCCACATCAGCACGAGCCATGCCGGCACCAGCCACACCGAGATCGACAAGCCCGGCGTCAGCGCCAGAATCACGAGGATCAGCGCCATGAATGCCAGGCAGATCCAGTTGCTGACCGGGAGCCAGAACGAGCGGAACACCAGCGTTTCGCCCGCGGCTACCATCGCCTTGCGCGACTTCAGATGCGTGAGGCTGATCAGCGCCCAGTTCAGCACCAGCGCCGCGACCACGAGCGACATCAGCAGTCCGAGCGCTTCCGGCGGGATCACGTAGTTGATGATCACGCACGCGAACGTCGCGAGCGCCGACAGACCGATCGCCAGATTACGGCACGCCTCGCCGGTCGAGCTTCAGCAGCGCGCGCGGCGCGTTGCCCTGTTCGGCGAGGCCCTATTCCTCTGACATTCGGAGCCGCCCGCTTCGTTCTGCGCCGCACTTAAGCGCGCGGATTGTGATTGTCACGGGGATGGCGCCTGGGTATGTTGCCGAAGTCCACTTTTCATGCCGCGGAGCTTCAATATGTTGCCCAAACGTCTGCTTTGCGCCGCCGTGTTGTGCCTCTGCTTCGCGGGCGTCAGTACGTCCGCGCTCGCGCAGACGGTGCCCGCCGCCCAGCAAACGGCCGATGACGCCGCGTCGCAGGCAAGCGGCCAGCCTGCGCCAGCGCCTGCCCCCGCTACTGCCAGCAAGCCGCCTGCCGCCGCGCTCGGCGGCCCGGTGCGCAACATCGTGCTCGTGCATGGCGCGTTTGTCGACGGATCGAGCTGGAACGGCGTGGTCGCGAAGCTGCAGCAAAAGGGTTATCACGTGAGCTCGGTGCAGAACCCGCTGACCTCGCTCGCCGACGACGTCGCCGCGACCCGCCGCGTGCTCGATCGCGAGAACGGTCCGGTGCTGCTGGTCGGGCACTCGTGGGGCGGCGTCGTGATCACCGAGGTCGCCGCGAATGCGCCGAACGTCGCCGGGCTCGTGTATGTCGCCGCGCTTGCGCCGCAACTGCACGAATCGGCGATGGACGTGATGAAGGCCGGCGGGCCGATGCCGGCCGGCCAGAGCATCAGCAAGGACGCGAACGGGTTTTTGTGGATCGACCGCGCGCGCTATCACGCCGATCTCGCCGCCGACGTGCCCGAGACCGTCACACGCGTGCTCGCCGCCGCGCAGGTGCCGATCGCCGCGAGCGCATTCGACGAACCGGTCGATCAGGTCGGCTGGAAGGACAAACCGTCGTGGTACGTGCTGACGACGAAAGACCACGCGGTGTCGCCCGATCTGCAGAGAATGATCGCCGCGCGCATCGGCGCGAAGGTGGTGCCGGTCGCGTCGAGCCATCTCGCGCCGGTGTCGCACGCCGGGGCGGTGGCGGAGGCGATCGATCACGCGGCGCGCGAGTTGAGCCGGCAGCAGCAGTAAGCCGGCGGCTCGACGCCGCGCGGCTCAGCGCAGCATGAACGACATCGCCGACAGACAGTTCAGCATCCGCACCGCATGCTCGGCCGACGCCGCACTGAAGCGCAACCTCACGCCATCGACGCGCGTAAGCGTCGGCCATTGGCAGAACAGATCGGCGAGCCCGCTCGTTTGCACGCGCAGTTCGCAGTCGATCGTTCGCGGCTCCGCGCGCGTCGCGGCAGGCGCGCGGCCCGCTTCGACATGCTGACGGACCACGTCGCGCGCGGCGACCCGCAGCGCCTCGCGCACGCTCGCGGGCGACTGCGTGACGCCGCTTGCTTGCCCGGTTGCGGTCTTCGTGACGACGAAACGCGCGCCGGGAAAATGCGACGCGGTTTCCTCGGCGAACACGTCGTCACCCGATAAAAGCACCACGCGCGCGCCATATTCTTCGGCGAGCGCACCGTACAGCCCCGCTTCGCCCAGCTCCACGCCGTTGAACGCCACGCGCGCGAACGCGAAGCTGTTGATCGTGTGCGCGAGGATGCCGCGCGTTTGCGCCTTCGCGTGATAGCCGAGCATGAAGACCAGCGCCGCACCGTATTCGAGCCCGGCCATCATGCCGAGCGTGCGCGGCTTGCCGAGTACGAGCTGGGCGCGCGGATCGAGCAGATCGGGCAGCAGGTTGCGAAAGCCGCCGTGCGAATCATTGACCCACACGTCGGTCGCGCCGCCCGCGAACGCGCCTTCGACGGCCGCGTTGGCTTCGAGCGTCATCCAGCGTCGCGCGGCTTCGTATTCGCCGTTGCCCGCGCGCGTCTGCTCGGCATGGAACACGCCGGCGATGCCTTCGATGTCGGTGGAGATCAGGACTTTCATCGCGCGGAATTCCGCAGCAGGTGGGCAAGGTCCGGCACGCTGTCGCGCAGCGACAGCCGCCGATGGCCGTCGCGACCGGTGACCGACTCGGCGCTCCACAATGCATCGACGATCGCCTGCTCGACGCTGTCGGCGCAGGCGCGAAACAGCGGGTCCATACAGTGATCCGCGACCAGCGGCGGCAGCGCGACGAAGTCCGCGCCGTGCGGCACCGTGTACGCGGTCGAAAACGCCAGCGCGATATCGCCGCTGCCGTGGCCGTACACCGAGCCGGTGCGCGCGAGACCGGCCGCCGCGCGCAACGACAGGCGTTTCAGCTGGCGCGCGTCGAGTGGCGCATCGGTCGCGACGATCATGATGATCGAGCCTTGCTCGGGTTGCTCGGGGGTCGCGTGAGCAGCGGCACTGGCAGCATTCGCCGCCTCAGCGACGGCCGCGCGTTCGGCCAGCATGCGGCCGAGCGGCGCGCCGTCGATCGTCAGCATCGGCAGACGGCCGAAGTTGGCAAGCACGAGCGCGCCAACGGTGTAGTCAGGGCCCGCCGCACTGAACACGCGCGACGCAGTGCCGATGCCGCCCTTCAGATCGAAACACGACATGCCGCGCCCCGCGCCGAGCGCACCGCTCGCGACATCGGCACTTGCCGCGTCGAATGCTTCGTTGAAGTGCTGTTCGGTCACGGCAAGCGCCTGAATGTCGTTCACATAGCCATCGTTGCACTCGAACACGAGCGGATTGAGCGTCGACCATTCGCGGCCGATGAGCGGATTCGCGCGAATCGCCGCGCGGATCTGTGCCTGCGCGACCGTACCGACGCCGAAGGTGTTGGTCAGCGCGATCGGCGTCTCCAGCGTGCCGAGTTCGTCGAGCTGCACGAGCCCGACACTCTTGCCGAAGCCGTTGATCACCGACGCGGCGGCCGGCACCTTGTCGACGAACGGATCGCCGCGATGCGGCCGGATCACGGTCACGCCGGTTTGCAGCGCGCCTTCGGCAAGCGTGCAATGACCGACGCTGACGCCGTCCACGTCGGCGATCGTGCCGAGCGCTCCGGCCGGCAACGTGCCGAGATGCGGCGCGCGCTCAGCCGAATGATGGTTGCTCATGCTCATGGCCGATCCAGCTTCGGATCGAGCGCATCGCGCAGACCGTCGCCGAGCAGATTGAACGCGAGCACGGTCAGGAAGATAGCGAGGCTCGGAAACAGCGCGATATGTGGCGCGGTCACCATGTCGGCGCGAGCTTCGTTGAGCATCGCGCCCCACTCGGGCGTCGGCGGCTGCGCGCCCAAGCCGAGAAACGACAGGCTCGCCGCCGTGATGATCGACGTGCCGATGCGCATCGTCAGGTACACGACGACCGACGAAATCGTGCCCGGCAGAATGTGCCGCGCCATGATCGTCCAGTCCGACGCGCCGATGCTGCGCGCCGCCTCGATATAGGTGAGCTGCTTGAGCATCAGCGTATTGCCGCGCACGAGCCGCGCGAATGCCGGAATGCTGAAGATCGCCACGGCGCAGATCACGTTGATCATGCCGTTGCCGAGAATCGCGACCACGCCGATCGCGAGCAGAATGCCGGGGAACGCGAACAGCACGTCGGCCACGCGCATCGTGATGCGATCCCACCAGCCCTCGTAGTAACCGGCAAGCAGACCGAAGAACGTGCCGATCACCGCGCCGATCGCAACGGACAGAAAGCCTGCCTCGAGCGAAATGCGCGAGCCGACGAGGATGCGGCTGAAGATATCGCGGCCCAGCGAATCGACGCCGAACCAGTGCGCGGCCGACGGCCCCGCGTTCAGCGCGTCGTAGTCGAAGAAGTTCTCGGGGTCGTACCGCACGATATGCGGCGCGATGATCGCGACCACGATCAGGAGCAGCACGAACACGCCGGCGGCCAGCGCGACATGCTGCTTGCGGAACTTGCGCCAGAATTCGCTCCACGGTGTGCGGATCGCGCGTTCGGAGGCAACGGGAGTGGCCGCATTCGGCCCGGTGGCAGTGGTGCTCATGCGGGCCTCACTTGAAACGGATGGTCGGGTTGATCACCGCGTACAGCACGTCGACGATCAGGTTGATGATGATGAATTCGAGCGAGAACAACAGCACCTCGGCCTGAATGATCGGATAGTCGCGCATCGACACGGCATCGACGAGCAAACGGCCGAGGCCCGGCCAGTTGAACACCACCTCGACGACGATCGAGCCGCCGAGCAGGAAGCCGAACTGCAGACCCATCATCGTGACGACGGGAATCAGCGCGTTGCGCAGGCAGTGCTTGATGATCACGAGCCGCTCGGGCACGCCCTTCGCACGCGCGGTGCGCACGAAGTCCTCGTGCAGCACTTCGACGAACGAGGCCCGCGTGAAGCGCGCCATCACGGCCGCGACCGCCGCGCCGAGCGTCAGCGACGGCAGCACGTAGCTGCGCCACGAACCATCGCCGACGATCGGCAGCCAGCCGAGCTGCACCGAGAAAATCTGCATCAGCAGCATGCCGAGCGCGAACGCCGGAAACGAAATGCCCGACACCGCGAGCGTCATGCCCAGGCGGTCCGGCCAGCGGTTGCGCCACACCGCAGAGGCGATGCCGATCGCCATGCCGATCACGACCGCCCACACCATGCTCGCGATCGTCAGCCACAACGTCGGGAAGAAGCGTTCCGCGATCTCCTGGCTCACCGGCCGCTTGCTGCGCGTCGAAACGCCGAAGTCGCCATGCGCCATCCGCCAGAAAAAACGGACGAACTGCTGCGGCAGCGGCTTGTCGAGCCCGAGGTCGGAGCGCACGAGGGCCACGGTCGCCTCGTCCGCCTCAGGACCGGCAGCGAGCCGCGCCGGATCGCCCGGCAGCAGATGCACGAACAGGAACACCAGCACGGCGACGATGAAGAGCGTCGGCAGCAGGCCTAGCAGACGTTTGACGAGGAAGTTCAGCATGAAACCAGTCCGGCAAATGAGCGGCAAATGAGCGGCAAATCAGGCGGGCAACGAGGACTCGTGTGCGGCGGCGGCGCGGCGGCGGGCTGGCTGAACCGCCGCCTGCGCATGCCGCCTCGTCAGCTCATCACTTAATCGCGATCTCGTCGAAGTTGAACGAGCCGTCCGGCGCGACGTAAGCGCCCGACAGACGCTTGCTGCGCGCATACACGACCTTCTCCTTGACGAGGAAGATCCACGGCGCGTCGGCCCAGATGCGCTTCTGCGCGTCGGTGTAGAGCGCGGCCTTCTGCGTGCGGTCGGTCGTTTCGAGCGCCTGCTTCAGATCGTTGTCGACCGCGTCGTTCTTGTAATACGACGTATTGACCATCTTCGGCGGAATCGAGTAGCCCGCGAGCAGCGGGCTGATCGCCCAGTCCGCCTCGCCGGTCGACGACGACCAGCCCGCGTAGTACATCCGCACCGGCGCGGTCGCCGGGTCCTGCGCGCTTTCGACCTTGGCGACGCGCTGACCCGCTTCGAGCGCCTCGACGCTGGCCTTGATGCCGACCTGCGCGAGCTGCTGCTGCACGAACTGGATCACCTTCTGCGCGGTCGAGTAGTTATACGCGGACCACAGCGTCGTTTCGAAGCCGTTCGGATAGCCCGCTTCCTTCAGCAGTTCGCGCGCCTTCGCGGGATCGTACGGCCAGGGTCCGAGCTTGACCGCATAGTCGACGCCCTGCGGCACCACGCCGTCGGCCGGCGTCGCGTAACCGGCGAACGCGACCTTCGTCAGCGCTTCCTTGTTGACCGCGTAATTCAGCGCCTCACGCACCTTCGGGTTGTCGAAGGGCTTCTGATTCATGTTCAGGCTGATGTAGCGCTGGATGATCGACGGCGCCGCGATCAGATCGACCTTCGGGCTCGACTGCAGTTGCGCGGCCTGCTCGAACGGCACCTGGAACGCGAAGTCCGCTTCGCCGGTGCGCATCAGCGCGGCGCGCGTGTTGTTGTCGACGACCGGCTTCCAGTCGATCGCATCGATCTTCGGATAACCCTTCTTCCAGTAGCCGGCGAACTTCTTCACGGTCAGGTCGCCGGCCGGGTCCCACTTCACGAGTTCGAACGGGCCCGTGCCGACCGGATGAAACGCGATGTCCTTGCCGTACTTCTTCAGCGCGTCCGGCGAGATCATCACCGCAGACGGATGCGCGAGCACGTTGATGAACGCCGAGAACGGCGTTTTCAGCGTGACGCGCACCGTGTACGGATCGACCACTTCCGTTTTCTCGATGCGGCTGAACATGTTGTAGCGCTTCAGCTTGTTGGCCGGATCGGTCACGCGGTCGAAGTTCGCCTTCACGGCGGCCGCATTGAAGTCGGTGCCGTCCTGGAACTTCACGCCATGGCGCAGCTTGATCGTATAGACGCGCGCGTCGGGGCTCGCCTCATAGCTGTCGGCGAGCACGTTGACGAGCTTCATGTCCTTGTCGAAGCCGAACAGCCCCTGATAGAACGATTTCGCGACCGCCTGCGACAGCGTGTCGTTCGCGTCGTACGGATCGAGCGACGTGAAGGTCGACGCGACGGCCATCACGGCCGTCGTTTCGGCGTGCGCCAGATTGCCCGCGAGCGTCGCGAACACCACCGCGCCGCCGCTGACGAGCGCGCGCAAACGAAACGGAGAGGACGGGAACAGCAGGTTCATGAGGTTGCTCCAGGCTGCGAGTTAAGGGTGTGACAGGGTCGTTATGGTTGGCTTGTGCTTCGGCTGCGGGTGCTGCGGGTTTTGCTTCGGGTCTTTTTGCTTTAACGCGATGCGGCGCTTCGCTCAATAAGCGCCGCCGACGCGATGCTGCGCGACGAAATGATCCGGGCCCACCGCGACGAGCGGCGCGACGACCGGCTCGTCGTGCAGCGCGCGGATCGGGCTCGGAATATCGTCGGCGGCGAGCATGCGTTGCGCGTGACGGCGCGCGGGATCGGCGACCGGCACCGCGCTCATCAGCTTCTTCGTGTACGGATGCTGGGGCGCCTCGAACACCGCGCGACGCGGACCGATCTCGACGATCTGGCCGAGATACATCACCGCGACGCGATGGCTGACCCGCTCGACCACCGCCATGTCGTGCGAAATGAACAGATACGCGACGCCGAGCTCGCGCTGCAGGTCGAGCATCAGATTGACGATCTGCGCCTGCACGGAGACGTCGAGCGCGGACACCGATTCGTCGGCGATCACGACCTTCGGATTCAGCGCGAGCGCGCGAGCAATCGCGATACGCTGACGCTGCCCGCCCGAAAACTCATGCGGATAGCGGCGCGCAGCCTCGGCCGGCAAACCGACTTTCTCGAGCAGCCACGCGACGCGCGCCTGCGCTTGCCCACCCTGCGCGACGCCATGCACGAGCAGCGGCTCCATGATCGAGAAGCCGACGGTCAAGCGCGGATTCAACGACGCGAACGGATCCTGGAAAATAAACTGGATATCGCGGCGCAGCGCCTGCAACGCGGGCCCGGTCAGCGAGCTGATTTCCTTGCCAGCGAATTCGATCGAGCCACTCTGACTTTCGACGAGCCTCAGCAGCGAGCGGCCCGTGGTCGACTTGCCGCAGCCCGACTCGCCGACCAGCGCGAGCGTTTCGCCGGGCCGCAGATCGAAGCTGACTTTTTCGACCGCATGCACACGGCCCGTCATACGGCCGAACAGGCCGCTACGGACCGCAAAGCGCGTGACCAGATCGCGCACGCGCAGGATCGGCGGCGTGTCGTCGCGCACCAGCGGCTGCGCTTCTTCGGCGACAGCCGCCGCCGGCTGCACCGCGGCATCGGCGCCGTTCGCGCCGGCCTGCTCGACGCTCAGGATCGGAAAGCGCGCGGGCTGATCGGTGCCCTGCATCGAGCCGAGCCGCGGCACCGCCGCGAGCAGCGCCTTCGTGTACGGATGCGACGGCGCGGCGAACAGCGCGTCCGACCCGCCCTCCTCGACCTTCTCGCCGCGATACATGACGAGCACGCGGTCGGCCACTTCGGCAACCACGCCCATGTCGTGCGTGATGAAGATCACGCCCATGTTCATCTCGTCCTGCAAGCCGCGAATCAGTTGCAGGATCTGCGCCTGGATCGTCACGTCGAGCGCGGTGGTCGGTTCATCGGCGATCAGCAGCGCGGGCTTGCACGACAACGCCATCGCGATCATCACGCGCTGGCGCATGCCGCCCGACAGCTGATGCGGGTAACGCGCCGCGACGCGCCTTGCCTCGGGAATCCGCACGATCTCGAGCAGACGCAAGGTTTCGGCGCGCGCGGCCTCGCGGCTCTTGCTCTGGTGCAGCGCGATCGCCTCGCTGATCTGATCGCCGACCGTGAAGACCGGATTGAGCGAGGTCATCGGCTCCTGGAAGATCATCGCGATGTCGGCGCCGCGAACTGTGCGCATCGTGCCGGACGACGCCTTCGCGAGATCGAGCACGCTGCCGTCGCGCCCCCGGAATGCGATGCTGCCGCCGGCAAGACGGCCGCCGCCATGCTCGATCAGCCGCATCAGCGCCAGCGACGTGACCGACTTGCCCGAGCCCGATTCGCCGACGATCGCGAGCGTCTCGCCGCGCTCGACCGTGAACGACAGATTGCGCACCGCGTTGAAGGTCGAATCGCCGCGGCGGAACGCGACCGTCAGATCGTCGACCGCGAGCACGCGCTGCGGCGGCAGGGTCTCGATAAGCGGGCTGGCGGTGTGCGAGGAAGTCGGCACGGTGGTTCCTTTGCTTTGAATTCGAACGCGGCTAACGGGGCCTCAGGCAGGCGGCGACACGCGCCAGCGGCTAGCGATAGATCGCCGTCACCGGCGTTTCGCCGAGCCGCGCGAAACCGCGGTACATACCCTCGGTATTGAACGGCAGCGTGACATTGCCCCGCGCGTCGACGGCGACGAGGCCACCGCGTCCGTCGATCTTCGGCAAGCGGTTCATCACGACGTCGTGCGCGGCTTCTTCGAGCGAGACCTGGCGATAGGCCATCTGCGCGGCGACGTCGTAGGCGGCGACCATGCGCATGAACATTTCGCCCGCGCCGGTGGTCGATACCGCGCAGGTCGCGTCGTCCGCGTAGCAGCCCGCGCCGATCAGCGGCGTATCGCCGACGCGGCCCACCTGCTTGTTGGTCACGCCGCCCGTCGAGGTCGCCGCGGCGAGATGCCCGTGGCGGTCGAGCGCGACTGCGCCGACGGTGCCGAACTTGCGATTCGGATCGATCGGCTCGTGCGGCGTCGGGTCGTCGTTGCTCGAAGCCGTGGACGCGAGCGTCGCGGCGTCGTGATCGAGCATCGGACGCTGCTGCTTACGCGCCAGTTGCCATTGGCGATAGCGCGCGTCGGTATCGAAGTAGCTGTTGTCGACGAACTCGAGCCCCTGCGCGGCCGCGAACGCTTCCGCGCCGTCACCGGTGAACAGCACGTGGTCGCTGCGTTCGAGCACGCGGCGCGCGGCGAGAATCGGATTGCGCACGCGCTTCACGCAACAGATCGCGCCCGCGTCGAGCGTGCGGCCGTCCATGATCGCGGCGTCGAGCTCGTGCGTGCCGGCTGCCGTGTAGACCGCGCCGTGGCCCGCATTGAAGAGCCCGCAGTCTTCGAGCAGCCGCACCGCTTCGCTGACCGCGTCGAGCGCGCTGCCGCCGTCGGCGAGCACGCGCTGGCCAGCGCTCAGCACCGCGTTGAGCGCCGCGTGATATCCGGTTTCGGCGCTGGCCGACATCGACGTGCGCAGGATCGTCCCGGCCCCGCCGTGAATGGCAATGACTGCGTTGGAGTTCATCGTTTGGATCGTGGAGTGCGGGTGGTTCGGGGAGTGCGGGGTGCTGTGATGGCTTTTGCTTCGGCATCCCTGGCTTTCGTGCTTCTGG
The DNA here is from genome assembly GCF_014201055.1 of Paraburkholderia sp. CI2. Taxonomy (NCBI): domain Bacteria; kingdom Pseudomonadati; phylum Pseudomonadota; class Betaproteobacteria; order Burkholderiales; family Burkholderiaceae; genus Paraburkholderia; species Paraburkholderia sp. CI2. Next base: position 22,825 of record NZ_JACHDL010000027.1, read on the forward strand.
CTTGGGTGCTGTCGGCCTTTGCGCCGTCGCTGTGTTTTAGCCTTGCAGCCCTCGCGCGCGCGGCTTTGCTCAGGGCGCGCGCCGGCTCCTGCGCGGCGCCGGCCGCGCCCGACTGCGGATCGAACAGCCACGGCAGCACGAACTCGCTGACCTCGGCGGCCGCCTTGACCGAGCGTTGCGCGCTATACGCGACCGCGTCGCACAAGGCCTCGATGACCGCGAGCACGGCCGAATCGGCATTCGACGCGAGACGCCGGTCGGTGCGGACATACAGCGCCAGGTCCGCGAACCGCACGAGCGGCGAGCGCGGACCGTCGGTGAGCGCGAGCACGCGCGCGCCGCGTTCGGAGGCGCGGCGCGCGAGTTCGATCGTGTCCTCGACATAGCGCGGAAACGCGATGCCGATCACGAGATCGCCCGGGCCCGAACCCACGAGGTGCCGCGCCGCATGCGACGGCCCGCCGCTCAGTGCCAGCGAATGCACGTTGTCGTGATACGGCAGCAGCCCGTGCTCCATCAGGCTCGCGAGAAACGCGCTGGCGCCGAAGCCGATCACGAATACGCGACGCGCGGCGATGATTGCGTCGACGGCGGCGTCGGCGGTCGCGCGATCGATCGACGTACGCGTCGCATGCAGATTGTTGGCGGCCTGCTCGAGCGACGCGTCGATCAGATCGTCACCGGCCGCGAGCGTTTCCTGCGCGCTGCGCAGCCGCTCGACCGGCGCGAGCGTCGCCTCGAAGCCACGCACGAGCGCCTCGCGAAACTGCGGATAACCGTCGAAGCCGAGCGCGCGCGCAAAGCGATTCGCGCTCGCGACCGACGCGCCGACCACGCTCGCGAGCTCGTCGATACGCATCGTCGCCGCGCGGAACAGATGGGCCAGCACGTACTCGCCCATGCGCTGGTGGATCGGCGTGAGCGTCGGCATCGCAGCGGTGATGCGCGTGGCAATGGCCTGCTCGGCGGGGTTCGACACAGCGGACGGGTGATGGATCATGCGAACGGAAAAGCGCGATTGTTCCGGGTGAAGGAGATGAAATTATATTTACATGAAACTCGCGCCGAAAAAAATTCATTTTCATTATTTCGAGGGTTTTCACCGACCGAAGGTCTTCAGACAATGGAGTTCAGCATCCACGCCATGCCGCACCCCGGTGAAAATCCATTTTCATCGGGGCGATGGGTGGCTTCACCGCGTGCCGCGCTCCGCCGCTCAGCACGCCGCCGCGCTCTGTTCGGGAATGCCCAGGAGCCGCGCCGCCGGCGACATCACGATGATCAGCGCCTGCACGACGAACGCGAGCGACGCCGCGACCAGACACACGTCGATGCTCCAGCGCGCGCTGAGCGCGGCGCCGAGCAGCGCGCCCACCGGCCGCGCGCCGTAGGTGGCGGTGCTGATCAGCGCGGACACGCGGCCGATCATCCGTTCGGGCGTGATCGCCTGACGCAGCGTGGTCGAGCCGACGACCCACAGGATTGGTCCCGCGCCGAGCAGGAAGAAGCTCGCGAGCGCGAGCCAGAACGATGGGACGATCAGCGTCGCCACCATCACGAGCGACGCGAGCAGGCCGCACGACGGTCCGACGATCAACAGACGGCCGAATGCGAGACGCCGCACGACCGCGGGCGCGGCGAGCGCGCCGCAGACCATGCCGACCCCGTACGCGCCGAGCGTCACGCCGACCGCCGAGGCATTGAGCCCCAGCCGATGCACCGCGTAAGGCACATAGACCGCCTGCAGGATGAAGAAGCCGAGATTGAAGAACACGGCGGTCAGCAGCATCGGCAGCAGCAACGGATCGCGCAGCACGAAGCGCGTGCCGTCGCGCAGCTCCAGCATGAAGTGCCGCCGCGGCGCGGCCGCGCGCGGCGGCTCGCGCAATCCCGCCAGCAACGCGACCGCGAACGCCGACAACATCGCCGCGCCGCCATACGCCCAGCCCGCGCCGATCCAGCCGACCAGCACGCCGCCCAGCGCCGGCCCCGCCGAATACGCGACGCTGCGCGCGAGTTCGAGCCGGCCGTTCGCGCTCGCATAGGCGTCGCGCGGCACGATCGACGACACCAGCGACGGCGCCGCAACGTTGTAGGCGACCGTACCCGTCGCGGCGACGAAGCCGAGCGCGGCGAGCAGCGGCAGGTTCAGCGCATGCGTGAGCACCAGCAGCAGCACGCACAGCATCGCGCAGACCCGCACGCTCTCGGCGAGCGTCATCAGCACGCGGCGCGAGCGGCGGTCGGCCCAGACGCCGAGCGGCATCGACAGCAACAGGAACGGCAGCGTCTGCGCGGTTTGCAGCAGACCGGTATCGCGCGCGTCGGCGCCGAGCGCGAACACCGCGACGAGCGGTGCGGCGGCGAGGCTGATCTGCTCGGCCGATTGCGCGCACAGGTTCGACCAGGCGAGGCGCTGGAATGCGCGGGGCAGACGTCGCGCATTGGACGGCGAAGACGACGAAGGGGAAGACGTGGCGGACATCGATGCACTCCCGAGTTTGACGTGAGGCATTCATCGTCGGCGCTTGGGACTTGCGGGGCGCTCCGCTTCTTGCGGTGTTATTCTTCGCTCGCCATGAATCTCGAAAGCATTCTCTTTACTCAAGGTTTCGGTTCGCGCCGCCAATGCCGTGCGCTGATCGGCGACGGCCGCGTCAGCGTCGACGGTGCGATTTGCACCGATGCCGACGCCGATTTCGCTATTGATGGCGGCGCGTTGCGCTTTAGCGTCGACAACGTCGAATGGCCGTATCGCGAGCACGCGTATCTGCTGCTGAACAAGCCCATCGGCTACGAATGCTCGCGCGATCCGCAGCATCATCTGAGCGTGTTCAGCCTGCTGCCGCCGCAGTTCGCCGAGCGCGGCGTGCAGTGCGTCGGCCGTCTCGATCAGGACACCACGGGCCTCCTGCTGCTCTCCGACGACGGCAAGTTCGTGCATCAGTTCACGTCGCCGAAACGCAAGGTGCCGAAGCTCTACGTCGCGACCACGCGCCATCCGCTCGACGACGCGCAGCTCGCCGCGCTGCGCGACGGCGTGCTGCTGCACGGCGAAACGAAACCGAGCGCCGCGCTCGACGCCCAGGCGCGCGACACTCACACGCTCGCGCTCACCGTGCTCGAAGGCAAATACCACCAGGTCAAGCGGATGATCGCGGCCTCGGGCAACCGCTGCGAGGCGCTGCATCGCGAACGGATCGGTGGGCTCGCGCTTCCCGCGGCGCTCGCGCCCGGCGCATGGCAATGGCTCGACGCAGCGGGGCTTGCCGCGCTGCGGGCCGGGTAAACGACTAGCCCCAACGAGCGCCCGCCTAAGCCCTTGATGCGCCGGAGAAAGCCCGCGCGCATTGCGGTGCACCGAACATAGGCCGTTGCGTTGCAGCATGCCGTTGCTTACATGTCGCCCTATACTCGTCTAAACAAACGACTACAAAGGTTTCAAGGAGGGGCGTCATGCAAATCGACGGCACGATGGCGTTTTCGCACGCAATGATCGTGTTCATCTGCCTTGCGCTGCTGCTGGTCGGCGGATTGCTGGTCATCATGCGGCTGCGGCACAAGTACCATCCGAATCTGATCGGCGCATTGATCGGCGGCATGCTGTGCTTCCTGTTGCTGGAAGTGCTGCCTGCGCTGAGCTGATGCCGGTTGGACCGCGCAGCTCGTTTTGCGCGGCGCATTGATGCGGTGCGGCGGATACGCTTTGCGGGGCAACCCGGCCCTCGCGGGGCGGTATTTTGTTTCTGCTGCCGGCCTAGCCGCGTTTCCCGTTCGCCTCGCGCAAAAAATCCTCGACGCTCGGATAGCGCAGACGTACCCGCAATTCCTCCTTCAGACGCCGGTTCACGAGCCGGCGCGACTCGCGCATGAACGACAGCAGCATCGGATCGATCTGCTGCTCCGCCTGCTCTCTCGTGATGCGCGGCGGGCGCGCGAGCCCGAACGCATCGGCGACCGCATCGAAATACTCCCCCATTTTCAGCGACGAATCGTCGGACGCGTGCAGTGCGCGCGCGGGCCGGCCATGCGTGGCGAGACGCACGAGGATCGCGGCGAGGTCGTCGGCGTGGATGTGATTCGTGTAGACGTCGTCGGCATCGACGAGCGCCGGCGTGCCTCTTTCGAGCCGCGCGAGCGGCAGACGGTTGCGTGCATAGATGCCCGGGATCCGCGCGATGCTCGTGGCGACGCTGCCGCGCGCCGTCGCGCGCCGCAACTGCCGCTCGGCCGACGCGCGACGTTTGGCGCGCGCATTCGCGGGCCGCGGCGCGCGCGTTTCGTCGATCCACGCGCCGCCGCAATCGCCGTAGACGCCCGTCGTGCTCGCGTAAACGATGCGCACCGGTGCGCGCGAAGCGCCGGTCCGGCGCACCCCGTCGGGTACAATATCGGGTGTTTCAGCGTCCAGACCTGAAGCGCGCGCACGGCGCAACCGCGCGATCGGCGCGACGGACGACCTCGCCGCGCAAGCGTTCATGCGGCCCGCGGCACCTAACGTCGCAAGCAGCGCGCGAGTGCGTCGATCGTCGTCGCCGGACTTCTGCGGCGGCGCGAGATGCAGCACCGTCGGCGCGAGGCGCGCGAGCCGTTTGAGGCTGCCGCGCGCGTCGAGATCGCCGACCAGCGGCGTCGCGCCCGCGGCGCGCAACCCATCGCAGCGCGCGGCATGGCTCGTCAACGCGAAGATACGCGCGCGCGGCCGCAACAGGGGCACGCAGCGCATGCCGACGTCGCCGCATCCTACGATCAGCACGCGCGGCCGGCGGAAGTTTCGTGTCGCTTTCATGGTGGGCGCATTGTAGCGGTCACACGCAACAGGTACCGCGCGGTTGATCCGGCGGGTCCCATTACGATTCCGAATTTTCGATTCCGAACACTTTATGGCATTTAACGTCACGCTCCGGCAAACCGGCCGGCAGTTTCAGGTAGAACAGGACGAACCGGTGCTCTCCGCAGCGCTGCGTCAAGGCATCGGCCTGCCGTACGGCTGCAAGAACGGCGCGTGCGGTTCGTGCAAAGGCACGGTCGTGAGCGGCGAGGTCGAACAGCGCGCGCACTCGTCGTCGGCGCTGTCGAACGACGAAAAGACGCGCGGCATGGCGCTCCTGTGCTGCGCGACCGCGTGCTCCGATCTCGAAGTCGACATCCGCGAAGTGGCCGGCGTCGGCGATGTGCAGGTCAAGAAGCTGCCGTGCCGCGTGAACGCGATCGAGCGCAAGGCCGACGACGTGATCGTCGTGAAGCTGCAACTGCCCGCCAACGAACGTCTGCAATATCTGGCCGGCCAGTACCTCGAATTCACCCTGAAGGACGGCAAGCGCCGCAGCTATTCGATGGCGAGCGCGCCGCACGTCGAAGGCCCGGTCGAACTGCACATCCGCCACATGCCCGGCGGTGCGTTCACCGACCATGTGTTCAACACGATGAAGGAGCGCGACATCCTGCGCTTCGAAGCGCCGCTCGGCACGTTCTTCCTGCGCGAAGACTCGGACAAGCCGATCGTGCTGCTCGCGTCGGGCACCGGTTTCGCGCCGCTGAAGGCGATCGTCGAGCATGCGGTGTTCAAGAGCATGACGCGCCCCATGACGCTCTACTGGGGCGCGCGCCGCAAGAAAGACCTGTATCTGCTCGAACTCGCCGAGCAATGGGCGCGCGAGATTCCGAACTTCAAGTTCGTGCCGGTGCTCTCCGAGCCCGATGCGGGCGACGCATGGACGGGCCGCACGGGCTTCGTGCATCGGGCGGTGATCGAGGATCTGCCCGATCTGTCGGCCTACCAGGTGTATGCATGCGGCGCGCCGGTGATGGTCGAATCGGCGCTGCGCGACTTCACGCAGCATCACCAGCTGCCGGAAGACGAGTTCTACGCGGACTCGTTCACCAGCGCGGCCGATCTCGCGAACGCGGTCTGATTGCACGGCGGCAAATTCCCCCCCAATGCAGCGCCAGTGCAAATTCATGGTTTACACCAGCGCTTTTCTTATCGTATTCTTTCGCGCATGAACCGCATCCAGTCCGAATTCCGACGTCGCCGCTCGCCGCTCCCTTAGGGACGCCGCTGGCTTCGTCACGGACTCGCGCCACACAAAATCTGGGCGCAAGCTGTTCGAATCATGAAAGCCACGGCATGCCGTGGCTTTTCTGTTTTTCCGGCCGCCGTTTTTATTGGCCAAACCGTCACCGTTTCTTCACCCTGCTCTTACCCTTTTGCCTGGAGCCTGCCGTCATGAATTTCAATGAGTATCCAATCGATTCGCTGATGTACATCACGAACCGGCCTGAAATCGTTTTCACGCACGGCAAAGGCTCGTGGATTTACGACAACAATGGCAAGCGCTACCTGGATTTCATTCAGGGCTGGGCGGTCAATTGTCTCGGCCACTGCAACGACGGCATGATCGAAGCGCTGAACCAGCAGGCCAAGCTGCTGATCAACCCGTCGCCCGCGTTCTACAACGAGCCGATGGCGAAGCTAGCGGACCTGCTCACGCAGCACAGCTGCTTCGACAAGGTGTTCTTCGCGAACAGCGGCGCCGAGGCGAACGAAGGCGCGATCAAGCTCGCGCGCAAGTGGGGCAGAAAGTTCAAGGACGGCGCGTTCGAGATCATCACGTTCGACCACAGCTTCCACGGCCGCACGCTCGCGACGATGTCGGCCAGCGGCAAGCCGGGCTGGGACACGATCTACGCGCCGCAGGTGCCGGGCTTCCCGAAGGCGGACCTGAACGACATCGCGTCGGTGGAAAAGCTGATCAACGCGAAGACCGTCGCGGTGATGCTCGAGCCGATCCAGGGCGAAGGCGGCGTGATCCCCGCAACCCGCGAGTTCATGCAGCAACTGCGCGAGCTGACGAAAAAACACAACATCTTGATGATTGTCGACGAAGTGCAAAGCGGCTGTGGTCGCGCCGGCACGCTGTTCGCGTATCAGCTGTCGGGTATCGAGCCGGACATCATGACGCTCGGCAAAGGCATCGGCGGCGGCGTGCCGCTCGCGGCGCTGCTGTCGAAGGCGGAAATCGCCGTGTTCGAAGCGGGCGATCAGGGCGGCACCTACAACGGCAATCCGCTGATGACCGCGGTCGGCTACTCGGTGATCTCGCAGCTGACGGCGCCGGGCTTCCTCGAAGGCGTGCGCTCGCGCGGCGAATATCTGCGCACGAAGCTGCTCGAGCTGTCCGAGGAGCGCGGCTTCAAGGGCGAGCGCGGCGAGGGTCTGCTGCGCGCGCTGCTGCTCGGCAAGGACATCGGCAACCAGATTGTCGAGAAGGCGCGCGACATGCAACCCGACGGCGTGCTGCTGAACGCCGCGCGTCCGAACCTGCTGCGCTTCATGCCGGCGCTTAACGTGACGACCGGAGAAATCGACCAGATGCTGGCGATGCTGCGCTCGGTTCTCGACTCGCTGTAATCAACCACGGAGCGCACCGATGACGACGAACACGACGCTGTCGATCCGCCGCTTCGACGCGACCGATACCGAAGCCGTGATTGCGCTATGGCAGGACGTGTTTCCCGAGTATCGCGACGTGACGCGACCGCAGCGCAACCCGCGTCAGTCGATCGCCAACAAGCTCGCGACGCAACCGGAGCTGTTCTTCGTCGCGGTGCTCGATGGACGCATCGTCGGCACCGTAATGGGCGGCTATGATGGACACCGCGGCTGGTTGTATTCGCTCGCGGTCGACGCATCGCTGCGACGTCATGGCATCGGCACGCGGCTCGTCGCGCACGTCGAGAGCGAGTTGACGAAGCTTGGTTGTCCGAAGCTGAACCTGCAGATACTGTCGTCGGCAACGGCTGAGATACGGGCGTTCTACGATGCGCTCGGGTATCGCACCGATGCGGTGATCAGCCTCGGCAAGCGGCTCGGCCAATACGCCGACGCGGCCCCGGCCAGTTGATTCGCGTCGTACGCCTGATTAAAGAAAGCCGCATGCGTTGCTTGACGCATGCGACTTTTTCAATGGTTCTCCCGCAAGCAGCGCACGTATCGGCGGATTCGGACAAATAGCAGATGGCGAGCAGTTGGATTGCCTAGAATCGTTTACGCACGAGACGACGCCGGCGCTGGAAAGACAGGTTTGCGGCGAATCGCGACCCTTCCCCCCCGGGGGCGGCTCATGCGTCTGAGTCCCAACGCGTTGGAATCCTAAGGGGAATCTTCATGGCGACTTATGTGGTGCTCCTGCAATTTACGGATCAGGGTATCCGCACGATCAAGAACAGTGCAGAGCGAGCCGGGCAGGCGGCGGAAATGGCGAAATCTTTTGGCTGCGAGATGAAGCAGATCTACTGGACGTTAGGGGCATACGACGTTGTCTCGGTCGTCGAAGCGGCAGACGAGCAGAGCTTCCTCGCCTTCGGCTTCGCACTCGGCTCGGCCGGCAATGTCCGCTCGCAAACGCTGCGTGCGTTCACAAAAGACGAAATCAGTTCGGTTATCGGGCGACTCCCTTAATTCACGTCCCAACCAGAAAAATAAAACGCGCCCCGCGACATTGCATCGCTGGGCGCGTTGCAAGCCGGACGTGTGCGCAAAGGGCATACGTCCAACTATTCACCCACTCATTCACCCAGATAGGCGGCCCGAACCTTCGGATCGTCAAGCATCTGCTTCGCGTCGCCCGACATCGTGATCAGACCGGAGTCCATCACGTAGCCGCGATTCGCCGCCTGCAGCGCGAGCCGCGCGTTCTGCTCGACGAGCAGCACGGTCATGCCTTCAGAGGAAATCAGGCGCACCACTTCGAAGATCTTCTCGACCATGATCGGCGACAGACCCATCGACGGTTCGTCGAGCAGCAGCAGTTTGGGCCGCGAGATGATCGCGCGTGCCATCGCGAGCATCTGCTGCTCGCCGCCCGACAGCGTGCCCGCGTATTGCGATGCACGCTCCTTCAGACGCGGAAAGAAGCCGAACATGCGCTCGACGTCCGACTTGATGCCATCGTCATCGTTGCGCAGATACGCACCCATCTGCATGTTCTCGACGATCGACATGCGCGCGAAAATGCCGCGCCCTTCCGGCACCATCGCGAGACCGCGCTTCAGAAGCTCATGCGCGGGCAACCCCTTGATCGACTGACCCATGTACTCGATGTCGCCGGCCGCATACGCCTTCAGGCCGGTGATCGCCTTCATCGTCGTGGTTTTGCCCGCGCCGTTCGCGCCGATCAGCGTGACGAGTTCGCCCTGCCCGACCTCGAGGTCGACACCCTTGACCGCCTGGATGCCACCGTAGTTGACCTGCAGGCCCTTGATTTTCAACATTGCTTGCGTCGTGGACATCAGTGGACCCCCGCACCCAGATAAGCTTCGATCACCTTCGCATCCTTCTGCACGTCCTGCGGCAAACCTTGCGCAATCACCTTGCCGTAGTCGAGCACCGTCATCTGATTGCACAGACCCATCACGAGCTTCACGTCGTGTTCGATCAGCAGAATCGTCTTGCCGTCCGCACGGATCTTGTCGAGCAGCCTGGTCAGCTCGACCTTCTCGGTGGCGTTCATGCCGGCCGCCGGTTCGTCGAGCGCGAGCAGCTTCGGATCGGTCGCCAGCGCACGCGCGATTTCGAGCCGCCGCTGGTGGCCATACGACAGGTTGCGCGACGTATAGTCCGCGTACTGCGTAATGCCGACGTAGTCGAGCAGTTCGAGCGCGCGCTCCTTGATCTCGCGCTCTTCCTGGCGTTCGGCCGGCGTCTGGAACACCGCGCCGAGCAGACCGTGCTTCGTGCGCACATGACGGCCGACCATCACGTTTTCGAGCGCGGTCATGCCGCCGAACAGACGGATGTTCTGGAACGTGCGCGCAATGCCCGCCTTCGCGACCTGATAGACCGCGGTCGGCGTGTAGCTCTCGCCGTCGAGCTTGAACTCGCCTGAATCCGGCGTGTACAGACCCGTGATCACATTGAAGAAGGTGGTCTTGCCGGCGCCGTTCGGGCCGATCAGGCCGTAGATCTCGCCCGCGCGGATCTGCAGGCCGACCTCGGAAAGCGCCTGAAGGCCGCCGAAGCGCTTGTTGACGCCCTTCACCGACAGCCGGGTCGTCGCGTTGTTGCTTACGTTATCGCTCATGTCTTTTTCTCCACCGGACCTTATGCGCGCACCGGCTTCTTGCCGCCACGCTTCGCCAGCTTCGCAATCCTGTCTTCGTGCTTCGGCGCGGGCCACAGGCCTTCCGAGCGGTACAGCATGATCACGACCATCGCGAGGCCGTACAGCAACTGACGGATCACTTCGGTATCGACGATTTCATGGCCGAAGATCATGTTCTGCAGCGGACCCATCGTCGAGCGCAGGAACTCGGGGAACACCGCGAGCAGCACCGCGCCGAGGATCACGCCCGGAATGTGGCCCATGCCGCCGAGCACCACGCAGGCGAGCACCACGACCGATTCCCAGAACGTGAACGATTCCGGCGACACGAAACCCTGGAACGAGCCGAACATGGCGCCCGACAGGCCGCCGAACGACGCGCCCATCGCGAACGCAAGCAGCTTCACGTTACGGGTATTGATGCCCATCGCCTTGGCCGCGATTTCGTCTTCGCGGATTGCGGCCCACGCGCGGCCGATCCGCGAATGCTGCAGACGCGTACAGGTCCAGATCACGAACAGCGCGCACAGCACGAACAGGTAGTAGTACAGGTACACCGACGGAAACTGCATGCCGAACAGCGAGTGTGTCTGCGCGAGGCTGAAGCCGCCGATGGACACCGGATCGATCCCGGTGATCCCCTTCGGGCCGTTGGTGATGTTCACCGGACGGTCGAGGTTGTTCATGAAGATCCGCACGATTTCCCCGAAGCCGAGGGTCACGATCGCGAGGTAGTCGCCACGCAGACGCAGTGTCGGCGCACCGAGCAGAATCCCGAACATCGCGGCGAGCGCCATCGCGATCGGCGCGATGATCCAGATCGGCACGTGGATGCCGTTCGGCGCGAGATGCGCGATCCACGCGAATTGCGTCGCGAGGTGCGGTGAGCTCAGCAGCGCGGCCGTGTAGGCGCCGATCGCGTAGAACGCGATGTAGCCCAGGTCCAGCAGGCCGGCAAAGCCGACCACCACGTTCAGGCCCAGCGCGAGCATCACGTACAGCATCGCGAAGTCGAGCACGCGGACCCAGTAGTTGCCGCCCGCGGCACCGATGACCATCGGCGCCGCGATCACGAAGATCGCCGTGAGAATACCGATAGTCAGCGTCTTCGTGCGGTTCTTCTCGGGGATGAGCGTCGTGGACGGCTCGATCGGTTGAATTGAGGTCATGATTGTTGACTCCTTGTGGCCCGGGATCAGGCGCGATCCGCGACACGTTCGCCGAGCAGGCCCGACGGACGGAACACCAGCACGACGATCAGCACGATGAACGCGAACACGTCCTGGTAGTTACTGCCGAACACGCCGCCCGTGAGGTCGCCGATATAGCCGGCACCCAACTGCTCGATCAGGCCGAGGAGCACGCCGCCGACCATCGCGCCGCCGAGATTGCCGATACCGCCGAGCACCGCCGCGGTAAAGGCCTTCAGGCCAGGGATGAAGCCCATGTAGAAGTGCGCGTTGCCGTATTCGGACGCGATCATCACGCCGGCGAGCGCAGCCAGCGCCGAGCCGATCATGAAGGTCGCCGAAATCACGAAGTTCGGGTTCACACCCATCAGACTCGCGACGTTCGGGTTCTCGGCGATCGCGCGCATCGCACGGCCGAGCCTGGTCTTGTGCACGAGCAGCAGGAGGCCGCCCATCACGAGGAACGCCGCCACGATGATCACGATTTCAGTCATCGAGATCACGGCGCCGGGCGTCGTGTCGGTGGCCTTGATCACGTTGAGCGGGTCGGTAGGCAACAACTGCGGGAACGGCAGCGGATTGCGCGACCAGATCATCATCGCGAGCGTCTGCAGCAGAATCGATACACCGATCGCGGTGATCAGCGGCGCGAGACGCGGCGCACGCCGCAACGGCCGGTAGGCGACCCGCTCGATCGTGTAGCCGACCACCGCGCAGACCGCCGCCGCGATGATCAACGCGATCACGAGCGTCAGCACATTGCCGAGGCCGGGGAAGTGGTTCTGCAGCACACCTATGGCGGAAAGCGCAACCATCGCGCCCACCATCAACACGTCGCCGTGGGCGAAGTTGATGATGCCCAGAATGCCGTAAACCATCGTATAGCCCAGTGCGATGATGGCGTAGACACTGCCAAGCACCAGTCCATTCAGGATCTGCTGGATGAAGATATCCATTTAATGCTCCTTAGCCCGTGCGACTGGATTCGCGTTTTTCATCTGCCGGTGGGCGGTGATGCGCTACGAATCTCAACGGCACTGCGGGTACTGATGTAAAAGACCGGTAAGGGTTATCCGTTGCCGGCTTGCCCTGACGACCGTGACGCGGTCGCGAGCTCACCTCGGGCGGATGCAAAAACGGCACCGTTGGATGGTGTCGGTGCCGTCAGGCCGAACTTCCCGTCATCACATCTTTACGACGTCGAGCACTGCTTTCTTGCCGTCCTTGAAGTCGTAAAGCGTAATGGCGCCCTCTTTCAAATCACCCTTGTCGTCGAACGCGATGTGGCCGATTACCCCGTTGTAATCGGTCGAAGGCATCGCAGCCAGCACCTTGGGCGCCTCGATAGAATTAGCGCGCTTCATTGCATCGACGATCACGTACGCAGCGTCATACGTGAACGGCGCGTAAATCTGCACCGGCGTGTGGAAGCGGTCCTCGTACTTCTTTTCGAAGTCCGCTCCATTGGTCATTTTCGAAAGCGCGAGTCCTGCTTCCGAACAGACCAGGTTTTGCACGGCGGTACCCGCCAGCTCACCTACCTTGTCGGTACACACACCGTCGCCGCCAAGGATTTTTGCCCTGATACCGAGCGCCGCCGCCTGCTTCGTAAACGGCCCGCCCGTCGCGTCCATGCCGCCGAACATGATGGCGTCCGGCTGAACACTCTTGATCTTCGTGAGAATGGCCCGGAAATCCGTGGCCTTGTCGCTCGTCGCCTCCCGCGCGACGATCTTCGCGCCGCTCGCCTCGGCGGTCTTCGTGAACTCGTCCGCGAGACCTTTGCCGTAGGCGGTCGCATCGTCCACGACCGCGATGCGTTTGGCGCCCAGCGCCTTCGTCGCGTAATTGGCGAGCGCCGGACCCTGCTGCGCGTCGGTCGCGACCACCCGATAGGTCGTCTTGAACCCTTGCTGCGTATAGGCCGGATTCGTCGACGACGGCGAGATCTCGACGATGCTCGCGTCGCTATAGATCTTCGACGCCGGAATCGAGACCCCGGAGTTCAGGTGTCCGATCACCGCGACCACGTGATCGTCGACCAGCTTCTGCGCGACGGCGGTGCCGGTTTTCGGGTCCGCTGCATCGTCCTGCGCGTCGAGTTGCAGCTGGATCTTGCGACCGTCGATCGTCAAACCCTGCGCATTGATTTCTTCGACCGCGAGGCGCGCCCCATTTTCGTTGTCCTTGCCCAGGTGCGCGATGCCGCCCGTCAACGGAGCCGCATGACCGATCTTCACGATAGTCGCTTCGCTCGCGGCGGCAACCGCCGCGGCCGAGGCCCCCGATGTGCCCGTTCCCGCTTCGCCATCCTGTTTCTTGCCGCACGCGGTCAGCATCGCAACCGTGGCCGCGATGGACACGGCGTAAGCAAATTTGACTCGCATCAAGTAAGGTCTCCTGCGCCTTGCAAAATCCACTGTCCAGGACCTCAAGGCCTTGAGAACGCGCGCATTGTAACTCCAATTATGCGGGTGGCAATATTGTTGAACCGGTGGGGTTTTCCTGCATTGCAACCTGATTTTGAGAGCGAAATCCGTCAAAAGGCGCAACCTGGTTGCGATCCGTTTTCGTGCACCAGTTGCACCGGCGCCGAACCCGCTGGCATCAAGTGTTGCGGGCGATCGGCGCGAATCCCGGATAGGCCGGGCTTTGCGTCGGGTATGACCATTTAGCGCGCGCTCGGCAAATTGCACCAATTCAGTGCATTCTCAATCCGTCTTAAAGCTTTGGCGAGCTTAAAACGGGGACGCATCGCGCCAAAATCGATAAAAGCCCCGATCACCATTCAAAATAATTTGTGCGCGAGACCACCGAAAGTTGACCGGTCATTCGATGTGGCACTTAATTTAATCAGAGGTTCGTCGGGCACGGGCATAAAAAAAGCGCGCCCACGGGCGCGCTTTCCTTTCAGTGTAGCTAACGGATTGTCAGGCTGGCAGACCGAGCCCGCGTGGCAGCGGAAACGCGATGTTTTCCTCGATGCCCTCGAGCGCGCGCACGTTGCGCACACCCAGTTCGCGCAAACGCGCGATCACCGCCTGCGCCAGTACCTCCGGCGCCGACGCACCGGCGGTCACGCCAATGCGGCGCTTGCCCTCGACCCAAACCGGATCGATCTGATCGGGCGAATCGACCATATAGGCTGGCACGCCGAGCTTCTCGGCGAGCTCGCGCAAGCGGTTCGAATTCGAGCTGTTCGGACTGCCGACGACGATCACGACGTCGCACTGCGGCGCCATGAACTTCACTGCGTCCTGGCGATTCTGCGTGGCGTAGCAGATGTCCTGCTTCTTCGGCTCACGGATGGACGGGTACTTGGCCTTCAGCGCGCCGATGATTTCGGCGGCGTCGTCGACCGACAGCGTGGTTTGCGTGACGAAGGCGATCCGCTCCGGATCGGCGAGCTGCAACGCCTGCACATCCTCGATGTCCTCGACCAGATGCATGCCCTCGGCCGCCTGGCCCATCGTGCCTTCGACTTCCGGATGGCCCTTGTGGCCGATCATCACGATGTCGAAACCGTCCTGGCGCATCTTCGCGACTTCGATATGCACCTTGGTCACGAGCGGACAGGTGGCGTCGTACACCCGCAGCCCGCGCGACTCCGCCTCCGAGCGCACGGCCTTCGACACGCCATGCGCGCTGAAGATCACCGTGTTGCCCGCCGGCACTTCGTCCAGGTTCTCGATGAAGATCGCTCCCTTCTTGCGCAGGTCTTCGACCACATAGGCGTTATGGACGATTTCGTGACGCACGTAGATCGGCGAGCCATACAGCTTGATGGCCCGCTCGACGATCTCGATCGCCCGGTCGACGCCGGCGCAGAACCCGCGTGGCTGGGCCAGCAGGATCTCCGCTTCGGCAAGAGTCGTATCCGTGATGCTCATGTTTACAGAATCCCGATGATTTTCACTTCAAACGCCAGCGCCTGGCCGGCAAGCGGGTGATTGAAATCGAATAGGGCCGACGTTTCGCCAACTTCCTTCAGTACGCCGGCATAGCGCCCGCCGCCCGGCGCGTTGAATTCGATCAGGTCACCCGGGGAAAAATCCTCGCCGATCATGCTGTTCTCCCGCAGCGTGGCGAGGGACACGCGCTGGATCAGATCCGGATTGCGTGGGCCGAACGCCTGGCCCGGCGCTAGCTGAAAGGTCGAATGGCGGCCCACCTTCAAACCCAGCAAAATATCTTCCAGCGGCGGCGCCAGTTGACCGGCGCCGAGCAGCAGCGTGGCCGGCTTGTCGTTGAACGTGTTGATCACTTCGGCGCCATCGGCAAGGGAAAGCCGGTAATGCAGCGTGACGTGTGAACCGGGTTTCACCTCGGAAATATCGATGATGCTCATGCAATGCTCGCTCAGTCGAAGCGCTGCACGCGTGCGCCGCGGGGCAGTCGACGCGTGTGGCAAACCGTCGGCGTGCCGTGCGCAAAGTGTCTATTGTAAGCCACCTAGCGGGCGCCGGCTTGAGTCCGTCGCGCGCGAGGGCGGCACGGCCCGGCGGCGCATTGCGCCGCGTGCGCCGTCAACCTTACGCGGAGGACTCTATATATATGGCTGATTTCGCCAGCACAATCGACGAAACACCTGCGCCAACGCTGCGACGACCGAAGGCGCCGGCACGCGCCGGAGGTGGCGTGAAAGCCGCCGCGAATCGGTCGGCCGAGGCCCCGTCAGAAGCCGCCGACTCCACCGCCCGCTGCCGGCGGCAACTGTTTCGGGGTAAATGGCTCCGGCGCGACATGCCGCGCGAGCGACTGATCGAGCAGGGCCCCGACGTGCTGTCGGACACCGAAATGATCGCGCTCGTGCTCGGCTCTGGCCTGCCCGGTCACGACGTGTTCAGCGTCGCGCGGGCGCTGCTGGATCGCTTCGGCTCCCTGCGCGCGATGCTCGACGCGACTTATGCGGACTTCGACGGCATTCGCGGCATCGGCCCCGCGAAAAAAGCGCAATTACTCGCGATCATGGAAATGGCGCGTCGCTCGCTGGTCGACAAGATGCGCAAGCGCCCGCTAATGAATTCGCCCGAAGCGGTCGAAAGTTATCTGCGCCTTCTGATCGGCGGACAGCCGCAGGAGGTGTTCGTGTCGCTGTTTCTCGACGCCCGGCATCGGCTGATCCGCTGCGAGGAAAGCGCGCGCGGCTCGCTCACGCGCATGGCCGTGTATCCGCGCGAGATCGTGCGGCGGGCGCTCGCCGCGAACGCGGCCAGCCTGATCGTCGCGCATAATCATCCGTCCGGCGCCGTCGAGCCGAGTGCCAGCGACTGCCGCCTCACGCAGACGCTGCGCGACGCGCTCGCGCTCGTCGATGTGCAGTTGATCGATCATCTGGTGATCGGCGCGGACACCGTATATTCGTTCGCCCGCGCCGGCTGGCCGGGGCTCGCGCGCAAGCCCGCCCGAGCGCGGGAGGCGGAATGGCCGCCGTACGGCGCAGCGTCCCGCATCGCAAATAAGGTTTGATTTTGCGGCTTTTTTTCTGCTAGAATTCCGGTTTGCCTATTTCCAACCCCCTGTTCCGAAGCCATCAAGGCGTTCCGCAAAGGTCAGGCAGCTGTGGTAGCGAAGTGTCTCGATGCAAATTCGGCGCAACTTCGCACACTTTCAGCGCGGCTCTTTTCGGGAAACTTTCACGGCGTTCGAACTCAGAATTAGCGTATTAGGAGTGCTCTCATGGCACGCGTATGCCAAGTAACTGGGAAAGCGCCGATGAGCGGCAACAACGTTTCCCACGCGAACAACAAGACCAAGCGCCGGTTCCTGCCGAACCTGCAAAACCGCCGTATCTGGGTGGAAAGCGAAAACCGTTGGGTGCGTCTGCGCGTTTCGAACGCCGGTCTGCGCCTGATCGACAAGAACGGTATCGACGCTGTGCTCGCAGATTTGCGCGCACGCGGTGAAGCCTAAGGAGTAAATCATGGCGAAAGGCGCACGCGACAAGATCAAGCTGGAATCGACCGCAGGCACGGGTCACTTCTACACGACCACGAAGAACAAACGCAACATGCCGGAAAAGATGCTGATCAAGAAATTTGATCCGGTCATCCGCAAGCACGTTGACTACAAGGAAACCAAGATCAAGTAATCTTGGCTCTCCAGCCTGACGAAGGCAAAAACATGAAAGGCCTCGCATTCGTGCGAGGCTTTTTTGTTTTTGCGCGGACCTCGCGATAGCTCCGCAAGGCGCGCGCGAATCGCCCTATTCCGTTTGGCCAGCTTTCGCCAGGGCGATGCGGCGCGTATCCTTTGTCGTTTTCGCGGCGTGCGGTTCGCGCGCCGTCATCGCAAAACGAAAGACGGAGATATGGGCAATGGAATTCGATGTGGCGATTGTCGGTAGCGGTCTGGCTGGTTTGAGCGTCGCGCTCAATCTCGCGCAGACACGGCGCGTTGCTGTGATCGCCAAGCGATCGCTGACCGAAGGCGCGAGCGACTGGGCGCAAGGCGGCATCGCCGCGGTGCTCGATTCGGCGGACAGCGTCGAGAATCACGTGCGCGATACGCTGACCGCAGGCGGCGGCCTGTGCGACGAGGCGGCGACACGCTTTATCGTCGAGCATGGGCGCGCCGCGATCGAATGGCTGATCGGACAGGGCGTGCCGTTCACGAAAGACGAGGCCGCCGAACTGGGCTTTCATTTGACGCGCGAAGGCGGCCATAGCCATCGCCGGATCATTCACGCGGCCGACGCGACCGGCCATGCGGTCGTCGCCACGCTCAGCGAGCAGGTGCGCCAGCATCCGAACATCACGCTGTTCGAAGACCATCACGCAATCGACCTGATCACGTCCGAACGCCTCGGCCTGCCCGGCCGCCGCTGCCATGGTCTGTATGCGCTCGATCTGCAAAGCGGCCGCACCGTTACGATCGAAGCGCCGCATACGGTGCTCGCGACCGGCGGCGCCGGCAAGGTCTACCTGTACACGACCAACCCCGACACCGCGACCGGCGACGGCATCGCGATGGCATGGCGCGCCGGCTGCCGCGTGTCGAACATGGAATTCATTCAGTTCCACCCGACGTGCCTGTTTCACCCGTACGCGAAGTCGTTCCTGATTTCGGAAGCAGTGCGCGGCGAAGGCGGCATTCTGAAACTGCCGGATGGCACGCGCTTCATGCCCAATCACGACGAGCGCGCGGAGCTTGCGCCGCGCGACATCGTCGCGCGGGCGATCGACTTCGAGATCAAGAAACGCGGCATCGATTGCGTGTACCTCGACATCAGCCACCAGCCGGCCGCGTTCCTGCACGAGCATTTCCCGACGATCCTGGCACGCTGCCGCGAGTTCGGCATCGACATCACGAAAGAGCCGATTCCAGTGGTACCGGCCGCGCATTACACGTGCGGCGGCGTCGTCACCGATCTGGCGGGCCGCACCGATCTCGCGGGTCTCTACGCAGTCGGCGAAACGTCCTGCACCGGCCTGCACGGCGCGAACCGACTTGCCAGCAATTCGCTGCTCGAATGCCTCGTGACCGGCCGCTCCGCCGCCAAGGCGATCGAAGAGGAAGGCTTCGCTGCCGCCGTTCACGCGCCGCTGCCGGCCTGGGACGAAAGCCGCGTGTCCGATCCGGACGAGGAGGTCGTGGTCGCGCACAACTGGGACGAACTGCGCCGGCTGATGTGGAACTACGTCGGTATCGTGCGCACCGACAAGCGACTCGAGCGCGCGAAGCATCGGCTCGCGTTGCTGCGCGACGAGATCCACGAGTACTACGCGAACTTCAAGGTGAGCCGCGATCTGCTGGAACTGCGCAATCTGGTCGATGTGGCGTCGCTGATCGTGGACAGCGCGCGCTCGCGGCGCGAAAGCCGCGGCCTGCATTTCAGCCGCGACTGGCCGTCCACATTACCCAAGGCGCTACCGACGGTGCTCACGCCGAAGTATGTACGCAGGCCGAATCCCTGACAGCCTTGGGCCGAAATACACGCTGAAACGACGCCACAAACGACAAGGCCATTGCCGGTAAGCTCCGGCAATGGCCTTGTTGAGTCGTCACGAGCGTCGACTGTCGCGCTAAAACGCGCGGCGCTCAAACGATCCGCATCGAGTAGTCGGTCGCGCGCACGTCTTTGGTCAGTGCGCCAATCGACACGCGGTCCACGCCAGTCTCCGCGATCGTGCGCACGGTCTCGAAATTCACGCCGCCGGACACTTCGAGCACCGCGCGCCCGGCCGTGATGCGAACCGCGTCGCGCATCATGTCGAACGAGAAGTTGTCGAGCAGGATCGACTGCGCGCCATGCGCGAGCGCAGTTTCCAGTTGTTCGAGCGTTTCGACTTCGATCTGGATCGGCACGCCCGCATTCAACGCGAGCGCCGCGTCCATCGCCGCGCCCAAGCCGCCGGCCGCGGCGATATGGTTTTCCTTGATCAGAATGCCGTCGTACAGCGCGAGCCGCTGGTTCGCACCGCCGCCGATGCGCACCGCGTACTTCTGCGCGAGCCGCAAGCCCGGGAGCGTCTTGCGCGTATCGAGAACGCGCGCGTGCGTGTGAGCAATCGCGTCGACATAGCGGCGCGTCGCGCTCGCCACGCCCGACAGCAGCTGCAGGAAATTCATCGCGTTGCGCTCGGCGGTCAGCAGCGCGCGCACCGGCCCGCGAAGATCGCAGACCGTCGTGTCGGCGCTCATGCGGTCGCCCTCGCGGTAACGCCATTGAACTACGATGCGAGGATCGACCGCGCGCATCACCGCGTCGAACCACGGCACGCCGCACAGTACCGCTTCCTCGCGCACGATGATGCGCGCGTCGCGAACGTCATCGGCAGGCACGAGGCGGCCGGTCTGATCGCCGGTGCCGATATCTTCGGCGAGTGCCTCGGCGACATTGCGTGCGAGCGCCGCGTCGAACGCCACGCCATATTGCGCGTGAATCGCCGCGAAAAGCGGCGACACTGCGTCGGCCCCTTCGCGCGCCACTACCTGCTCAGGCGCCTTCTCCACCACCTTCATTACGCTGCCCCCACATTCGAATACAGTTGCGCGTCGCGCGCGAGATCGCCGCTCGCCTGCACGCGCTTCTTGTGACGCGCCGCGAAATCGAGCATGCGATCGATAGGCAGACGCGCACGCTCGCCGATCCCACGCTCGACGAAGATTTCGTTGTGGCCGCGCTCGAGCACATCGGCCAGATTGGCGAGTCCGTTCATCGCCATCCACGGGCAATGCGCGCAGCTCTTGCAGGTCGCGCTGTTGCCGGCCGTCGGCGCGGCAATCAGCGTCTTGCCGGGCGCGGCGAGTTGCATCTTGTGCAGGATGCCGAGGTCGGTCGCGACGATGAAGTGCGTCGCGTCGAGCTTCTGCGCGGCGTCGATCAACTGCGTGGTCGAGCCGACCACGTCCGCCTGGGCGACCACGTTGGCCGGCGACTCCGGATGCACGAGCACCTTCGCGTGCGGATAATCGGCGCGCAGCAGATCGAGTTCGATGCCCTTGAATTCGTCGTGCACGAGGCACGAGCCCTGCCACATCAGCATGTCCGCGCCGGTCTTGCCCTGGATGAAGCTGCCGAGATGACGGTCCGGCGCCCAGATGATCTTCTCGCCGCGCGCATGCAGATCGGCGACGATCTCCAACCCGATCGACGACGTCACCATCCAGTCCGCGCGCGCCTTCACGGCCGCGCTCGTGTTCGCGTACACGACCACCGTGCGGTCCGGGTGTGCGTCGCAGAACGCCGAGAACTCGTCGACCGGACAACCGAGGTCGAGCGAACAGGTCGCATCCAGATCCGGCATCAGAATGCGCTTGTCTGGACTGAGGATTTTTGCGGTCTCGCCCATGAAGCGCACGCCCGCAACCACCAGCGTCTGCGCCTCATGATCGCGGCCGAAGCGCGCCATTTCCAGCGAATCGGCCACGCAACCGCCGGTTTCGTCGGCGAGTTCCTGCAATTCGGCGTCGACATAATAGTGCGCGACCAGCACCGCTTTCTCGCGCTTGAGTAATTCGCGAATGCGCGCCTTCAGCACCCGCTTTTCTTCCGCCGACGGCGTCTCGGGCACCTTCGCCCACGCCTGCCCGATCCCGCAGGTCGTGCCCTGCGCCTGAGGCCGATCGAATTCGACGGTCCTGATCGCCTGCTGCTTCATCATCTCCTCTGCCCTCACCTGGCCGCCGCGGCTTGCCGATCGCGCTACACGCGCAATGCATTTCCACGGCCCAAAAATGCAAAACCCCGCCAACGCGGGGTTTTGTGACGTCCTAAAATTTTAATGGATTTCAGGCATAGCGACGCAGTCGCATCGCGAAGTCTTGCAGCGCCTTGATACCGCTCTGCTCTGCGCGATGGCACCAGTCCTGCAATTGCACCAGCAATTGCTCGCGCGACGCGTTGGAGCGCTCCCACATTGCCGCCAGTTCGTTGCGCATGTCGATGTAGGTCTTCAGCTTCTGGCTGTTCGCGAAAATCTGCGGCAGCTGGAGCTTCTGCGGCTCGTTCAGGCCCGCCTCTTCCTTGTGGAACCAGCTGCGCGCACCACGCATCACCTGATACTTTTCGCGCGCGCCGACTTCCTTCAGATGCGCGAGCTCCTGGCGGTATGCGCGCTTGATCGCTTTCGCGTAACGCGCCATCACTTCGTAGCGGTTCGCGAGCACGGCCTGCAGCGTGTCCTGATCGAGCACGAGCTTGCCGGTGGTCAGGCGCGGCGTCGGTGCGACCTTCTTCACTTTGGCCAGACGAAACGCCTGCATGATGCGGATGTACATCCAGCCAATGTCGAACTCGTACCACTTGTTCGACAGCTTCGCCGACGTCGCATACGTGTGGTGATTGTTATGCAGCTCTTCGCCACCGATGATGATGCCCCACGGGAAAATGTTGGTGCTCGCATCCGACGAATTGAAGTTGCGATAGCCCCAGAAGTGCGCGAGGCCGTTGACCACGCCCGCGGCCCAGAAAGGGATCCACACCATCTGCACGGCCCAGATGGTCAGGCCGACGACGCCGAACAGCGCGACGTTGATCACCATCATGAGGCTCACGCCAAGAATCGGGTACTTCGTGTAGACGTTGCGCTCCATCCAGTCGTTCGGTGTACCGTGACTGAACTTGCGCATCGTTTCTTCGTTTTTCGCTTCGGTGCGATAGAGCTCGGCGCCTTGGAGCAGTACCTTCCAGATGCCGCGCGTCTGCGGGCTGTGCGGATCCTCTTCGGTCTCGCATTTCGCGTGGTGCTTGCGGTGAATCGCGGCCCACTGGCCGGTCAGCATGCCGGTGGTCATCCACAGCCAGAAGCGGAAAAAATGACTGGCGATCGGGTGCAGATCCAGCGCGCGATGCGCCTGGCAGCGATGCAGATAGACGGTCACGCCGATAATCGTGATGTGCGTCACGATCAGCGTGTACACGACGAGTTGCCACCACGAGAAACGCAGCAGCCCGTGGGCAAGGAAATCGAGCAAAGAATTCAACAAGGTAAGTTACCTGCAGAACGAGAGATACGAAGCACACGCGGCGCGCGTGTCATGAAAGTGAAAGCATACAGCGGGATAGGACGATATTCTACTTGAACGGTTCCAAGTGTTTGTAACAAATAGGGATTTTTTGTGCGCAATCAAGTCGATAGCGATTGCCTGGGCACTGGCGCATGCCTTGCCGCGGCGCGAAATGGGGCTTAACGGCCGTCGTTGGCGGCACGGTTGGCGGGCCTGAGCGCGGGATCGGACGTGGTGTCGGAAATCGGATCGGTCATCGCCACCGGGTGCGGCATTGGGCCGCTTGCCTGACCGACGATGCGCACCTCGCGTTGCGGGAGCGCAATAGTGATGCCGTGCTCGGAAAAGAGACGCCAGATATTGCAGTTGACGGTTGAGAGCACGCCACGTGCCGCTCACCGCATCTTCGATCCAGAAACCCAACCCGAGATTGATGCCGTCCCGGCCAAAGCCGACCAGAAATGGCGTCGGCGCCAGTTCGCGCAGCACCCGCGGCACGTCGGCGGCGGCCTGGGCGAGCAGCGTCATCGCCGGCTCGACGTCGGATGTGTAGGCGATCTGCACGGCCGCCCGCGCGTAGCCGCGGGTCAGATACGACGACTGGTTCTGCACGACGTCGGTGATCAGCTTTTCGTTCGGAATCAG
Source organism: Paraburkholderia sp. CI2 (assembly GCF_014201055.1). Lineage (NCBI taxonomy): Bacteria > Pseudomonadati > Pseudomonadota > Betaproteobacteria > Burkholderiales > Burkholderiaceae > Paraburkholderia > Paraburkholderia sp. CI2. Next base: position 46,217 of record NZ_JACHDL010000027.1, read on the forward strand.
CGTCTCGATGCCGTCGAGTTCGCGCACCACGGTATAGCGTGTGCGGATCTGCGTGACGCGGCCCTGCAGGCCGCTCACGTTGATCGTGTCGCCGATCCGCAACGAGCGATCGAGAAGGATGATGAAGCCCGATACATAGTTGCTCGCGATCTTCTGCATGCCGAAGCCGAGCCCGACGCCAAGCGCGCCGCCGAACACGCCGAGCACCGTGATGTCGATGCCGACGATCGACAGGCTGATCAGGATCGCCGCCAGCACGAAGGCCGCTCGGCCGACGCGCGCGACCACGACCTTCAGATTCCCGTCGAGCGTCTTCGTGCGCATCAGGCGATCTTCGAACGACGAGCCGAGCCACATCGCGACGATCAACGTGACGGCGACCCACAACAGCCCCGTGATCAGCGACAGCAGCGTCATATGCGCATTACCGACGCCAAAGCTCACGCTGTCCATCCACGCGATCACGGCGTTCTGAATGCCCAACAGCATGAGTACCATGCCGATCCACACGACCACCGACACGATCTTCTCGACGAGAAACAGCCACGGATGCTCGCCACCTTCGCGCTTGAACACCCGCCGAAGAAGAACGCGATGTAGATCAGCCCAATGCCGGCGAGCGGCACCAGCGCCAGATCGAGCAGCGCGGTGTCCATGAACTGGCCGGCGATCGCCCGCGCGAGCCACACCAGTGCCGCGCCGATCAGCGGAAAAGCCGCCCGGTCGAGGCTTTCCATGCCGAAACGCAGGCTCTCGTAGCGCGTCGATTGCGGCCGCTTGATGCGGCGGCGCAGCGTCCGCGCGAGCAGCCACGCGACGAGCAGCGTCGCAAGCAGGATCGCGACCTGCCACAGCATCACGCGCTGACCGAAGTCGCGCGCGATGTCGCTGAGCATGTGGGTAAAGTCGTATGCATGGATGTCGCCGGAATGGCCGGCGCGCGCGGATTCATCCGCCAATCCGCGCGCCGGCCTGCAGCCGCTTGCCTAGCTCTGGCGCTCGAGCACGGCGGCGAAAAAGCCGTCGGTCGCGTGGCGGTGCGGCCACAGCGACAGGTAGTCGCCCATCTCCAGCTCGATACGCTGCTCGGCAAGGACGTCGCGCACCGGCACCAGCGCGAAATCAGGGTGATCGGCGAGGAACCGCTGCACCACCGCCTCGTTTTCGGCTTCGAGAATCGAGCACGTAGCATAGACGAGCCGGCCGCCCTTCTTCACGAGACGCGCCGCGCTCGTGAGAATCGACGCCTGCTTCGGCGCCAGCTCGGCGATCGACTCCGGCGACTGGCGCCACTTCAGATCCGGGTTGCGGCGCAGCGTGCCGAGGCCGCTGCACGGTGCATCGACGAGCACGCGGTCGATCTTGCCAGCCAGACGCTTGATCTTCGCGTCGTGTTCGCTGTCGATCAGCACCGGGTTCACGTTCGACAGGCCGCTGCGCGCGAGACGCGGCTTCAGCTTCGCGAGACGCCGCTCGGAGATATCGAACGCGTAGAGCCGGCCGGTCGAGCGCATTGCCGCGCCGAGCGCCAGCGTCTTGCCGCCCGCGCCAGCACAGAAATCGACGATCATCTCGCCGCGCCGAGGTGCGACCACCGAGCACAGCAGCTGGCTGCCCTCGTCCTGCACTTCGAGCCAGCCCTGCTGGAACGCGTCGAGCTTGGTGAGCGCCGGCTTGCCGACCACGCGCACCCCGAGCGGCGCGAACGGCGTCGCGCCCGCCTCGATGCCCGCCTTCGACAGCGCACCCAGCACGTCGTCGCGGCTCGCCTTGATCGGGTTCGCGCGCAGATCGAGCGGCGCCGGGTAGTTCAGCGCGGCGGCCAGCTGCGCGAGCTCGGCGGCCTCGAAGCGCGAGCTGAGCGCCTGGCTGATCCAGTCGGGCAGGTTCAGGCGAATCCGCAGCGGCAGGCTTTCCGGGTCGATCTTCGCCACGTGTTCGAGCCAAGTCGCCTCGGCCTCGGTGACGAACGGCTTGAGCGCCGAGCGTCCGGCCGTCTGCATCAGGCCCAGCAGCGCCATGCGGCGCGCGGGGCTGCCAGTGCCGCTTTCGGCCAGATGCGCGAACTCCATCCGGCGGCGCAGCACGGCGAACACCGCCTCGGCGATCACGCCGCGCTCGGCGTGCCCGAGCTTCGGATGCGCGCGGAAGAAGCGGCTCGTGGTGGCGTCGGCGGGGCCGTTCAGCCGCAGCACTTCGGCCAGCAGCGTTTCAGTTTGTCCAATCAGGAAACCATGCAATCTCATGCGCCCTCTCCGGCGGTGTGACCGGCAAAGAGCCATTGCGGCTCCGACGGCGTAAGCGTGACGCGCGAGCCGTCCAGAGCGAGACGCCCTTCGACGAACCAGCGCACCGCGCGTGGATAAATGATGTGCTCGGTGGCGAGCACGCGTGCGGCGAGCGTCTGTGCGGTATCGCCCGCCTCGACAGGCACCGCCGACTGCAAAACGATCGGCCCGTGATCCAGCTTTGATGTGACAAAATGCACCGACGCGCCGTGGAACCGCACGCCGGCGTCGAGCGCCTGCTGATGGGTCTTCAGACCCGGAAAGCTCGGCAGCAATGACGGGTGCACGTTCAGCATGCGCGCTGCGTAGTGGTCGACGAAGCGCTCGGTCAGCACGCGCATGAAGCCCGCGAGCACGACGAGGTCCGGCGCGATGGCGTCGATCTGCTCGGCGAGTGCCGCGTCGAAGCTGTCGCGATCCGGAAACTGGCGGTGGTCGACCACCGCCGTGGCGATGCCATGCGACGCCGCGAACGCGAGCCCCGCGGCATCGGGACGGTTAGCAATCACGGCGGCGACCCGCGCCGGCCAGCCCTCGCTCGCGCAGGCGCGCACGATGGCTTCCATGTTGCTACCCCGCCCGGAAATCAGGATGACGAGTTTTTTCATGCGCGGATTTTATCATTCGGCAATCGCCGGACCGCGACCGCGCAGCCGTCTGTTGCGCCAAGCGTTTATAATCGATTGTTTTGCGGCACCCCGCCCGCGCCCCTATTGCAATCGCAGCAACGCCTGCAACCCACTATCGTGAGAGTCTTCCGCGGCCTTCCCAATGCCGAGAGCCGCGCGCCGTGCGCGCTGACCATCGGCAACTTCGACGGTGTCCACCGCGGCCACCAAGCTCTGCTCGCCCACGTGCGCGCGGCCGCGAACGCGCGTGGCCTGCCCGTCTGCGTGATGACCTTCGAGCCGCACCCGCGCGAGTTCTTCAACCCGGCCGGCGCGCCGCCGCGCATCGCGATGCTGCGTGACAAGCTCGAGGCGCTGCGCACCAACGGGGTCGACCGGGTCGTCGTCGAGCACTTCAATCACACGTTCGCGAGCCAGTCGCCAGATGCGTTCGTCGAGCGGATCATCGTCAACGGCTTGCACGCGCGCTGGATCATGATCGGCGACGATTTCCGCTACGGCGCGAAGCGCGCCGGCGATTTCGCGTCGCTGCGGACGGCCGGCAAGCAGTACGGTTTCGAAGTCGAACAGATGGCGACGGTCGCCGATCCGTCGGGCGCGCGCATCTCGAGCTCGGGCGTGCGCGCGGCGCTGGTCGCGGGCGACCTCGACTCGGCGCGCGCAGCGCTCGGCCGCGACTATCTGATCAGCGGCCACGTCACCCATGGCATGAAGCTCGGCCGCGATCTCGGCTTTCCGACGCTCAATCTGCCGATCGCGCACAAGCGTCCGGCACTGGCCGGCATCTTCGTCGTACAGGTGCACGGCATCGCCGAGCAACCGCTGCCGGGCGTCGCGAGCCTCGGCCTGCGCCCCACCGTCGACGATTCCGGCCGTGTGCTGCTCGAAGTGCACCTGCTCGATTGGCACGGCGACGCGTATGGCAAACTCGTGCGCGTCGAATTTCTGAAGAAGCTGCGCGACGAGGAGAAGTTCGTCGATCTCGAAACGCTGACCGCCGCGATCGCGCGCGACGTCGCCAATGCGCGCGCATGGTTCGCTGCGGTCGGCGCCGGCACGCCGGGCAGCCGTTCCACCGGTTTCGCCACCTCGGCCACCGACCGAATTAGATAACCACCGCGGTTCGGGCCGGCGCGCCGTGCCGCACGAACCGTCGCCGCGCGCATCGAAGGGCGTCCGGGCTTCACGCGGAGCCGCCTGCCGGGCGCGTCCCACGCTCCTCGCGCAGCGCGCAATCCGCGCGCCGCTACGCATAGAAACGAATTCACCGCCACCCACATCATGAGCAACAAGAAAGCTGATTCGAAACCGCAGTCCCGCTACCCGGTCAACCTGCTCGACACACCGTTCCCGATGCGCGGCGACCTGCCCAAGCGCGAGCCGCAATGGGTCAAGGACTGGCAGGAACGCAAGGTGTACGACAAGATCCGCGCCGCCTCCAGGGGCCGCACGAAGTTCATCCTGCACGACGGCCCGCCGTATGCGAACGGCGACATCCACCTCGGTCACGCGGTGAACAAAATCCTGAAGGACATGATCGTCAAGGCGCGCAATCTGGCGGGCTTCGACGCGGTCTACGTGCCGGGCTGGGACTGTCACGGCATGCCGATCGAAATCCAGATCGAAAAGCAGTTCGGCAAGTCGCTGCCGGCGGCCGAAGTGATGCAGAAGGCGCGCGCCTACGCGACCGAGCAGATCGAGAAGCAGAAGGCGGGCTTCCGCCGTCTGGGCGTGCTCGGCGACTGGGACAATCCGTACAAGACGATGAACTTCGCGAATGAAGCCGGCGAAATCCGCGCGCTCGCGAAAATCATGGAAAAAGGCTACGTATTCCGCGGCCTGAAGCCGGTCAACTGGTGTTTCGACTGCGGCTCGGCGCTCGCCGAAGCGGAAGTCGAGTACAAGGACAAGACCGATCCGACCATCGACGTGCTGTTCAGCTTCGCCGAGCCGGAAAAGACCGCGCAGGCGTTCGGCCTCGCCGCGCTGCCGCGCAACGAAGGCGGCATCGTGATCTGGACCACCACGCCGTGGACCATCCCCGCCAACCAGGCGCTGAACCTGCATCCGGAACTCGTCTACGCGCTCGTCGACACGCCGCGCGGCCTCCTGATCCTCGCCGAGGAACGCGTCGAGGCGTGCCTGAAGCTGTACGGCCTCGAAGGCACGGTCGTCGCGACGACGCCGGGCGAAAAGCTCGTGAACCTGCGCTTCAACCACCCGCTCGCGTCCGCGCATCCGGGCTACAAGCGCACCGCGCCGGTCTACCTCGGCGACTACGTGACGACCGAAACCGGCACCGGCATCGTGCACTCGTCGCCGGCGTACGGCGTGGAAGACTTCGTGTCGTGCAAGGCGCACGGCATGGCCGACTCGGACATCATCAACCCGGTGATGGGCGACGGCCGCTACATCGAATCGCTCGCGCTGTTCGGCGGCCTGTCGATCTGGGCTGCCAATCCGCAGATCGTCGAGGCGCTGCAAGGCGCCGGCTCGCTGCTGCGCACCGAGAAGTACACGCACAGCTACATGCACTGCTGGCGCCACAAGACGCCGATCATCTACCGCGCCACTTCGCAGTGGTTCGCCGGCATGGACGTGAAGCCCAACGACGGCGACAAGACGCTGCGCGAGACCGCACTCGAAGGCATCGAGAACACGGCGTTCTATCCGTCGTGGGGCAAGCAGCGCCTCTTCAGCATGATCGCGAACCGCCCGGACTGGACGCTGTCGCGGCAGCGCCAGTGGGGCGTGCCGATGGCGTTCTTCGTGCACAAGGAAACCGGCGAGCTGCATCCGCGCACGCTGGAGTTGCTCGAACAGGTCGCGCAGCGCGTCGAGAAGGAAGGCATCGAGGCATGGCAGACGGTCGATCCGCGAGAGCTGATCGGCGACGACGCCAACCTGTACGAAAAGAACCGCGACACGCTCGACGTGTGGTTCGATTCGGGCACCACGCACTGGCACGTGCTGCGCGGCTCGCACAAGGACGAGCTGCAGTTTCCGGCCGACCTGTACCTCGAAGGCTCGGACCAGCATCGCGGCTGGTTCCATTCGTCGCTGTTGACCGCGTCGATGCTGGACGGCCGCCCGCCCTACAACGCGCTGCTCACGCACGGCTTCACCGTCGACGGCGAAGGCCGCAAGATGAGCAAGTCGCTCGGCAACGGCATCGATCCGCATGAAGTCGCAAACCGCCTCGGCGCGGAAATCATCCGCCTGTGGATCGCGTCGACCGACTACTCGGGCGAGCTCGCGATCTCCGAGGAAATCCTGAAGCGCGTGACGGAAGGCTATCGCCGCATCCGCAATACGCTGCGCTTCCTGCTCGCGAACCTGTCGGACTTCGACTTCGCGCAGCACGCGCGTCCGGTCGAAGACTGGCTCGAAATCGACCGTTACGCGGTGACGCTGTCGGCGAATCTGCAGAACGACATCCTCGCGCACTACGAGAAGTACGAGTTCCACCCGGTCGTCGCCAAGTTGCAGACGTTCTGCTCGGAAGACCTGGGCGGCTTCTACCTCGACGTGCTGAAGGACCGCCTCTACACGACCGCGGCGGATTCGGTCGCCCGCCGCTCGGCGCAGACCGCGCTCTACCACATCGCGCACGGCCTCCTGCGCGTGATGGCGCCGTTCCTGTCGTTCACCGCGGAAGAAGCGTGGAAGGTGTTCCAGCCCAACAGCGAGACGATCTTCACCGAGACGTACCACGCGTACCCGGCCGTGCCGGACGCGGGCGCGCTGCTCGACAAGTGGACGCTGCTGCGCGCGGTGCGCGGCGACGTGACCAAGGCGCTCGAAGAGGCGCGGGTCGCGAACCTGATCGGCTCGTCGCTGCAGGCGGAAGTCGAAATCCGCGCGAGCGGGGCGCGTTACGACGCACTCGCGAGCCTCGGCGACGACCTGAAGTTCGTGCTGATCACGTCGGCGGCGAACGTCGTCAAGGTTGACAGCGAAGCCGATGAAGGCGTCGAAGTGATCGCGTCGAAGTACCTGAAGTGCGAGCGCTGCTGGCACTATCGGGCGGACGTCGGCGCGAACGCCGAGCATCCGTCGCTGTGCGGCCGCTGCTTCAGCAACCTGTTCGGCAGTGGCGAATCGAGGAGCGCGGCATAATGGCGAGAACCATGTCGAAAACGCGCACCGGAAGCAGTTCGCTCGCACCCTGGCTCGGCATTGCGCTGATCGTCATCCTGTTCGACCAGCTGACGAAAATCGCCGTGCGCAAGGTGTTCGCCTACGGTGTGCCGCACGAGGTCACGCCGTTCTTCAACCTGATTCTCGTGTTCAACCGCGGCGCCGCGTTCAGCTTCCTCGCGATGGCGGGCGGCTGGCAGCGCTGGGCATTCACCGCGCTCGGCGTGGTCGCGGCGCTCGTGATCTGCTATCTGCTCAAGCGGCATAGCGGGCAGAAAATGTTCTGCACGGCGCTCGCGCTGATTCTCGGCGGCGCGCTCGGCAATGTGATCGACCGGCTCGCGTACGGCCACGTGATCGACTTCCTCGATTTCCACGTGGGCGGCTGGCACTGGCCGGCGTTCAATCTCGCCGACAGCGCGATCACGATCGGCGCGATCCTGCTCGTGATCGACGAGCTGCGGCGGGTACGCGGCACACGCTAACGTCGCCGACGTGAGGCACGGTCGCGGCTGCGCGAGCCGTGCCTCAGGTCCGGTTTGAAGCGCGCGGCGACGACGGGCAACGCCCTCGCGCCGCCGCGCGATCACGCTTTGTCGGAGGCTTTCGTTGGCAACCGCAGAACTCGCAGGCAAACACCTCGTCCTCGGCATGACGGGCGGCATCGCCTGCTACAAGATCGCCGAACTCACGCGTCTGCTGACCAAGGCAGGCGCGACCGTGCAGGTCGTCATGACCGAAGCGGCCACCCAGTTCATCACCCCCGTCACGATGCAGGCGCTGTCGGGGCGGCCGGTCTTCACGAGCCAGTGGGACGGTCGCGTGCCGAACAACATGGCGCACATCGATCTATCGCGCGAAGCCGATGTGATCGTGATCGCGCCGGCGTCGACCGACTTCCTCGCCAAGCTCGCGCACGGCATGGCCGACGATCTGCTGTCGACGCTGTGCATCGCACGCGACTGCCCGCTGCTCGTCGTGCCGGCGATGAACCGGCAGATGTGGCAGAACCCGGCCACGCAACGCAACGTCGCGCAACTGCGCGCGGACGGCGTCGAGGTGCTCGGCCCCGATTCGGGCCCGCAGGCCTGCGGCGAAATCGGCGATGGGCGCATGCTCGAAGCGGCCGCGACCTACGAGGCGGTCGCGTCGTTCTTCGCGCCGAAAATCCTGTCCGGCCGGCGCGTGCTGCTGACCGCCGGGCCGACCTTCGAACCGCTCGACCCGGTGCGCGGCATCACCAATCGTTCGAGCGGCAAGATGGGCTTCGCGCTCGCGCGCGCCGCGCAGCAGGCCGGCGCCGACGTGCATCTGGTGGCCGGTCCGGTCGCGTTGGAAACGCCGTGGGGCGTCTTGCGCGAGGACGTGCAGACCGCGCAGCAGATGCACGACGCGGTGATGCGCGCGGTCACGGAGGCGGACATTTTCATCGGCGTCGCGGCGGTGGCCGACTGGCGCGTCGATCACGTCAGCGGTCAGAAGATCAAGAAGACCGCCGAGCACGCGCTGCCGAGCTTTTCATTCGTCGAGAATCCAGACATCCTCGCCGCGGTCGCCGGGCTGCCGAAGCCGCCGTTCGCGGTCGGCTTCGCCGCCGAAAGCGACAACCTCGAAGTCCACGGCGAGGAAAAGCGCGCCCGCAAGAACGTGCCGCTGCTGATCGGCAATCTGGGGCCGCAAACGTTCGGGCTCGACGACAACGAAGTGATTCTGTTCGAAGCAGGCCGCGCGACGAAGCTGCCACGCGCCGACAAGCAGACGCTGGCGCGCGCGCTGATCGCGGAAATCGCGAAGCGTCTGCCGCCCGGCATCAGTCCGGTTGGCTGAACGAGCGAGCGGCAGTGGGCCCGTGTGGCCCGGCCATCTTTGCCCGGTTAGCCGACCGGAATCACCTGGAGCACTACTGCCATGACGCTACTCTCCGTGCTCGATCAAACACCGGTGATCGCCGGCCATTCGGTGGCGGACGCGATCGCCGCGACCGTCGAACTCGCGCAACTCGCCGACGACCTCGGCTACACGCGCTACTGGTGCGCCGAGCACCACGGCCTGCGCGGCGTGTCGAATCCCTGCCCTGAAGTGATGCTGGCGCGCCTCGGCAGCGTGACCAAACGCATTCGCATCGGCTCGGGCGGCATCATGCTGCCGTACTACAGCCCGTTCAAGGTCGCCGAGCAGTTCATGATGCTCGAGGCGCTGTTTCCGAATCGCGTCGATCTCGGCGTCGGACGCGCGCCGGGCGGCGACATGCGCACCGCGCAGGCGGTCGCCGCCGGCGCTTACAATCGCGGCGAGCATTTTCCGCAGCAGGTCGCCGAGTTGCTCGGCCTCATGCACGGCGCCCTGCCCGACGATCATCTCGCGCAGGGCGTGCTGCTGCAGCCGCAGATCGATACGCGCCCGCAGCTGTGGATGCTCGGCTCGAGCGACTTCGGCGGTTTGCTCGCGGCGCAGCTCGGCATCCGCTTTTCGTTCGCGCATTTCATCAACGCGCATTTCGGCAAACAGGTCGCGCTGGCGTATCGCGAGCGCTTCCAGCCTGGCAACGACGCGTCGCGGCCGTATCTGGCGGCCGCGGTCTTCGTGATCTGCGCGGATACCGAGCAGGAAGCCGCGGACCTCGAAAAAGCCGTCGATCTGCGTCGCGTGCAGATGGCGTATGGTCTGAACGAACCGATACCCTCGATCGAGCAAGGCATCGCGCAGGAATATGGCGAGCGCGAACAGCTCGTGATCGACCGCGAAAAGCCGCGCAGCATCATCGGCACGCCTGAGCGCGTGACCGAACGGCTCACGGATTTACAGCAGCAGTTCCAGGCCGACGAGCTGATGGTGCTGACCGTCGCCGGCAGCTATCGTGCGCGCTTGCGCTCCTACGAACTGCTCGCCGACGCGTTTCAGCTCGGCTCGAACCAGGCGGCTTGATCGCAAAGGCGTTGCCAGTCAGCCGCGTGCCCCTTCACCAACCTCACCCCCAACTATCGAACCTGAATGAAACTCGACCTGAAGATTCTCGATCAGCGCATGCGCGAACAGCTCCCCGCTTACGCGACGACCGGTAGCGCCGGCCTCGATCTGCGCGCCTGCCTCGACGAACCGCTGACGCTGAAACCCGGCGAAACCGCGCTGGTGCCGACCGGACTCGCGATCCACGTCGGCGACCCCGGTTATGCGGCGTTGATTCTGCCGCGCTCGGGTCTCGGCCATAAGCATGGGATCGTGCTCGGCAATCTGGTCGGCCTGATCGATTCCGATTACCAGGGCCAACTGATGATTTCGACGTGGAATCGCGGCGAGACGACATTCGTGCTGAATCCGATGGAACGCCTCGCGCAACTGGTGATCGTGCCCGTCGTGCAGGCCGGGTTCAATATCGTCGATGACTTCGAGGAAAGCGTGCGCGGCGCGGGCGGGTTTGGTAGCACCGGCAAGCATTGATCGATTGCTGCGACGCGGCGGCTGGCGCCTTCAGCGCACGCCGTGAGAAAAAACCAGAGCATAAAAAACGGCGCGGGATAAAACCCGCGCCGTTCTGCCTTTGGTGTCAGGCCAGCTCAACGCAACGCCGACCTGACTGACATCACTCGACTTCCACCGCCTCCGGATTCGGATTGCGCGGCGCCGGATGCTCGTCGAAGGTCAACTGCACCTTGTCGTCGGCATCGACGTCGACCGTCACGCGGCCGCCGTTCATCAGCTTGCCGAACAGCAGCTCGTCGGCGAGCGCACGACGGATCGTGTCCTGGATCAGGCGCTGCATTGGCCGCGCGCCCATCAGCGGATCGAAACCGTGCTTCGCCAGATGCTTGCGCAGCGCATCGGTGAACAGCGCATCGACCTTCTTCTCGTGCAGCTGATCTTCCAGCTGCATCAGGAATTTGTCGACCACGCGCATGATGATTTCCTCATCGAGCGAACGGAAGCTGATCGTCGCGTCCAGACGGTTGCGAAACTCCGGCGTGAACATGCGCTTGATGTCGACCATCTCGTCGCCCGCCTCGCGGCGGTTCGTGAAGCCGATCACCGACTTGCCCATCGCCTCGGCGCCCGCGTTCGTCGTCATGATGATGATGACGTTGCGGAAGTCCGCCTTACGCCCGTTGTTGTCCGTCAGCGTGCCGTGGTCCATCACCTGCAGCAGCACGTTGAAGATGTCCGGATGCGCCTTTTCGATTTCATCGAGCAGCAGCACGCAATGCGGCTTCTTCGTGATCGCCTCGGTCAGCAGGCCACCCTGGTCGAAACCGACGTAGCCCGGCGGCGCGCCAATCAGCCGGCTCACCGCGTGACGCTCCATGTACTCCGACATGTCGAAGCGGATCAGCTCGATGCCGAGCGTGAACGCGAGCTGCTTCGCGACCTCGGTCTTGCCGACGCCGGTCGGACCCGAGAACAGGAATGCGCCGATCGGCTTGTCGAGCTTGCCGAGGCCCGCGCGCGCCATCTTGATCGCGGCCGACAGTGCGTCGATAGCCGGATCTTGACCAAACACGACGCTCTTCAGATCGCGGTCGAGCGTCTGCAGCTTGCTGCGATCGTCCTGCGACACGCTTTGCGCCGGCACGCGCGCGATCTTCGAGATGATTTCCTCGATCTCGTTCTTGCCGATCGTCTTCTTCTGCTTCGACTTCGGCAGAATGCGCTGCGCCGCGCCCGCTTCGTCGATCACGTCGATCGCCTTGTCCGGCAAATGACGATCGGTGATGAAGCGCGCCGACAGCTCAGCCGCCGCCGACAGCGCACCCGACGAATACTTGACGCCGTGGTGCTCTTCGAAGCGCGATTTCAGCCCGCGCAGGATCGCGACCGTCTGCTCGACGGTCGGCTCGGTCACGTCGATCTTCTGGAAACGACGCGACAGCGCCGCGTCCTTTTCGAAGATGCCGCGATATTCGGTGAAGGTGGTTGCGCCGATGCACTTCAGCGTGCCCGACGAGAGCGCCGGTTTCAGCAGGTTCGACGCGTCCAGCGTGCCGCCCGACGCGGCGCCCGCGCCGATCAGCGTATGGATTTCGTCGATGAAGAGAATGGCGTGCGGACGCTCTTTCAGTTCCTTCAGCACCGTCTTCAGACGCTGCTCGAAGTCGCCGCGATACTTGGTGCCCGCGAGCAGCGCGCCCATGTCGAGCGAATACACCTGGGCATCGGCCAGGATGTCCGGCACTTCGCCGCGCGTGATGCGCCATGCGAGCCCTTCGGCGATCGCGGTCTTGCCGACACCGGCCTCGCCGACCAGCAGCGGATTGTTCTTGCGGCGGCGACACAGCACCTGCACCACACGCTCGACTTCCGACTCACGTCCGATCAGCGGATCGATGCGGCCGTCCTTCGCCATCTGGTTCAGGTTCTGCGTGAACTGGGCGAGCGGCGTTTCCTTCTGCGCGGCGGCTTCGTCGGACTCGGCATTCGCATCGCTCGCCTTCGCGGCGTCCGAACTGCTCGTCTTGGCGATGCCGTGCGAGATGAAATTGACTACGTCCAGACGCGTGACGCCCTGCTGCTGCAGGTAGTACACCGCATGCGAGTCCTTCTCGCCGAAGATCGCGACCAGCACGTTCGCGCCGGTCACTTCCTTCTTGCCGTTCGAGGTGGACTGCACATGCATGATCGCGCGCTGGATCACCCGCTGGAAACCGAGCGTGGGCTGCGTGTCGACGTCGTCCGTGCCCGGCACGGTCGGCGTGTTGTCATGAATGAAGTTGCGCAGGTTCTGGCGCAGATCCTCGATATTGGCCGCGCATGCGCGCAGTACCTCTGCCGCCGTCGGGTTATCCAACAGCGCGAGCAAAAGATGTTCGACCGTTATGAACTCGTGCCTTGCCTGGCGCGCTTCCATGAACGCCATATGCAGGCTGACTTCCAGTTCCTGGGCAATCATGCTTCCTCCATCACACACTGCAGCGGATGCCCGGCCTGCCGTGCGTGGGTAACGACTTGCTCGACTTTGGTCGACGCGATGTCCCGCGTATAGACCCCACAAACTCCCCTGCCCTCGCGATGCACCTTCAACATGACCTGCGTTGCGGTTTCACGATCCTTATTGAAATATTCCTGCACGATCATCACGACAAATTCCATCGGCGTGAAGTCGTCATTCAGCAGCACCACCTTGTACATGGACGGCGGCTTGAGTTTCTGCTCCTGCCGCTCCAGTACGGTGCCGTCCTGCTTGTCCGGGATAATCGCCATACACCCATTCTAAACAACTAGGACAGGCCCGCAATCCTGTCAGAACCCGGCCGCCCGGCCGATGAGCCCGTTCGCTGCCACCCGGCGGTCACGACGCTGTCATGTTCGGCCTGGCCTGCGCGTTTTCGACGGGCCGATTGCGGTGCCGGCCCCGATCCTGTCATGCGCGGCGCGTGCTGCACCGCGGTCGGATCGAGTATCGCACAACCTGCCGGTACTGGCTGCGAGCGCTCGCCGCGCTGGGCGTCGGCGCCGCGGGCACAGTCAGCATGTGAGTGGATTATGCGACTTTTCAAGCCACGCCGCTTGCGCCACCGCACATACGGAAGCGGTAAAAACCCTGGAAAGCGGCCTGTTTGCAACGCGACAACGACGTCTCAAAATTTTCTTGACACTCGAATAAAGAGCCCCAACAATCAAGCTGGCACTTTTTTCACCAAGCCATAATCTCGAAAAAATGCCGATGGTGAGCTTGTGAGGAGGGAACGACTGCCTCGCGTGGTCGTGGCTTTTCGAGGGCTCGTGGTAGTGACATGAGTTACAGGGGAAGTTGGAATGGCAACTGGTACGGTCAAATGGTTTAACGACGCAAAGGGTTTCGGATTCATCACGCCCGACGAGGGCGGCGAGGATCTGTTTGCACACTTCTCGGCCATCCAGATGAATGGCTTCAAGACGCTGAAGGAAGGCCAGAAGGTCACCTTCGAAGTCGTGCAAGGCCCGAAAGGCAAGCAGGCATCGAACATTCAGGCGCCAGCCTGAAACGTTTCGATACCCGTCCTTTTTGAAACCCGGCTCCGCGCCGGGTTTCTTTTTTGCGGCAGCTTTCTATTGCAACGGATTTTCCGGCCGGAAAGCCGCGCGAAAATTCCGGGTAAAAAAATACCCTGGCCGTTTGCTGGCGCCGGGGTTTTTATGCGAACCGCATAATCCCGGCGCGTCAATTACATATTTTCGATCATCACTTGCCCAAATGCCGAGCACGACACCTGGGTCGCGCCTTCCATCAGGCGGGCAAAATCGTAAGTAACGCGCTTTTGCAGGATCGATTTTTCCATCGAGCTGATTATCAGATCCGCCGCCTCGAACCAGCCCAGGTGGCGCAGCATCATTTCCGCTGACAGGATTTCCGAGCCGGGATTCACGTAATCCTTGCCCGCGTATTTCGGCGCCGTGCCGTGCGTCGCTTCGAACATCGCAACCGAATCCGACAGGTTCGCGCCCGGCGCGATTCCGATTCCGCCGACCTGCGCGGCGAGCGCGTCCGAGATGTAGTCGCCGTTCAGGTTCAGCGTGGCGATCACGTCGTATTCGGCCGGGCGCAGCAGGATCTGCTGCAGGAACGCGTCGGCAATCACGTCCTTCACGACGACATCGCCGCCGGTCTTCGGATTCCTGACTTTCATCCAGGGGCCGCCGTCGATCAGTTCCGCGTTGAACTCCTTCTGCGCGAGCGCGTAGCCGTAGTCGCGAAACGCGCCTTCGGTGTACTTCATGATGTTGCCCTTGTGCACCAGCGTGACCGAGCGGCGTTCATTGTCGATCGCGTACTGGATCGCCTTGCGCACCAGACGCTCGGTACCTTCGCGCGACACCGGCTTGATGCCGATACCCGACGAATCCGGAAAGCGGATCTTCTTCACGCCCATTTCTTCGCGCAAGAACTTGATGATCTTCTTCGCCTGTTCGGATTCAGCCGGCCATTCGATGCCCGCGTAGATGTCTTCCGAGTTCTCGCGGAAGATCACCATGTTGGTCTTCTCGGGCTCGCGCACCGGCGAGGGCACGCCCTTCAAATATCGCACCGGGCGCAGGCACACATAGAGGTCCAGTTCCTGGCGCAACGCGACGTTCAGCGAGCGGATGCCGCCCCCGACTGGCGTGGTGAGCGGCCCCTTGATCGACACGATGTATTCCTTGACCGCCTGCAGCGTTTCGTCCGGCAGCCATACGTCCGGGCCGTACACCCGGGTCGCCTTCTCGCCCGCGTAGATTTCCATCCAGTGGATTTTCTTCTTGCCGCCGTACGCCTTTTCGACCGCCGCATCCACGACCTTGAGCATGACCGGCGTGATGTCCAGACCGGTGCCGTCGCCTTCGATGTACGGGATGATCGGCTCGTCGGAAACGTTGAGCGAGAAGTCGGCGTTGACGGTGATCTTATCGCCACCTGTCGGAATCTTGATGTGCTGATACGGCATGATCGGACTCCAGTGAAAGCTGTGCAAAAGCTGATGGGAGACTGCGAAAGAGACGCCCTCGCCGCGCAATGCCGAACCGCCGCGAGCGGCCTGGCCGCTATTCTAGCCCACGTCCCACGCGCGACGCGGCCGCCCCTCGCTCCGGGTTTTCCAACATAGACGGCCTCTCGAACGCGCCACGCTCCTCTATAAGATAGAAGAATCTGCGTCCCGGTTTATGCATTATCATCGCGCCGTATCGCTCTGCCGTATCGCTCTCCTATGCGCCTTCTCGCCCTCAACAAGCCGTTCGGCACCATCTGTCAATTTTCGCCACACGAGACGCGGACGTCGCTTGCCGACTGGGTCAGGCTACCCGGCGTCTATCCGGCCGGCCGGCTCGACTCCGATAGCGAAGGCCTGCTGCTGCTCACCGACGACGGCGCGCTGCAGGCGCGCATCGCCGAGCCGCGTCACAAGCTCGTCAAACGCTATTGGGCGCAAGTCGAAGGCGCGCTCGACGACGCCGCGTTGAAAAAGCTCGCGCGCGGCGTCGATCTCGGCGACTACGTGACACGCCCATGTCAGGCGAGCTATGTTGAACCGTCCAGCTCGCTGTGGGCGCGCACGCCGCCGATCCGCTATCGCGCCGCGATCCCGACCACATGGATCGAGCTGTCGATCACCGAAGGCAAGAACCGTCAGGTGCGTCGCATGACGGCGGCGGTGGGTTTTCCGACGCTGCGTCTCGTTCGCGTCGGCATCGGTGCGCTTGACATTTTTTCACTCGGACTGCAACCTGGACAGAGCACGGAGTTGCGAACGAACGCGCCATGGGATGGCGTCGCCTGAACATGATTTGACGATTGTTCGTTCATCGCCGCAACACCGCGTGCCGAACTCACGCACGCGCGAATCAGCCTGCACGTGCTCACTCCAAACCCGTTTCACGGCTGTGACAATCAAGCTAACTCGTTGTAGCAGCACGCAAAATAATGCGTGAAACGCAGGCCCGAAATGCGTGACACAAGTGGGCTCGCCGCGAGCCTGCGCCACGCGGTTTGATCGCGTGTCATCACGATCAAAATATCCGCGCAATTCGCGTCAACCGCCGTACAACTCCACGCGTTATCCGACGCAGATGCCGCCGAAGCTATCCGGCATTCAGCCTTAAAGACATTTGCATACGCCGTTTTCGCGGCGAGTACGAAAGTCCGAACGCTAGCAGACGCGTCGAAAAATTTGTTCGATGCGGCTGTCAACCGAAAGGTGGATGGCACGTTTACCGACATGACTCTACATATGCCGGGTCATTTGGTTAATTAACTCAAGCTGAGGATTCACAAAATGAACAAACTGATCGCCGCTCTGGTCGCTGGCCTCTTCGCAACGGCAGCATTCGCACAAGCATCGGCACCGGAAGCAGCTCCGGCAGCTCCGGCAGCAGCTTCGTCGGCAAAGAAGACCACCAAGCACGCTCACAAGAAGTCGCACAAGAAGGCAGCAGCGGCCGCTTCGGCAGCTTCGGAGTAAGTTGCTTGTAAAAACGCAGTAAAGAACTAGCTTCATTGCCGTTCTTACGGCGTTGTAAGGCAGATCACCGCAAGGCGATCTGCCTTTTTGTTTTTGACGCGCTCGCGTAACATGCGCGAGTCAATTTCAGCAAGGAGTCTTGCCGTGCGATTTTCCATGCGCTCGTCGATGGCGCGTTTCGCCATTGCCGTAGCACTGCCGCTCGCGGCGCTGTCGTTCGTCGTCACCACGGCTCCCGCCCAGGCGCAGCAGATGCCGCCGGGCGCCAAGCAGCCGAGCGAGTTTCCGCGCGTCAAGCTGACCGCTGGCATGTTCGTGATCGACGCGGCCGTCGCCGCCAACGACGCGGACCGCGAACAGGGCTTGATGTATCGCACGAAGCTAGCGCCGAACGAAGGGATGCTGTTCGTGTTCAACGAGAACGCGGGCCACTGCTTCTGGATGAAGAACACGCTGATCCCCCTGTCGATCGCATTCATGCGCGCCGACGGCACGATCACCGACATCGACGAAATGCAGGCCGAGACCACCAACAACCACTGCCCGACGCACAACGGCGTGTTCGCGCTGGAAATGCCCAAGGGCTGGTTCTCGGCGAAGGGCATCAAGCCGGGCATGCAGGTCCAGGGCTTACCGCCGGTGCCGGGTGTCACGCAGTAAGACCCTCACCGCCGGGCCGCGTGTTCGTGCAGCCCCGTAAATGGCCCCGGGGCGGCCTCTGAGCGGGGGCACCGTCCCGCCACGCTGTCCCGCGAAAAGCCGGCGTCTCAACCCGAGGCGCCGGCTTTTTTTCGCCCGCTCAGCCCCGCGCCACCAGCCTTCGCGCCGGCTGGCAGGATTCATGCAAAAGACCAATCGACGCGCTATCCTTGTAATCTCGATAAGGTAACGCCAGATAAAGCACCACTCAGACTCCCCGGGCGGCCCACGCGGTCGCCCGACATGCGTTTCAGGCGCGCCATTACAAGGAGATTCACGTGCCCCGCAAGACTCCCATCGAGCGCTACCGGAATATCGGCATCAGCGCTCACATCGATGCCGGCAAAACCACCACCACCGAACGGATCCTGTTCTACACCGGCGTGACCCACAAGATCGGCGAGGTTCACGACGGTGCGGCGACGATGGACTGGATGGAACAGGAGCAGGAGCGCGGCATCACGATCACGTCGGCGGCCACGACCGCGTTCTGGAAAGGCATGGCCGGCAACTATCCCGAGCATCGGATCAACATCATCGACACCCCCGGGCACGTCGACTTCACGATCGAAGTCGAGCGCTCGATGCGCGTGCTCGACGGCGCCTGCATGGTGTACGACTCGGTCGGCGGCGTGCAGCCGCAATCGGAAACCGTGTGGCGCCAGGCGAACAAGTACAAGGTGCCGCGCATCGCGTTCGTCAACAAGATGGACCGCGTCGGCGCGGACTTCTTCCGCGTGCAGCGGCAGATCGGCGATCGTCTGAAGGGGGTCGCCGTGCCGATCCAGATTCCGATCGGCGCGGAAGAGCACTTCCAGGGCGTGGTCGACCTCGTCAAGATGAAGGCGATCTACTGGGACGACGACAGCCAGGGCATCAAGTTCGAGTACCGCGACATCCCGGCTGAACTCGCGGCCACCGCGAAGGAATGGCACGACAAGATGGTCGAGGCCGCGGCCGAGGCGAACGAGGAACTGCTCGAGAAGTACCTCGGCGGCGAACCGCTGAGCGAAGCCGAAATCAAGCACGGCATCCGCGCGCGCACGATCGCCAACGAGATCGTGCCGATGTTGTGCGGCAGCGCGTTCAAGAACAAGGGCGTGCAGGCGATGCTCGACGCGGTGATCGACTATCTGCCGTCGCCGGTCGACGTGCCCGCGATCACCGGTCACGACGAGCACGACAAGGAAATCGAGCGTCATCCCAACGACGACGATCCGTTCTCGGCGCTCGCCTTCAAGATCATGACCGACCCGTTCGTCGGTCAGCTGATCTTCTTCCGCGTGTACTCGGGCGTCGTCAACTCGGGTGACACGGTCTACAACGCGGTCAAGGAAAAGAAGGAACGCCTCGGCCGGATCCTGCAGATGCACGCGAACGAGCGCAAGGAAATCAAGGAGGTCTACGCGGGCGACATCGCCGCGGCCGTCGGCCTGAAGGAAGCGACCACCGGCGACACGCTCTGCGATCCTGATCATGTGATCATCCTTGAAAAGATGATCTTCCCGGACCCGGTGATCTCGCAGGCCGTCGAACCGAAGACCAAGGCCGACCAGGAAAAGATGGGCATCGCGCTGAACCGTCTCGCGCAGGAAGACCCGTCGTTCCGCGTGCAGACCGATGAGGAATCCGGACAGACGATCATCTCCGGCATGGGCGAGCTGCACCTCGAAATTCTGGTCGACCGGATGAAGCGCGAGTTCGGCGTGGAAGCGACCGTCGGCAAGCCGCAGGTCGCGTATCGCGAAACCGTGCGCAACAAGGTCGAGGACGTCGAAGGCAAGTTCGTCAAGCAGTCGGGCGGCCGCGGTCAGTATGGCCACGCGGTGATTACGCTGGAGCCGTCCGAGCAGGGCAAGGGCTACGAATTCGTAGACGCGATCAAGGGCGGCGTGATTCCGCGCGAATTCATCCCCGCGGTCGACAAGGGCATCGTGGAAACGCTGAAAGCCGGCGTGCTCGCGGGCTATCCGGTCGTCGATGTGAAGGTCACGCTGACTTTCGGTTCGTACCACGACGTCGACTCGAACGAAAACGCGTTCCGCATGGCCGGCTCGATAGCGTTCAAGGAAGCGATGCGCAAGGCGAAGCCCATCCTGCTCGAACCGATGATGGCCGTGGAGGTGGAAACGCCCGAGGACTTCATGGGCAACGTGATGGGCGACCTGTCGAGCCGACGCGGCATGGTGCAGGGCATGGAAGACATCGCGGGCGGCGGCGGCAAGCTGGTGCGCGCGGAGGTGCCGCTCGCCGAGATGTTCGGCTATTCGACGTCGCTGCGCTCGGCCACCCAGGGCCGCGCGACCTACACGATGGAGTTCAAGCATTACGCCGAGACGCCGAGCAATGTCGCCGAGGCCGTGATCAACGCGAAGAAGCAATGACGCTGACGCGGCGGCGTTGAGCGCGACAAGCCGAAGCCCGCTCCCTGTGAGCGGGCTTTTTTTATGGCGCCGTTTGCATCGTCGAGCCACGCACCCGTTTTTTGAACGTGCCAGAATGTTGATCAGCCATGTGGCACGCCCCTGAATCGTAAGACCGAAGCGAACGACTCGAACGCGGCACGCCAGCCGAGGAGGAGACACGATGAGCCACGATCACGAACATCCGCATTACCGGGCCGAGCACGACGCCGCCGAAGCCAGCCAGCAGATCGACTGGCGCGAACACGGCGTGAAGGTCATCCGCGGCGATCAGCTCGACACCAACACCGCGCAAACGCCGGGCATGAACCGCGCGGCCGCGATCAACGCGGCGCGCGTCGGCGCGCAGAAAATCTGGGCCGGCACCGTGACGATCCATCCGAATGCGAAGACCGGCGCGCATCATCATGGCGCGCTCGAAAGCGTGATCTACGTTGTGCGCGGCCAGGCGCGCATGCGCTGGGGCGAGCATCTGGAATTCACCGCCGAGGCCGGTCCCGGCGACTTCATCTTCGTGCCGCCCTATGTGCCGCATCAGGAGATCAACGCGAGCACCGACGAGCCGCTCGAATGCGTGCTCGTGCGCAGCGACAATGAAGCGGTCGTCGTCAATTTGAACATCGACGCGGTGGAGCAGCCGGAAACCGTCTACTGGGTCGATCCGATCCACAAGCATCCGCACGATCACTAAGCCGCTCATCAACCCATCCATTCATCCGCTCGTGCCACATGACGCCTAACGCCTCGCTGCGCCCTCGCCTCGTCGCGCTCTACGCGGTGCTGCTCGCCGCCAACCTCGGCGCATGGCTGTGGGCGCTAATCGCGTTTCGCCACTACCCGCTGCTGCTCGGCACCGCGCTGCTCGCGTATGGCTTCGGTCTGCGTCATGCGGTCGACGCCGACCACATCGCGGCGATCGACGCCGTTACGCGCAAGCTGATGCAAACCGGCATGCGACCGGTCGGGATCGGGCTCGCGTTTTCGCTCGGCCATTCGACGATCGTGATCGCGGCGACGATCGGCATCGCCTGGACCACGCATTCGCTGAATGGGCGCTTCGAGAGCTTCAAGGAAGTTGGTGGCACGCTCGGGACACTGGTTTCCGCGTCGTTCCTGCTGGTGCTCGCGGCGGTCAATCTCGTGGTCCTGCGCGACGTGTGGCGCCGCTACCGGCACACGCAACGCGGCGACGCTGCGACCACAGCGTCAGCCGATGCGCTCGCCCCAGCCGGGCTGCTGTCGCGCGCATTGCGGCCGCTGTTTCGGCTGGTCACGAAAAGCTGGCACATGTATCCGGTCGGCGTGCTGTTCGGGCTCGGCTTCGACACCGCGACCGAGGTCGGCCTGCTCGCGATCGCTGCGTCGCAGGCCAGCACTGGCCTGCCGCTCTATTCGATCCTCGTGTTCCCGGCGCTCTTCACGGCCGGCATGACGCTTGTCGATTCGACCGACAACGTGCTGATGGTGCACGCGTACGGCTGGGCGATGGACGACCCGAAGCGCAAGCTTTACTACAACGCGAGCATCACGTTCGTGTCGGCGATGGTCGCGATCGTGATTGGCGGCGTCGAGGCGCTGGGGCTGCTGTCGGATCGCTTCGGCCGGAGCGGCGGAGTGTCGGATGCGATCGTCGGAATCAACGATCATTTCGGCGCACTCGGCTATGCGATCGTCGCGGCCTTCATGGCGTGCTGGATCGGCTCGGTGCTGTTTCATCGCTGGAGACGGCCGGATACGGCGGCACGATAAGTGACCTGGCCTACCGGAAAACCGATCTACACCGTAGGTTTCTTTGAGAGTTCCACCTTGTTGAGTTCGAAACCGCATTTCGCGCCGTGTTGCTCCGCCAATCCGTCCACAATCGCGGCCGCCCCTCGCGAGCACGCGTCCGGTAACCGTTGTGACGACGACACACCGCGCGTCATTTATCGGCCGATCGACTAGCGCGGCGCGCCCCCGGTGCGCCAGAGCCGCGAGCAATCGCTTACACTGAGACCGCTCTGCACAGCGTTGCCCTTTCGCGATAGCGGCCCCGCCACATCCCATCGCCCATCGGAAGGCGCGCTGCCCCTCGCGCCGTCGCGCGGCTCGCGCGACGCCTCCGAACCAGCAACAGAACGGGTTGGACACGCCATCGATGAAAACGCCAGCGGACCGATTTCTCGCACCTGACGCATTGGACGCAGCCCGCCTCACAGCCGACGCCTACGGCAACCACGCTCTCGACGAGTTTGTCGCCGGCCGCATCACGCGCCGCGAGCTGCTACGACATGCGAGCGTGATCGGTCTGTCGCTTGCGGGTGGCGGCCTGCTCGGCGCGCCGCGAGCGCGGGCGCAAGGTGCACCGCCCACGTCGAACCAGACGATCCGCGTCGCGCATCTGACGCCGGCGGGCGCCGTCGATCCGCTGACGGTGACTGACGCCGCGAGTCTCGCGCTGCTGAACCAGACCGGCGAATTCCTGATCGACGACGACGGCGAGAAGCTGATGCTGAAGCCCGCGCTCGCGCTGTCGTGGAAGCCGAACGACAAGGGCGACGTGTGGACCTTCAAGTTGCGCCCCAACGTGAAATTCCACGACGGCCAGAGCTTCGGCGCGAAAGATGTAGTCGCGACCTTCGACCGTCTCGCCGATCCCGCGAGCGGCTCGGCCGCGCTATCGGTACTAAAGGGCGTGCTGTCGAAAGGCGGCGCGAAGGTCGTCGATGAACACACGGTGGAGTTTCATCTCGACGCGCCGACCGGCAATTTCCCTTACTACGTTTCCTCGGATAATTACAACGCGGTGATCCTGCCCGCGAACTTCGCGGGCAACTACGAAAAGAGTTTCATCGGCACGGGTCCGTTCAAATTCGAAAAGTATCAGCCGAAGGTTGGCGCGTCGTTCGTGCGCAATCCCGACTACTGGGGCGAGAAAGCGTTACCGCAACGCGTACAGTTTTCGTTCTACGCCGACGAGCAGGCTCAACTGCTCGCGTTGCAAGGCCATCAGGCCGACGTGATGGGCACGTTCACCGTGCAGGGCGGCGCGGCCATCCTGAACAATCCGGACTACAAGGCGGTCGGCGTCAAGTCGAGCGCGCACCGCCAGATTCACATGCGCAACGACAGCCCGCTCTTCAAGGACAAGCGCGTGCGTCAGGCACTCGCGTTGTCGCTCGATCGCGACGTGATCGTGCGTGGTCTCTTCAAGGGTCGCGCACAACTCGGCAACGACAGCCCGTTCGCGCCGGTGTTTCCATCGTCGGATGCGGGCGTGCCGCAACGCAAGATCGACGTCGCGAAGGCGAAGCAGCTGCTCGCGCAGGCCGGCGTGCCGAACGGTTTCGACGTCACGCTGACCACTGAAAAATACATGGAGATCCCCGACCTCGCGGTCGTCGTGCAGAACGCCGCGAAGGCGATCGGCGTGCGCATCAATCTGAAGGTCGAGAGCCAATCGCTCTACTACGGCGCGGGCACGCCGGGCAAATCCGACTGGCTCGACTCGCCGCTCGGCATCACCGATTACGGCCATCGCGGCGTGCCGAACGTGTTCCTCAACGCGACGCTGACGAGCAACGGCACATGGAACGCCGCGCACTTCAAGAATCCGCAATACGATCAACTGGTCGCGCAGTTCGTCGCGGCGCTCGATCTCGCCACGCAAAAGAAAATCTCCGGGCAGATCCAGACGCTATTGCTCGACGAAACGCCGCTGATCATTCCGTTCTTCTACGATCAGTTGATCGCGATGCGCAAGGGCGTGAACGGCGTGCGCTTCACTGCGCTCGCGCAACTGTATTTCGATCGCGCGACGCTCAGCGCGTAAGCAGCGCGCTGTCCGTCTCGCTTTTCGCAGGAGAACTCACGATGTCGGCTCCGGCGCCCTCTCCCGCCTCGAATACATCGCGTCCGCCGCGCGCGACGAACGGCAACGCGGGCCGCGTCGCGCGTTTTCTCGCGACGCGCGCGGGTCTTTCGCTGATCACGCTGTGGCTGCTGTCGGTGATCGTGTTCGCGGGCGGCCAGCTGCTGCCCGGCGATATCGGCCGCGCGGTGCTCGGGCCGCTCGCCGATGCGCGCGCGGTCGCCGCGCTCGATCATCAGCTCGGCGCCGACCGGCCGCTGCTCACGCAATACATCGACTGGATCACGCATTTCGTGCGCGGCAACATGGGGCTGTCGTACGCGTATCGCGAACCGGTCAGGCCGTTCATCGCCGATGCGCTCGGGCATTCGGCGAAGCTCGGTCTGCTCGCGTTCATCGTCGTCGTGCCGCTCGGCATCGCGGGCGGCGTGTGGTCGGCGATGCATGCGGGGCGCTGGCTCGATCGCACGATCAGCATCGCCGGTTTGTCGGCGACCGTGGTGCCGGAGTTCGTGTCGTCGATCGTGCTGATTCTCGTGTTCGGCGTGTGGCTGCGCTGGCTGCCGATCGAGGCCTCAGCTCCGCCCGATGCGAGCGTGCTCGAACAGCTGCGGCATCTGGTGCTGCCGGTGCTGCCGCTCGTCCTCGTGTTCTTCGGCTACATCGCGCGAATGGCACGCGCGGGCACCGTCGAAGCGCTCGACGCCGACTACACGCGCACCGCCATCCTCAAGGGCCTGCCGCGCCACGTCGTGATCTGGCGGCACGTGCTGCGCAATGCACTGCTGCCGACGATCACCGTCGCCGCCACCCAACTCGGCTACATGATCGGCGGACTCGTGGTGGTCGAGACGCTGTTCCACTATCAGGGCATCGGCTCGCTGATCTACAACGCCGCCAAGGCGAAGGACTTTCCAATGCTCGAAGCGGGCGTACTGACGATCGGCGTCGTCTATACGCTCGCGAATCTGGTCGCAGATGCGCTGCACGTGCTGCTCAATCCGCGACTGCGGGTGAGGACCGCCGAATGAATACGACCGTGCCGCCGGCTTCATCGACGCCACCAGGCTCGCCCGCGCCAGGCGCACCGGGCTCCGAGCCGCGTTTCCCGCGCCTCCTCCTGCTCCTCGGTTCGCCGACCTTCATCGTGGGCGCGCTGATCGTCGCGTGGTGGATCGTCTGCGCGATCGCCGGGCCGTGGTTCGTGCATCTCGATCCGTACGCGTCCGATCCGCTCAATTCGCTGACGCCGCCCGATCGCACGCACTGGTTCGGCACCGATCAGCTCGGCCGCGACGTATTCTCGCGCGTGATCGTCGGCGCGCGCGACATCCTGACGATCGCGCCGCTCGCGACACTGCTCGGCACCGCGGCGGGCACCGCGCTCGGCCTGGTGGTCGGCTACTTCGACGGCTGGGTCGACGACGTGATCGGCCGCATGATCGACGCGGTGCTCGCGCTGCCGCTCGTGATCGTCGCGCTGCTCGCGCTCGCCGCGGTCGGTGCGTCGAACTTCACGGTGATTCTCGTGATCGGCACCACCTTCACGCCGATAACAGCCCGCACCGTGCGCGCCGCCGTGTTCGCAGAGCGGCATCTCGACTATGTGGCCGCCGCGCAGCTGCGCGGCGAACGCGCGCCGTACATCATGTTCGCGGAGATCCTGCCGAACGTGCTGCCGCCGATCGTCGTCGAAGCAACGGTGCGGCTCGGCTATGCGATCTTCGCGGTCGCGACGCTGTCGTTCCTCGGCTTCGGCATCCAGCCGCCGTCGGCCGACTGGGGGCTCGCGCTGTCCGAGTCGTACACGTTGATGGCGGGCGGCGCGTGGTGGACCGTCGTGTTCGCGGCGGGCGCGATCGCGTCACTGGTGGTCGGCGTCAATCTGATCGCCGACGGCGTGCAGGGAGTGCTTGACCAATGAACGGCCCACCGCCCTCCTCGTTCGCCGCGTTCGACGTGTCGAAAAGCGATCGCACCGATGCGCTGACCGTGGTCGGCCTGACGGTCACCTACCGGATCCGCGGACGCGATCGCGAAGTGCTGCAGGACGTATCGTTTCGCGTGCGACGCGGCGAGGCGTATGGGCTCGTCGGCGAATCCGGTTGCGGCAAGTCGACCGTGGCAATGGCGACGCTGCGCTATCTGCCGCGCAATGGCAAGGTGAAGGCCGGCAAGATCGTAATCGCCGGAGAGGACGTGCAGAAGCTGGGTGCCGACGCGCTGCGCAGCATGCGTGCGACGACCGTCTCGATGGTCTACCAGGACCCGGGGCGCGCACTGAATCCATCGCTGACGATCGCCCGTCAGGTTTCCGAAGCATTCGAGGCGGCCGGCGTCGCGCGCGACGAGGCGCTGCAACGCACGCTCGAGATACTCAAACGCGTCCGCATCGCGGCGCCCGAGCGCGTGATGAACAGCTATCCGCATCAATTGTCGGGCGGCATGCAGCAGCGCGTCGTGATCGCGATGGCGCTCGCGTCGAACCCCGCGCTGCTGATTCTCGACGAACCGACTACCGGCCTCGATGCGACCGTCGAAGCGGAAGTGCTCGACCTCGTCGCACGGTTGCGCGAGGAACTCGGCACCGCGGTGCTGTTCATCAGCCACAACCTCGCGGTGATCGGCCGCATGTGCGAACGCGTCGGCGTGCTGTACGCGGGCAAGCTGGTCGAGGAAGGCGCGACCCAGGACGTGTTCGCGCGGCCGCGTCATCCGTACACGGTCGGATTGCTGCGCTGCCTGCCGACGGCCGGACGCAGCAAGGACAGCGAGCGGCTCGATACGATCGCGGGCGGCCTGCCTCTGCCGGGCTCGGTCACGCAGGGCTGCATCTATGCGGAGCGCTGCCGTCTCGCCGACGAGCGCTGCCGCCGCGACGCGCCGCCGCCCTATCGCCTCGGCGCCCGGCATGGCGATCAGATGGCGCGCTGCCACTATCACGAGCGTGCGATCGAACTGCCGCGTGCGACATCGAGCGCGGCGCCGGTGGCGGCCGCATCATCCAACGCGGCGCCGCGCGCGCCTTCTGCGCCGGTCTTGCGCGCCCGGAACCTGTCGAAAACATTCCACGTATCGGGCGCGCCGCTGCGCGCGGTCGACGACGTGTCGCTCGAACTCGCGAGCGGCGAGACGCTCGGCCTCGTCGGCGAATCGGGCAGCGGCAAGACAACGCTCGCGCGGCTGCTGCTCGGCCTGCTCGCACCCGATGCCGGCAGCGCGCTCGAACTCGACGGCGCCCCGCTCGCCGCGCGCGTCACGCGACGCAGCGACGAGCAGCTGAAATCGCTGCAGATCGTGTTCCAGAATCCGGACTCGGCGCTCAATCGCGCGCATTCCGTCAAGCGGCTGATCGGCCGTGCGCTCGCGCGCTTCACCGCGCTGCGCGGGCCCGAGATCGACGCACGGCTCGCCACGCTGACGGACGCCGTGCGGCTGCCCGAGCGCTATCTGGACGCACGTTCACGCCAGCTTTCGGGTGGGCTCAAGCAGCGCGTCGCGATTGCGCGCGCGTTCGCCGGCGAACCACGCGTCGTCGTGTGCGATGAGCCGACTTCATCGCTCGACGTGTCGGTGCAGGCCGCGATTCTGAACCTGCTCGCCGATCTGCAGCGCGAGCGCGGCGTCAGCTACGTATTCATCTCGCACGATCTGCACGTGGTCCGCTATGTGTCGGATCGCATCGCGGTGCTCTACCTCGGCCGGCTGCTCGAAATCGGCCCGGCGGCGGCCGTGTTCGATGGACCGCAGCATCCCTATACCGAGGCGCTGCTGTCCGCCGTGCCGACGCTGCCGGGCGACGGCGCGTGCGGCGAGGTGCATCAACGTACGCGTATCCGTCTCACCGGCGAGTTGCTCGGGCCCGGCGCGATGCCGTCGGGCTGCGTGTTTCACACGCGCTGTCCGCGCAAGCTCGGCGCGATCTGCGAGCAGCAGGACCCGCCGTTTCTCGACGCGGACGGCGCCGCCGATTCGTCTTCCGCGCACCGGATTCGCTGCCATATTCCGGTCGCCACACTTCGCGAGCTGCAAAGCGAGCCGCGCGACGACAACGCGAGCGACCCGACGAATGGCGGCAACTCCGACGATGCGTCGGAAAACGCCAGCTAGCGTCGACTCGAACCTCATCGACGCACACCGCCCCTCTTAACGAATCCCGCGTCGGAACACGCTTTTGCGTCCGCGCGTTTCATCGTCGCAACGTTTTGAGGCGTTTTTCCGGCGTGCGCATCGCACATCCCGATATCGCCCGTGTCGCTTCAAGGCTTTGCGACGCGTGGCATGGATATCGCTAAATTAGCGGCCAAAGATTCGAAGCCAAACCGGGCGAGCAACGCCGCGCATATCCGCACGACGAGCGTCACCACGCGATGGCGCGACCTCGCGCGATCAGCACGGCAGCGACGCACGGACAACTTCGACACAACGGACCGGGGGTTCGACAAGCCCCACGTGCAGACAGGTCGGCCGGCGCTGGGGCAGCTCGCGAAGGCGGCAGCGAGGTACCGTCCTTCGCTCTGGAGACCCGCGATGAAGACCGGAAAATCAGATCAGTACTACTGTGCAACGATGCGCGGCGCGGTGGTCCTCGCGGGGGTCGCGGTGTTGGCGGGCGGGACCGCGTACGGGGCGTCGACGGACGTGATCCCTCGCTCGATTGTGGTGGCCGACGCGTCGCGGGCGCAACCCGGCGATTCAACGCCGCTGCTGCTCGCGCAGAACGACGGCGCGGCAACCGGCGCCGAGGCTGGCACGGCCACAGCCGCCGACGACGCCGCCTCGGTGTTCGCGCCGGCCGGCTGCGGCGGGCTCGGCGGTCCGGGCTGCGGGCGGTTCGGCGGCGGCAGTGGCAACGGCAGCGGTAATGGCGGCGCGGCGGGTTCGAGCAATAGCGGTGCTGGCGCAAGCGGCAACAGCGGCGCCGGGGCGGCGGGTTCAGGGAGCGGAAGTGGGAGTGGCGGTGCGGGCACGGGCGGTAAGGGAAATAGCGGTGGTGGTGGCGGTGGTGGCGGAGGTGGCGGAGGTGGCGGAGGTGGCGGAGGTGGCGGAGGTGGCGGAGGTGGCGGAGGCGGCGGAGGCGGCGGAGGCGGCGGAAGCAGCGGCGGCAGCGGGAGCGGCGGCTGCGGTTGCGGAGGCTCCAGCGGTGGCCCAGGTGGTGGCTTTGGCGGTGGCCCTGGCGGTGGTTTCGGCGGTGCGAATGGTGGTGGCTTCGGTGGTGGCTTCGGTGGCGGGTTCGGCGGAGGCTTTGGCGGAGGCTTCGGCGGCGGTCACGGAGGCAAGGGTGGCGGCAGCGGCGGCAGCGGCAACGGTGGCGGGAACGGGCACTAGGCGTCGCCCGTTGCCCCGGGTAGGGAGCCCCCGCGCCCTACCCGCCGACGACATGTCCCGGCATACTGTCCGCTATCCGCTGGCAACGGCGGTGATGTCCCGATCCCCCGGTCGGGCGTCACCGCCGGAGGCCGGTCGGAGCGGCCCGCCCGCCTTCGGCGCGCGCTGACGGAATGGCTCGGAGAGCGCGCGCGCCGCGCCTCGCGCCATCGCGCGAACCGCACCGCGAGCGGCGGGAACACAACTTCCATTGCGTGCGAGTGTTATGGAACCAATCCGAGACGACCGCCTCATATCAAATTCATCGTTCGATATGAGGGCCCACAACATGCATAGAAGCGTCCCCCCCTCCGCGACCCGCACGGCAGCCGCCGTGCTGACCGCTGCCGCCCTGGGCCTCGCATCGCTCGCCAATGCGCAAACACCCGCGCAGCCAATGGCGCAAACCTTGTCGCAAGCGGCACCACCGGTCGACCCGAGCTTCTCGGCCTACTCGCTCGTCCAGAGCTGCAAACAGCGCCACGACAACGTCGCGCAAGGGCAATGCGTCGGCGCGATCCGCGGCATCATCCACGGTTATCAATACGGCGTGCTGTTCCTCTCGCAACGAGCAACCCTCCCCGCCAACGAAACGCAGCGCGTGTCACTATGCCTGCGCGACGTGGCGGTGTCGTCGATCGTCGACGACTTCCTCGCCGATGCCGCCCAGGTGCCGGACGACGCGCTGCAGCACACCCCCGCCGAAGTCGCCGTGCTCGGCTCCGTGCATCAGCACCATCCCTGCACCTGAGCGCCGCGTCAGCGCGAGCGGCGTCATCGACGCCCACAGCGCTTCGAGCCTCGCGCGCCGCCGTTGCGCAACGGACGGCGGCCGCGCCGGCGCTTACAACATCTCCAGCGCACGCTTGCCGCGCGGCGGCTTGAAGTACGCGTCGAGCGCGGCGAGTTCGCCGGCTTCCAGCACCAGTTGCGACGCGCGATGGTTGTCCCGCACATGCTCGACGCGCGCCGCCTTCGGAATCGCGCACACATTGGGCTTGCCCAGCACCCACGCGAGCGCCACCTGAAACACCGAGACGCCGCGCGCGTCGGCGATATCGTCGAGCGGCGAGCGTTTCGGCAGCCGCGCATGATCGACCGGGCTGTACGCCATCGCCGGCATGCCGCGCGCGGCGAGCCACGGCAACAGATCGAACTCCGGCCCGCGCCGCGCCACGTTGTACAGAATCTGGTTGGTCGCGCACGCGTCGCCGCCTGGCGTCGCGACGAGTTCGTCCATGTCGTCGGTATCGAAGTTGCTGACGCCCCAGTGACGGATCTTGCCCGCGCGCCGCAGCGCCTCGAAGCCGTCGACGGTGTCCGCGAGCGGCACCGAGCCACGCCAGTGCAGCAGATACAGATCGAGCCGGTCCGTTTTCAGACGCTTCAGGCTCTGCTCGCACGCGGCGATCACGCCGGGCCGGCTGGCGTTGTGCGGATACACCTTGCTGACCAGAAACACCTTGTCGCGCAAACCCGCGAGCGCTTCGCCGAGCAGCGACTCGGTCGCGCCGTCGCCGTACATTTCGGCGGTATCGATCAGCGTCATGCCGAGTTCGATGCCGCAGCGCAGCGCATCGATTTCCGCCGCGCGTCGTGCCCGCTGCTCGCCCATTTCCCACGTGCCCTGCCCCAGTGCCGGCATGCGCTCGCCGCCCGGCAGGCTCACGCTTGCGATCTCGCTCGTCATGCTGACTCCTCGAAAGTGGCTCGATCCAGATGCGATGCGCTGGCCCGCCGCCTCATCACGCAACGCATGCTACGAAAAACCTGGCGATGAGTTTAGCGGTTCCGCGGCCTCGCAACGGCGCGCCTGGCAAAAGCCCGCTATAACGGGACGCGCCGATGTTTTAAAATTGCCGCTTGCCCATCTTGCGTGAGCCCCATGACCTCTGCCTCGGAAGACCGCTGGCGCGACCTGCGCCCGGACCCGGAAAACGACACGCCGCTCTATCTGCAACTTGCCCGCAAGCTCGGCAGCGCGATCCACGAAAACCGCTGGAACGCCGGCGAGGCGCTGCCTTCGGAGCGCGTGCTGTCGGAGGCGCTCGGCGTGTCGCGCATCACGTCGCGCAAGGCGATCGCGCTGCTCGTGGAGCAGGGTTTGATCCGCCGCACCCAAGGCGCGGGCAGCTTCATCACGCCGCGCTACGAAGATCCGTTGTCGCGTCTGTCGAGCTTCAGCGAAATGCTGCGGCGGCGCGGCTTCACGCCGAGTTCGAAGTGGCTGTCGCGCGAAATCTCGCCGGCCAATCGCGACGAGGTGATCCAGCTGGGGCTGTCGCCGGCCGCAGCGGTCACGCGGCTGCGGCGGCTGCGGCTCGCCGACGGCATCGTGATGGCGGTCGAGAATTCGACGTTCCCGGCCGCGGTGATTCCCGATCCACAGGCAATCGGCGACTCGCTGTACACGTATCTGGAGAATCGCGGACTGACGATCGTGCGCGCGTTGCAGCACTTCCGCGCGGTGAACGCGAGCGACGAGATCGCGCAGCAGATGAGCATCGCGCCGAACGAGGCGTTGCTGTTGATCACGCGCGTGGGTTATACGGCGGATCAACGCGCGATCGAACTGACGGACACGTACTGCCGCAACGATTACTACGACTTCGTGGCGGAGTTGCGAAAGTAAGCTGCGACACGGTGGGCAATTAGGTACGCCGCGTTCCCAACCTGAACGCGCCGCCCGCTCCAACCGTCACGTCCAGCGGGCTTCGTGCGCGCCGATGCGCGCCGGCGGCAGCGCATAAAACGCAGGCGTCTGCTCCAGTTCCTCCGCCGGCAGCACGCCAAGCACACGCCCGAACTCCGATTGCACGCTCGCGACGCAATCGCGCACATCGTCGAGCGACACCTCGGGCGCCTGCTGCCCATCGGCCAGCAGCCCGAACGACTGCAGCCAACGCCCCGTCTGCGCAAGAGACACCTTCACATGCCAGCTGCCGCCCTCGCGAGCGCGCCGCGCGAGCGCGACCATCGCGCCGAACGCCGCCAGATAGCCGGTCGCGTGATCGAGCGCCTGACACGGCAGATGCCGCGGCTCGGCCGAACCCGCCGCCGCGCGCTCGGTCCACGCGATGCCGCTCGCCGACTGCACCAGACTATCGAAGCCGCGTCGCTGCGCCCACGGCCCTGTGTGCCCGTACGCGCACACCGAGACATAGACGATGCCGGGCCGCAGCCGCGCCAGCTCGTCCGGCCCGAAGCCGCGCGCCTTGAGCGCGCCCGGACGATAGGCCTGCAGGAACACGTCGGCATCGCGCGCGAGTCCGCGCAACGTGTCGCAGCCTGCCGCCTCGCGCAGATCGACGATTGCCGAACGCTTGCCGCGGCCGTTGTCGATCACGAGCGGCGCGATGTTCGGCAGATGGGGCCCGTTGATCGTCAACACGTCCGCGCCATGATGCGCGAGCGCGCGGCCGGCCACCGGTCCCGCGATGATCCGCGACAGATCCAGCACCCGCACACCCGCGAGCGGGCGGTCGATACCAGGCTCGGCGTCAGTGGCGGCGAGGCGCGGCGGCTCGGCCGGGGCGTCGCCGATGCGCTCGATCTCGAACAGCGGCAAGCGCGCGATCGCTTTGGCCTGCTCGAGTGCGGCCCATTCGTCGGGCGTGCGAATCAAGGCGGCGCACAGGCCCGCGTCGGCGAGCGTTTGATCGAGCGTCGCGCCCTCCCAGCCACGAATCGCGGCCGCCACCGAGGGCCGCCCATTGTCACAACCGAGCACCTCGAGCACGCCCTTCAGGTGATGCGCGAAATTCGTATGCAGCTGAATCCAGCGGCCGTCGCCCGTTTCATAGAAGCCGGTGACCGGATCGCGCAGCGCGGGCGGCGGCCCATCGTCGATCCGCAAATAGCGTTCGCTGCGAAACGCCGCCAGCGCGCGACGCATCTGCACCGACACCTGTTGCAGGCGAGCGCTGCGCAAGCGCCAGTATTCGGCGGCGGCGAGGCCCGTCGCGGCGATGGTCGACGCCGCGAGGCTGCCGACACGGTAGACCGACGGCAAGCCGGGATCCGCGCCGGCGAGCGACACGGCGTGCAGCGCGACCGGATCGCCGCCGGCGAGGGTCCAGATGTGCTTGAGGGCGAGTTCGGGCGTCATGGGATCGGGCGCGCTGGCCGCGCGGATAGGAAGCAGGTACACCGAGTCTAAATTTGCGCCTTGCCGCAATCAATCTTGATTATGATAATCAACATATATTGATTTCTTCGGTTTATACGCACTTTTATGCCAGCCCCGATTTACCTGAGCGCCGCCGAAGCGGCCGCAACGCTCGGCGTCAGCGTGCCGACGCTGTACGCGTATGTGAGCCGAGGCATGCTCGGCTCGTCGCCGGATGCGCAAGGCAGGCATCGGCTCTACGATGCCGCCGAGGTGCGCCGCCTCGCGCGTCGCAAGGCGGACGGCAAACGCGCCGGCAAGGTCGCACAGAAGGTGCTCGACTGGGGCGTACCGGTGCTCGAATCGTCGATCACGCTGGTCGCGGACGGTCGGCTGCTGTATCGCGGGCACGATGCGATCGAGCTCGCGCGCAGTGCGTCACTCGAAGACGTCGCGGCGCTGTTGTGGGAATGCAGCGCGCGGCGCATCGCCGATGCGCCCGTCGTGCCGCTCGCCCCCGCGCAATGGGCCGCGTGGCTCAAGCTGTGGAGTGACAGCACGCCGCTCGATCGCGCGCTGGTGCTGCTGCCGGCCGCCGCCGCGCAGATGCCGCGCGTGTGGGCGCTCGGCCGCGATGCGCAGCTCGACACCGCGTGCGCCGTGATGCGGCTGCTGGCCGCCGCGATGCTGCCGGCGGCGCCGTCGAACGAACCGCTGCATCGGCAGATCGCGACGGCCTGGCGGGTGCGCAGCCGTCAGCAAAGCGGACTGCTGCGCGCGGCCCTGGTCGCCTGCGCGGATCACGAGCTGAACGCGTCGACGTTCACGGTCCGTTGTATCACGTCGACGGGCACGCACCTGTTCGGTGCGGTCGCGGGCGGGCTCGCGGCGCTTTCCGGGCCGCGTCACGGCGGCGAAACCGTGCGCATCGCCGCGCTGCTCGATGAGGCGTCGCGCTCGCCCGAGCTGGACCGTTATCTGGCGAACCGTCTCGCGCGCTACGAGCACGGCGCGCAAGGTCCGGTGCTGTCGGGCTTCGGTCATCCGCTCTATCCGGACGGTGATCCGCGCGCGCGGTTGTTGCTGACGATGCTCGCCGACTGCGCGCCAGCCCGCTCGCCGCTCAACGAGGTGCTGCAGGTCGCGCGAGCGGTGCGCGACACGACCGGCGCGGAGCCGACGGTGGATTTCGCGCTTGCCGCGATCGAGCGCGTGCTCGGCTTGCCGAGCGGGGCCGCGTTCACGCTGTTCGCGCTCGGGCGGGTGGTCGGCTGGATCGCGCACGCGATGGAGCAGGCGCGCGATGGCCGGTTGATCCGGCCGCGGGCGCGGTATATCGGGGAGTATGAGGCGGGAGGTGCTGCTTAGGGACCAGGAAGAGGCGGCTCGCCGTTCGCCCTGCATCAGACCACGCCCGGCCGACGCGCCAGCCAAGCCGGCATCGGCCAGCCGAATAGCAGCGTCGGCAACCTGCGTTCCGAGCCGCTCGCCAGCGCAAAACGCGCCCCGGCCCGCCCGGCGCTGATCCATGCCACCGATCCACGCGCCAACTCGATCGACTGCCCCGCCGCCAGCCAGTGATCCTCATGCTCGCCCTCGACGGTCAGCCAGACGTTGCCGCTGATCACCTTGAAAATCGTCGGACGCGCAACCCGCCAGGCCGTGACGGGCTCGCCATGTTCCAGCTCGAAAACTCGCACTTCTCGCATCGCCGTTCTCCTCGATGAACTTTCTGTTGTACCGATTATTGACGTGCGATGATCGGAGACCCATGCACAGTTCCGAACACTTTCATCGGAACTGTTCAGTCAAAAAACCGAACAGTTGGCATGGCTCGCGCGGCGCAGGTTTAAAACTTTCGCGTTCGCAGGCCGGCGACAGAGGCAAGCGCATGAAACTCGAAATCCGGCTCGATCGGGACAACGGCGTGCCGCTGACCGAGCAGATCGTCGCGGGCGTCTCGGCGTGGATCCGCTCGCGCAATGCGCATCCTGGCTCAAAGCTGCCGTCGATCCGCCAGTTCGCCGCCGACTTCGACGTAAGCCGCTTTCCGGTGATCGAGGCATACGACCGGTTGGTGTCGCTCGGCTATGTCGACTCGCGCCACGGCTCCGGCTTTTACGTCGCCGATCGCCAACCGACAGACATGCGCTGCCAGGGCACTTCGGACCCGCGCCGCGCCGATGTCGAGTCGGACCATCTGCTCGAGCAATTCAACTTTCCGGGCGAGACGCTGAAGCTCAGCACCGGTTTCATCCCCGAAAGCTGGCGCGACATCGATGGCATTGCGCAGGCGATCCGCCACGTGTCGCGAACCGATCCGGCTAGCATGGTCGAGTACGCGACGCCGCTCGGCAACCCGGTCTTGCGCGAACAGTTGCGCGGCCGCATTGGCCAGTTGGGCATCCAGGCAGACGCATCGCAGATTCTGATCACCAATGGCGCGAGCCAGGCGTTCGATCTGCTGGTGCGCTACATGCTCAAGCCAGGCGACACGATCTTTGTCGAGGACCCCGGTTACTACAACCTGTACGGCCTGTTGCGCCTGCACGGCATGAAGCTGATCGGCATTCCACGCACCGGCAATGGTCCCGACCTCGACGCGATGCAGGCGCAACTGAAGCTGCACCGGCCCAGATTGCTGCTCATCAACACCGTGTTCCACAATCCGACCGGCACCACGGTCGCACCGCAGGTCGCATTCCGTTTGCTGCAAATGGCGCGAGAGCATGGCTTCCAGATCATCGAGGACGATATCTACGCGGATTTTCAGACCGAGCTCACCGACCGCCTGGCCACCCTCGACCAACTCGAACAGGTGATCTACATCGGCGGATTGTCGAAAACGCTGTCGTCTTCGCTACGGGTCGGCTGCGTGGTTGCGAGTCACGCGATCATCAAGGACCTGGTCGACATCAAGATGCTGACGAGCATCGGCTGTTCGCGCTTTGCCGAAGCGGTGGCGGTGTCGATGCTGGAGCGCGGCGCATATCGCAAATATCTGGAGCGACTGCGCCGCCAGATGCGCGGCGCGCTCGGCTCGACCGTCCAGACACTCGAAGATGCCGGCTGGGAGATCTTCGAAGAACCAGCGGGTGGCAAGTTCGTGTGGGCACGCGTGCCGCATGTCGCGGACGCCGAGCGGCTCGTTGAATGCGGCGTGCCCCTCGGAGTGACGGTGCTGCCTGGACAGTACTTCAGGCCGAACCGGGAGGTGAGCCCGTGGATCAGAATTCATGTGGCGTTTGGCAACGAGCCACGGGCGCAGGCGTTTTTTCATGCGGCGGCGCAGTTGCCGCCTGATGCGTGAACACGGCGCGGAGCGCGGCCGTGACGCAGCGCCGACACCCGCGCAACGCTGCGCCGCCCGCTGCGCCGGGACCCGCTTTTCCCTAGAATAGCGAGTCCCAGCCCGACCGAGCGCGCCCAGCCACCTCATATGTCCACGACGCCGCCTCCGCCCGCCCTCGCTCCCGATATCCCCTCGGGTCCTTCGCCCCGCTCGCTGACCGTGATGCTGTGGCTGGTCGCCACCGGCTTCTTCATGCAGACGCTCGATTCGACGATCGTCAACACCGCGCTGCCCGCGATGGCGACAAGCCTCGGCGAGTTGCCGCTGCGCATGCAATCGGTGGTGATCGCCTACTCGCTGACGATGGCGGTGATGATCCCCGTGTCCGGCTGGCTCGCCGACAGACTCGGCACGCGGCGCGTGTTCTTCAGTGCGATCCTCGTGTTCGCGGTGGGCTCGTTGCTGTGCGCAAACGCGCATACGCTGAACCAACTGGTGCTCTTTCGCGTTCTTCAAGGCGTGGGCGGCGCGATGCTTCTGCCGGTTGGGCGGCTCGCGGTGCTGCGAACCTTTCCGGCTGAGCGCTATCTGCCGGCGTTGTCGTTCGTGGCGATTCCGGGGCTGATCGGACCGTTGATCGGACCGACGCTCGGTGGCTGGCTCGTCAAGATCGCGTCGTGGCACTGGATCTTTCTGATCAACGTGCCGGTGGGCATCGTGGGCTGCATCGCGACGTTTATCTTCATGCCGGATAGCCGCAACGAACACACGGGCAAATTCGACCTTGGCGGCTACCTGTTGCTGGTGGTGGGCATGGTGGCGATTTCGTTCGCGCTCGATGGCCGCACCGAGTTCGGCATTCAACATGCGACGGTGCTGGTGCTGCTGATTCTGAGCATGGCGTGCTTCGTTGCATATGGGCTGCACGCGGTGCGCGAGCCCGCGCCGATCTTCCCGCTCGATCTGTTCAAGATCCACACGTTTAGCGTTGGGCTGCTCGGTAATCTGTTCGCGCGGATCGGCAGCGGCTCGATGCCCTACCTGATTCCTCTGCTGTTGCAGGTGAGCCTCGGGTATAGCGCATTCGAAGCTGGGCTGATGATGCTGCCCGTGGCGGCCACGGGCATGGCGACGAAGCGCCTCGTGACGAAGCTGATTCTGAAGTACAGCTACCGGCGCGTGCTGATGGCGAACACGATTCTGGTCGGCCTGATGATGGCGAGTTTCGCGCTCACGAGCACGCATCAGCCGCTGTGGCTGCGGCTCGTGCAACTGGCGATCTTCGGCGGCGTGAACTCGATGCAGTTCACCGCGATGAATACGTTGACGTTGAAGGACCTCGGCACCGGCGGCGCCAGCAGCGGCAATAGCCTGTTTTCGCTCGTGCAGATGCTTTCGATGAGTCTCGGCGTGACGGTGGCCGGTGCGTTGCTGACAACCTTTACCGGCATCATGCAACGCGTGACCGGCGCCAATTCGCTGCCCGCGTTTCATGCGACGTTCCTCTGTGTCGGCATCATCACCGCATGCTCGTCATGGATCTTTGCGCAGTTGTCGCCGGAGATTCGCACGCCCGCGAAAAAGACCGATCCTTCGGAACGTACTTGAAAGCCGCACGAGCCAGGACGACGCATCCTCGTGCACTCGCGAACGGATTTCCGGGCATCGCTCCGCGCGCGCCGCACGCAGCACCCTTGCACGGCGTCGCCGACCCGCAACAGGGCGCGTCCCGCACCAGCGAAGTGCGCGTTGTCGCCTTCGTACCGCGGCGGGCGCACAATGATTTCCTCGGAGCATTGCTGGTGGACGCTCGAGCTGTGTTCAAACACGCGCATAGTTCTTGCTCGTCTATCCTGTAAACTCTTGGTCTGCGCGCGCGAACTCCTGCCTGGCCCAGCAAGCGCCGCCATTTCCACACGACTGACACGATGAGCATGATCGAACTCGATCCTCCCGGCTTCCAGCCACCACGCCCGATGGCCGGCGACGAAGGCTCCCGGCGTACCGTTCTCTATGGCGGCTACACCGTTTTCAGCGTGTTTCAGCCGGTCTTTTCGGTATCGCACCGGCGCGCGATCGGGTATCACGCGTCGCTGCGCGTGCACGACGAGCATGAGCGGCAAGTGCCCTCGCACGAAGTCTTTACGCAGGCCGCGCGACGCGGCGATCTGCTGGAACTCGGACGGCTGGCCGAATCGCTGCACCTCGGCAACTTCAACGCATTCGACAGCCACGACGAATGGCTCTTCCTCAGCCTGCATCCGGCCGCACTGATGGACACCAGTTACGGCGACGCGCTGCTTGCCAGCCTGAAGGCGCTCGGCCTGCCGCCGCAGCGCGTGGTGCTCGAAGTATCCGAACAGGCTGGCGGCGAAACCACGCGCTTCGCCGAAATCGTCGATTCGCTGCGCAAGTCCGGTTTCCTGATCGCGCTCGACGGCTTTGGCGCCAAGCATTCGAACATCGACCGGGTGTGGAATCTGCGGCCGGACATCGTCACGCTCGACCGCTGCATCCTCGCGCAAGCGAGTGAACACTCGCATATCGAGCGCGTGTTGCCGGGCCTCGTCTCTCTGTTGCACGAGTCTGGGCAACTGGTGCTGATGGGCGGTCTGAGCACCGAACGTGATGCGCTGATCGCGCTCGAATGCAATGTCGACTTCGTCCAGGGCGCATTTTTCGCGGGTCCGAGCGTCGAACCCGTCAAGCCGCAAGTTGCCGCTGGCCTGATGGATTCGCTCTCCGCTTCGCTGCGCGAACGCGTTGCCGCTCGAGAGAAAGCGCAATCCGCGCGGCTCGCGCCGTATGTCACGGCGCTCGAGGCAGCCGCCGCGCAGTTGGTTGCCGGGGAATCGATCACGCAGGCGACCGCACCTCTGCTCGCGCTCGGAGAAACGGCGCGCTGCTTTGTTTTGGACGGTTCGGGGCGGCAGATCGGCGACAACGTGCTGCCGCCGGGCCGCACATCGCAACGCGCAAAGCGCTTCAGCCCGCTGCTGCATTCCGAAGGCGCGAGTTGGGAGCGCCGCCCGTACTTCATTCAGGCGATGCGTCAACCGGGGCGGGTTCATCTGACGCCGCCGTATCTGTCGATCAACGAAGCGCATCTGTGCGTGACCGCCTCGATTGCCGCGCACACGTCGCATGGTACGCAGGTGCTATGCGTCGACATCAACTGGGAAGTCGCGGCTCACCGTAACTGACGCCCCCGTATGGTCCTTGATGCGGGCAAGCAGTTCCGTGACCGCATCACGGCCCAGCATCCGGTTGGTCGCCTGCAGATGCGCGGCGCTGGTCAGGATGCGCAGCGAGACGATTTTCGCCGAAAGGTCCGTTTTGCCATCCGTCACCACGTCGATTAACCCGACGATGTCGCCGTCGCAGAACAGTGCGATGCACACCGCACCCGCCATCGACACCACCTCGGCATGGCTCGCCTGTTGCGCGAGCGATGTGACTACAGCCATCCACTTCGGACCTGAACCCGGTTCGCGGTCGCATTGCGCTTCGGTTTCAGGCATTGGCCCTTGTGCTCGAAGGGCCGGGTTGGCTGTGGGGAACGGAGGGGGCGGAGCGTACAAAGGTACGTCGCTGATCAGTTGCGGCGCATCGCTGAAAAGCTGTAGCAAGCCCGCCCGGTCTTGCGCTTCGAGCGCCGCGCGCAAACGCTCGACGATTCGCCCATGCACCGCCGGATCGGGTCGCTCCAACGGCGCCCCCGCACGTCTCAGACGCTCCTTGGCGCGATGAACCATTTGCCGGCAAGCGGCCGGTGTGCGCTCGAGAATCGAGGCGATTTCCGCATAACCACACTCGAACGCTTCATGCAGGACGAGCGCCGCGCGTTCGTCTGGCTTCAGATGTTCGAGAAGCAGCATCACGCCGTACGACATATCTGCCGCTCGCAACGCCAACTCCTCCGCCGATGGTGCGACCTCGTCGAGCCACGGCTCCGGCAACCAGCCGCTAGCCTGTGACGCACGCTCGCGCCGTGCATGACGCAGACGGTCGATCGCCGTGCGCGTGGTGAGCGTGGTGAGCCACGCGACCGGCGTTTGCACCGCCTGCGTATCGGCCAGGTGCCATTTGAGCCAGACATCCTGCACCACGTCTTCGGCCTCCGCGCGACTGCCGAGCATCCGATATGCGAGTGCCAGCAGACGGGCGCGCGCGGCCTCGAAACTGGATGCCTTGTCGATTCCCTGTTCCGTCATGCGTAGACCTCCCGATGGTGCGTGGTGAAAAAGCGGCTGCATACCGGTGGCATGGCTCAGGCGCGCGTCATACTCGGTATTTCTGAGCTTGACGCATGGGCAACCGGTGATGTGACAGCGCGGCGCAAAAAAATTCGCTGTCACAACGCCAGCGGCTGCTTCGTCAAATGAGCAACAACCGGCGCATGTCACGCGGCTTCTGATCCGCGGCGGCCTGCG
The DNA here is from genome assembly GCF_014201055.1 of Paraburkholderia sp. CI2. Classification (NCBI taxonomy): domain Bacteria; kingdom Pseudomonadati; phylum Pseudomonadota; class Betaproteobacteria; order Burkholderiales; family Burkholderiaceae; genus Paraburkholderia; species Paraburkholderia sp. CI2. The sequence goes on from NZ_JACHDL010000027.1 coordinate 87,348, forward strand.
CATCCCGGAATGCCCGCGCCATCCATCCTGAACGAGGAATCCATGCCTTCCAGTTACCCGTCTGTCTCCGGCCTCGGCCTTGTGCCCACGGTGATCGAACAATCCGGCCGGGGCGAACGTGCCTATGACATCTACTCCCGCCTGCTGCGCGAGCGCATCGTCTTTCTTGTCGGGCCCGTGAACGAGCAGTCAGCCAGTCTGATCGTCGCGCAATTGCTGTTTCTCGAATCGGAGAACCCCGACAAGGATATTTCTTTTTACATCAACTCGCCCGGCGGCTCCGTGTATGACGGCCTCGCGATTTACGACACCATGCAGTTCATCAAGCCGGAGGTCTCGACCTTGTGCACGGGTTTTGCCGCGAGCATGGGCACTTTTCTGCTCACCGCGGGTCAACGCGGCAAACGGTATGCGCTACCCAATGCGCGCATCATGATTCACCAGCCGTCGGGCGGCGGTCAGGGCACCGCGGCGGACATCGAAATCCAGGCCAAGGAGGTGCTGTATGTACGAGCGCGTCTCAATGCGATGATGGCCGAGCGGACCGGACGCAGCATCGAAGAAATCGCGCGCGATACCGACCGCGACAACTTCATGTCGGCGCTCGAAGCGAGGGAATACGGATTGATCGATGACGTGCTGGAAGCTCGCGCGACATGGAACAACGCAGGCCGTCGCGACACCCTGTAACGGAACTGACATCGAGCCGCCCGCTGGACCACCGGTTGGACCGCTGGCTGCAAATTCCCACCTACCGATCGGTGCGAGCGCACCACAAAAGCTGCTCACCTTCGCTGGAATCGCTATCATGTCGCGATTCGTCGACTTCGACGACCGCTTCAATGGAGATACACATGGCGTCATCCAACGAAAACGTCAGCATGGCGCTGTTCTGCGACTTCGAGAATGTCGCGCTTGGCGTGCGCGACGCGAAGTACGACAAGTTCGACATCAAGCTGGTGCTCGAGCGCCTGCTGCTGAAGGGCAGCATCGTCGTCAAGAAAGCGTATTGCGACTGGGATCGTTACAAGAGCTTCAAAGGCGCGATGCACGAGGCCAATTTCGAGTTGATCGAAATTCCGCACGTGCGCCAATCGGGCAAGAATTCCGCCGACATCCGGCTCGTCGTCGATGCGCTCGATCTCTGTTATACGAAATCGCACGTCAATACGTTCGTCATCATCAGTGGTGATTCGGATTTCTCGCCGCTCGTGTCGAAGCTGCGCGAGAACGCCAAACAGGTGATCGGCGTCGGTGTGCAACAGTCCACCTCGGATCTGCTGATTGCGAATTGCGACGAGTTCTTTTTTTACGACGATCTCGTACGCGAAAGTCAGCGCACAGTCGTGAGGCGTGAATCGTCGCGCCAGCAGCAAAGCGCGCAGCAGGCAGCCAAACGTGCGCCTGACGAAGAGAAAGCCCCGCCCAAGGAGGATCTGGAAAAGCGCCGCAGCAAGGCCGTTGAAATTGCGGTGCAGACCTTCGACGCGCTCGCTTCCGAACGTGGCGACAGCGGCAAGATCTGGGCGTCCGTGCTGAAGAACGCGATCAAACGGCGCAAGCCGGATTTCAACGAGACGTATTACGGGTTTCGTGCTTTCGGCAATCTGCTTGAAGAAGCGCAGGCGCGCGGGCTGCTCGAATTCGGCCGCGATGAAAAGTCAGGCGCGTACGTCTATCGAAGCTCAGCCGTGAACGTCGCGAGTGAAGCGGCAAGTGAAACCATCGGCGAAACCGCGGCGGAGCCTGCCGAAACGGGGTCGGCTGAAGCGGTATCGGCTGAACAGGCGGCCGAACATTCGTATGAAGCGCAGGCTGCGCAAGCGGCCGCGTCCGAGTCGGGCGGCAAGCACAAGTCGCGGCGCAAGGAGCGCAACAACCGCAAGCCGGGGCGGGGTCAGCAGGAGGCCGCGCACGGCAAGCGCGGTCACCACGAAATGGCTGATGAAGAGCATGCGGCTACCGATCCGGCTCTCACCGAACACGCGGAACCCGCCGAAGAGGTCGAGCGGCAGGAACGGCGTGAACACGCGTCGCTCCCACATGAGTTCGTCACTGAACCGATAGCTGAAGAGTCCAAAGCTCGCGCTGTAACAGCGGAAGCGGATACAGCCGCTGAACAAGTCGTTTTCGGCCAAGGAACCGACCATTCCACCGACAGCGACCAATCGGCGCTGCGTCAAAGCGCCAAAAAGCGCGCATCGCGCAAAACGGCCGCGAAGAAAGTGAAGAAAAGCACGCCAGGCACGATCGAGGAAGTACCTGAGATCGCAGCGCCGGCCGCGCCCCCTGCTCCAGCAATCAACTCGGAAGAAGGGTCTGAGGCCGCCAGGAAGGCAGCCCGTAAAACGGCGTCCCGGAGCCGTCGCCCGCGCAAAGCGGCATCGACCGACAGCGCGGAATAAGGAGCGGCACGGATTCGACGATCGTCACTAAAAGCTACCGCCCAACCGTCCTTCGGACTTGAAATGCAGTACCGGCCGACAATGCAAGACAAGCAAGCCGGCCGGCCTCAGCTATCACCGCTCAGTAAGCCGGATAAGGCGCGTACATGACGGGCGGAGGCGGCGCGTAATAAGGACGGGGCGCGACGTACACCGGCTGCGTCGAATAGTAAGGCTGCGGCTGAACGATTGTCTCGCCCTTCGAGGTCATGCACTGGGCGTAGGCGGTGTCGTAGCGCGCCTGCATGCCGGTCGCCGAATACTGGGCGCCATTCGCGCCGTTCGCGCCCCCGATCAGCAGACCGCTGCCGGCGCCGATCGCCGCGCCCGCGCCGGCGTTGCCCGCCGCGGCGCCGAACAGCGCGCCGATCGCCGCGCCGCCGAGCGTGCCGAGCGCCGCGCTGTTCACGCTGTTCGTGGTGGCCGCCTGCGCAGCGCCGGACGGATTCGTCGATTGATTTGCGTAGTCGCGGCACGCGTAGTCGTTCTGCTGGAACTGGCTGAGCGGCTCGCCGCTGCGCGGCATCGCGGCTATGCTCGGGCCGCTCGGTGGCGCCACTGCGCAACCGCCTAACGCGAGCGCGATAACGGCGGCGGGAATCGCCAGGCTGATCGTTTTATTGCTGGAAATCATGGCGGTGCACTTCGGAGGATTGGAATTCAAACGTTAGGCTAATCGCGAAATTCCGTGGTTACGGCTCAGTTACAGAAAGTTTTTTGCCCGGCTGGCTGGCCTCGACCTTGCTGCGAGTCACCGCGGCGATTGGTACGTTATATCAAGTAATGCTTGTAGATGAGTTGGCAATCAATTGACACGACGCCGGCTGCGCCGAACGTCGTACTCCAGCAACCGAGCACGACGACCTTCCCGAGCGCCGCGAACGCGCAGAACTTCCAGTACATGAACGATCCGCCGCCAGTGCCCGCCCCCGGCCAGTTCGGCGAAGTCGACGGGCGGGGATCGGGGTGATCGGCATCGGCAGATATCCAGGAATTCTGGCCCCGACGATTAGCCGCAGGGCAATTTGACTTAGCGCCGCGCGCCCCGCCAAACCGCAGTTACCAACTGTGACAAACTTCTTTCAGAAGCGCGTAAGAAGGGCATCCCTCGGTGGTAAGCAATACAATCCCTCCCCTTCCAATCGCCTCCAGAAAGAAAAAGCCCTCGCGATCGAGGGCTTTCGTCTCTGGCTACCATCTTCAATCGCGACCGCCAGGATCACGACATCAGACGGCGATCTGCAACCGGCATGTGCCGCGACAATAAAGTTTGGAAAGCAAAAGTATCATGTTGTCGCAGACGGGCGGCAAATCGTCGGACTGCTATACCAAATTTCGTATCGGAATCGCTCCATTCATACCCAGTTGCATACGACCCCCGCGTTATTAGGGCGTTTAGACTGCGTTGAAATCGTCATGAAAGGACATTTCTTGACTTTATTGTTCGTCGACGCCGGCAGCAGTGGTTGGGTAACTGCGCTCATCTCGAGCGCAAGAAAGCGTTGGCGCGATCAAAAGGTTTTCGATCTATCGTTCGCCGCTCTAGCTCCCTTGAACTGCGAACCTTGTCAAGTTCTGCGCCTCATCGTCGCTAGTCGACCCCGAAGAGACATTCAGCTAGCTCGTAAGCGGTCGTTCACCTCGTACAAACGATGGGGTTACAGGCGTACAACCCGTCATATATCCGAAGAAGCACAAAGGGCGACGCGCGCTCGATTTGAGCCTTGCTACGGAACTGCCTCCAGCCAGCCCGGATGGCTTTAACCGTTCGCGATGTTGAACCGCACTCAGCCTGCAACCAGTCGAAAAGTGCGGCTCGAATAAGTGCACGTTGCATCTGTGCAAAGAGCCCAGGCGTGTCAGCGCTCTCATCAAAGCCGAACCGTTGACGATGCAAGCGCCGCCTTGCGATGCCCACCGACTGTCCACGCAATCGCGGTGCCGACTGCGAGAGCTAACAGGCATGCAGTCGGAACAAGCATGGGTGCGACATGGCTATTACTAACTTTGCCGACGTACGGCATCAGGTTCTGTGCGAAGAACCCTCCGAGATTGCCGATGCAGTTGATGGCGGCGACACTTGCCGCGGCTCGAGCGCCGGAAAAGAAGCGCGGGGGAAGCGACCAGAAACAAGGGTACAGCAGAGGAATACAGGCGCCACCCACACACAGGGCGATGAAGCGCAACGAGACCGTCGGCAATACGAGGCTGGAGGCAAAACATACAACGCCGATGCCTGCGACCACGACCATTGCTTTTAACACCACCTGTTCACGTTTGAGCTTCCCGGGAAGCCAAAGCAGAAGAAGTGTCGCGAGTGCCCACGGAATCATGTTGAGCAGGCCGTTGACGCTCGACGAAACGCCCCAGCTCTTGACCAGCGTAGGCAACCAGTACGTAACACCGTACAGCGACGTCGACATCAGCATGTAGGTCGCTGCGAACATGAGAACCTTCGGGTCAAGCAATGCCGCCCATGGCCGGGACGCCTTTGCTTCCGGGGACGCATCGCGCACAAGCGCTGCGACCACAATGTCCTTCTCGTCCTGGGAAAGGAAGTTCGCTTCCTTGACGGAGCTCGGTAGATATTTAAGCGCTACGAAGGCAATCAGTATTGCCGGAAGACCGGTGGCAAGGAAGACCCATTGCCAACCCGCCAGTCCCAGTGTTCCGCCCAAGGAAAGGAGCAGCCCTCCGACCAGCGCGCCAAGCATGTTTGCCAGCGAACTGCCGAGGGTAAAAAGGCCAAGCACACGTGTCCGGTAGCTTTGAGGAAACCACTGCGTCAGGTAGTAAATGACGCCTGGATAAAAGCCGGCTTCAGCAACGCCCAGCGCAAACCGAAACGAGTAAAAAGCTGGCAGGGACCTGGTGAACGCCATTAGCACTGTAACGACGCCCCACGTAATCATGATGCGAGCGAGCCACGTCCGGGCCCCAAAACGATGAAGCGCCAGTGTGCTGGGCACCTCAAACAGGAGGTAGCCAATGAAAAACAGCGACGCTCCAAGGCCATACGCGGCTTCCGTCATGCCGAGTGCCTGAACCATTTCCAGTTTCGCGAAGCCCACGTTCTGCCGGTCGATGAATGCGATGAGAAACATGACAATCAGCAGCGGCATCAGCCGCCATGCCATTTTCTTCATTACCTGCTGCTCACGTGTTACGGACGTAGACATGTTCGCTCCAAGTTCCATGCCCGCTGCCGCTCGACTGGCGTTTCGAAAACGGTCAGTCACACGAAAACAAGCAGATTGATATAGTCATGTATATGTTTGTATGTTTGAGGTCGGGCTGCAATGAGGTATAACCCGGACGAGCGCACGCAAGCGAGCACGCGGCCGCAGCTGGCGACCAGTGATGTATTCGGCGAACGAGGTGTAGAGCCCTGAAAGTCGCGGGAAAAATGCGACTTGCCGGGTGACAGAGAGTCAGTTCGCGTTGTCGGTCCTATGACGGCACCGAACGCGGCGAGGGAGTCGCGTTGTCAGCGAATATCGACCTGATACTGGAACGCTGCAGCAGCACCACGCGTGGTGCGCCATTCAATAGGCGTCCCGGCGAAATCGGATGCCACACGGTGCACAAGGATTACCGGGCTGCCAACGTCGATATGCAAGAGCGCTGCATCAGCGTCCGTCGCCTGTTCGACGTTCAGAATCTCGGTTGCGGATGCGACGATTTGGCGGCAAAGCCGCTCGTAGAGCGGATAAAGCAAATCTTCGAAGCCACCAAGGGGCAGAGTCGCCAGCGCTTCGAAACGGCTTCGTGGAAGCCATATTTCTTCCGACAAAACCGGTTGTCGGTCAATCAGTCGTACCCGCGAGAGATGAACAGCCTTCTCCGTCGCCTTCATCCGCAAGGTTGAGCGAATCGTCTCGTTTGGCTTGACGACCTCGCGGCTGAGCACCTTCGCCGTCGGTCGGACCGGCTTCCCGTCAGCTGACTTGAATCGGAAGAAGCGGAACAACGACGAATCAAAGCGCGGGCGCCGGACAAAGGTCCCCTTTCCCTGGGTGCGGGTGAGCACCCCGTCGGCCACCAGCAAATCAATGGCTTTCCGAAGTGTGCCGGTCGACACGTTATAAAACAGGCTGAGCTCCGCCTCTGTGTCGATTGCCTTTTCTGGCGCCCACTCGCCCTCCGCGATGCGGCGCACCAGGTCATCGCGTAGCTGCTGGTACCGGGGCAATCGACCGTCTGGCTTGGCCGAGAACGACTGCATATCCATGATTCATATAGTTGTTCACAGGAATAGTCACTGTACAACATCTGCAGGAACAAGGGTAAATCCCCAATGACTTCTTCGTCGAGGCGCCTAAACTAAACATATAGTCATATACATGAATATATGAATTTACCTTGGAGACGGCGATGTTCACCTGGTACAAGCAAGGCACACCTCTCGAACGAAACACCTTCTGGGGATGTTTCGCGGGTTGGGGCCTCGATGCCCTCGATGTGCAGATGTTTACCCTGGCAATCCCCGCAATCATCGCAGCGTACGGCATCGACCACACGCAGGCGGGCGCAATCAGCGGCGTGACACTGGTGTCATCGGCGATGGGCGGCTGGTTGGCGGGCGCCTTGTCCGACAGGATTGGTCGGGTGCGGACGCTGCAGATTACGATTCTCTGGTTTGCCAGCTTCACGTTCCTCTGCGCCTTCGCCCAGAGTTTTCCTCAACTACTGGTCCTGAAGGCCCTGCAAGGGTTCGGGTTCGGCGGAGAGTGGGCTGCAGGCGCCGTGTTGATGGCTGAGACCATCCGGACGGAACACCGCGGCAAGGCCATGGGCGCGGTACAGAGCGCCTGGGCTGTCGGCTGGGCCGGCGCAGTGCTGTTGTATGCCGCAGCTTTTTCGTGGTTGCCGTCAGACACGGCGTGGCGTGTCATGTTCGGTGTTGGCCTGCTGCCCGCGCTTCTCGTCCTCTACGTCCGCCGCAATCTCCGCGAACCCGTGCGCGTTGAGCCGTCTCGCGCTGAACCCGCTGTTTCTGTGTGGGGGCAAATCGCGCAAGTATTCCAGCCGCGCGTCATCAAGACCACCGTCATCGGGGCGATTCTGGGCACAGGCGCACACGGCGGATACTACGCCATCATGACCTGGCTGCCGACCTTCCTCTCCAAGGAAAGACATCTGTCGGTCCTCAACACCGGTGGGTATCTTGCGGTTGTTATCGTGGCTTTCTGGTGCGGCTGTATGGCGAGCGCTTACTTGCTCGACCGTATCGGACGCCGGCGCAACATCGCATTCTTTGCATTTTCTTGCATCGTCACCGTGCTCGCCTACGTGATGCTTCCATTGAGCAACGCGCAGATGCTTGTTCTGGGCTTCCCGCTAGGCTTTTTCGCCGCCGGCATCCCGGCCAGCCTGGGCGCACTTTTCAACGAACTCTATCCTGCGGACATGCGCGGGACAGGCGTCGGCTTTTGCTACAACTTCGGTCGCATCGCCTCGGCGGGTTTCCCTGTGCTGGTCGGGTACATGAGTCATTCGATGTCGCTGGGAGCAGCGATTGGCATCGATGCCGCGATTGCGTATGGGCTGGCGATGGTTGCCGTGTTGCTGCTTCCCGAAACGCGCGGCAAGCGGTTGCGGCCGTCCGGCGTCGAACAGGCTTCGCGACCGGTCGCCGACGCCGAATTAGCGCTTGACCATCCCCGGAGCCAGCGATGACTCAGGCACCATCCATCGCGCGGCCACGGCTGCCGCGCGTTGACACGCACGCGCACGTGTTTGCCCGGACTCTGCCGCTGGCGGACGGACGGCGCTACGCACCCGACTATGACGCAACGCTGGACGCCTACCTGAAGCTTCTGGACGAGAACGATATTGGCAATGCCGTCCTTGTGCAGCCCAGCTTTCTCGGCACCGATAACAGCCATCTTTTAAAGGCGCTGACCAGCGACATTAGCCGGCTGCGAGGTGTAGCAGTCGTGTCCCCCGAAATTTCAGAAGACGACCTGCAGCGGCTGAACTGCCAGGGTGTGACGGGCGTGCGTCTGAACCTTGTCGGGCAGACGCTCCCCAAGCTGGGCTCGGCGCCATATGTAACGCTTTGGCGGCAGTTATCAAAACTAGGCTGGCATGTTGAGTTGCACAGGGAGGCCTCGGACCTGGCGCCGCTCGTCAACACTTTGCTGGATGAGGGCTTGCCAGTCGTCGTTGACCATTTTGGCCGCCCTGACCCGGACAGCGGCACACGCGACCCGGGGTTTCACGACCTGTTGGAGTTTGGCCCATCCGGCCGGGTGTGGGTCAAGATTTCGGGCGCCTATCGGTGCTCGGAGCCGGACTCGAGTTTCATGCGCGATGCCACGGACCAACTCATAGACGCATTTGGCGCCGAACGTCTGATGTGGGGCAGCGACTGGCCACACACGCAGTTTGAACATGCGACGAACTACAGCCGGACGCTCACCGCGTTGCTGGACTTACATCTTGCGCCCGCGATTGTCGAGGCAATCCTGTGCTCAACCCCGCACTCGTTTTACGGGTTCGACAAAGACCCCGTGAGGGATATTGTCCGGACGACACCGACTTCCCAACTCACTTCCTGAGGTCATCATGCAAGTCACCGGTATGTTGCACGGCGCCAGATTGCTGCAGTTCGTGGGCTTTCCGACACCCGAAATTCTGGGTCCGGACGCCAGCGAAGAGCAGATTCGAGCGATGCTGAAAAAACACGGGATGATTTTCATCAAGCCGGTTTTCAAGGGCGGTGTTGGCAAGAAGGGCAAGGCCGGTCTGATTGGCCGCGCGACTGACCTGACGACCGCCTTGAAGGAGAAGGAGCGTCTTTACTTCGTCGAACATCACGTTGCCAATACTGTGTCGAAAGCCAACGGTGTGACCTTTGAGGCGGGTGTGCCGGCCGAGTACGAGGTCTATTTCTCGATTACCGACTCGACACACTTCCGCGCACCGACGATGACGCTCACACATCACGGTGGCGTCGACATCGAGGAACTGGACAAGTCGCAAGTTGTGCAGATTCCGTTTGACCCGCTCACCGGGCTCAAGGCGTTCGTCGTGGCGAACGCGCTTTCGACGCTGGGCGCACCCAAACAGATTATCTCGCCGCTTGTGCAGCACCTCCCCAAGTTGTGGGAGCTCTACCACGGGTTCGGAATGACGACTCTCGAACTCAATCCAATCCGGATGCGTGAGGATAGCAAGGGACGGCTGACACCCGTCGCCTGTGACTTCAAATGCGGCTTCGACCGTGATGACCCGCGCTGGCAGCGCCTTGACCTGCCCGCGCATCTCTTCGCAGTCGACTATTCAGACTTCGAACAGGAAATCAACCAGCTTCGCACATATCAAGGGCAGAGCGACGTCTACGTCATTAACGCGAAGGGCAGCATTCTCGCTCCGACGTTCGGTGGCGGCGCGAACTCCCTTGTCACGCAAATGCTCGGAGACGACGCCATCATCTCGTCAGACTTCGGCGGCAACCCACCCTACGAAAAGATGAAGGAAGTCGCCCGCATCTGCTTCAAGCACTGGATTGAGCAGAGCAATGTGCTGTTCATCATTGGTGGAAAGTCGAACAACACGGATATTTTCGAAACATTTCGCGCAATGGCCGACGCGTTACGCGAGCACTTCAGTCAGCACGGCCCGACGCCGCTCTATGTGGTGGTCGGCCGTGGCGGTCCGAATCTGGTTCGCGGAATGGGAGCATTGCGCGACACGCTCGATTCACTGGGATTGCCGTACACCTTCTTCGGGTTTGACTCGGACATGAGCGAGGTCGTCCTGCATGCGAAGCAGGTTGACCAATGGATGAAAGCAGGCGGCCGTGAGCAGATTGCCGCGAAGCTGGGAATTGCGGTCAAACAGGCTGCCTGAGCATCTCATCGACTGAGGAGAATCATTATGTACAAGCAGGGCATTGGCGATTTTAAATACTTCGTAGGAATTAGTTCGTTATCCCAAGTTGCAACAAAGGACGACCGCGTTTGCGTGCTCAATATTCTGGGCGGCGAGTCGAGCGATGTCACGCCCGTCGGTCATGCCTATTCCGGTGGCAATGTGGTGTTTGGCACGGCTCCGGGAAAGCACGGCCAGGTACTGGAAACGGCACTTGGAAGCGTGCCGGTCTACAACAACGTTCTCGAAGGACTGAACGATGGCCACAGGTTCAACTGCGGCGTCATCTACCTCCCTCCTTCCGCTGCACGAGATGGCGTGGCCGAGCTTATCCGCGTCAACCCGGAACTGAAGAAGATTTTCATCGTCACCGAAAAGCTGGCCGTCAGTGACTCCCGCGAAATCCGCGCGATGGGTCAGTCCAACGGCATCGACATTTTTGGCGGCAACAGCCTCGGCGTAGCTGACACGTGGAACCAGGTGCGTATCGGCGGAGCGCTGGGCGGCGACAATCCTGAAGAGGCATTGCGACGCGGCTCAATTGCATTGTTCTCGAACTCGGGCAACTTCACAACGACCATTGCAACCTACCTGCGGATGGCCGGATGGGGTACGACAACAGCCATTTCAAGTGGCAAAGACGTCTACATTCAATTCGCGGCGCCCGAGTTCGCTGCGGCGCTGGCAAACGACGCGCGAAGCAAGGCCGCCGTTCTTTATGTTGAACCGGGCGGCTACTACGAGCTCGACGCCAACTTTACGAAGCCGGTGGTTGCGTGCGTCGTGGGTCGCTGGAAGTCAAAGCTGACCCGTGCTGTCGGACACGCGGGTGCTATGTCCGGAGGCGCGGACGACGCCGCATCGAAAGAACAATGGTTTCTCGATAAATTCGGGGTGTCAAGTGTGTTCACACCGGACAATCCGGCCGTGTCGGCAAAGGGTGCGCTTGTCACGAACATCGCGCACATACCCGCAGCACTCACGGCTGTGATGCGTGAAAACGCCTGCAGGCCAGATTTCGAGCCGGAAGGTAACCTCGCATTAAAACCGTGGTTTAGCAGTCACCGCGGATTGAGCCTGCCGCAGGCGCTCGATTTGCCTGTCGTGCAGGCCGCGGCCCCATACGATGCCCAGATTGCCGCGCTCGACAAACAGGTTGGAGCTGTACCACCGCGACAGTCGATGAAGGATGCTTCTGGCGCGTCGCAGATGGACCCGAAGTCGCAGGTGACCAGTCTGTACGGCGTTTCGATGCTTGATGCGGCGCAGTACCCCCTTGAGACAAACGTAAGCCTCGCGCTGCTCCACGAACCCGGCGGGATGAACGACCGAGCGCTAATCAACGTCGCTGTGAGTGCGTTCCTGAACCTGTATGGACATCCTGCACTCGCGGCGGCGCAGGCTGCACGGGATGCCGGTAATGCACCGAACACTGTTCTTGCCGCCGCTGCGAGCATTATCGGGCCGCGCGGGCAAGTCGGGCCCCGCCAGGCGGTCCGCGCTCTAATCGACGCCTTCGCTGCGGTGAGGCTCGAGAACGCGACGGACGAAAATTTCGACTTTTCTCGCGCCCAAGTCAGCGACTTAAGCCTGTTCGTCGGCAGCGAACCTGATTTGCGGGCTCGCGCAATCCTGGACGGACTCAACGCCCGCGACGTCAAGTCGACGTTCGTGCGATATATCGAAAGCCTGCCTGGCGAACCGACTACTGACGCCGTACTGGCGGCCATTTGCGCGACGCTCGCATGGGGACCGCTAATGCGCAAACGCATTTCGCGCCTTTCGGCCGAGAGCCTTCCCTGGTGGATACAGCTGTTCGGTTCTTTAATCGGAGCGTCGGTGCCGTCGGATCAGCACTGCCCGGACAGCTTCTGCGGCGTCGAAACGAAAGCAATCCTGGAGCAGCGGTCGCTTGGTGAAACCGCCTTCAGCGCGTTGTTTGGATTGTCGCCAGGCACGAGCGACTTGTTTCCCTTCCAATTGCTGGTCGGTCTGCTGCTGTCAAATGGACCCGGAACGATTTCCGCGCAGGGTGCAAAAGGTGCGGTCTCTGCTGACGGTCCCGAAGACCCCGAACGCGTCCAGCTCAACAAGGCGTTAATCGGCTTCCTGACGCACAGCGGTTATACACACGGCGGAAATGGATTCGAGGGAATTGCATTTTTGCTCGACCAGTTCAGGGATAGTGGACTGACTGACCCGGGCGACCCGGCTCACGGGCTCGATCTGAAAGCACTGGCGATGACGTACGTCGAAAGTTACGCCAAATACAAATCGAGCAAGAAAACGAGCGGCAGCCTCGACATTCAGAAGATTCCCGGCGTGAATCATCCGGTGTTTAAGGACAAGCCGGTCAACCACGATCCACGTGAAGTGTTCGTTCGGCAGTTGTTCGCCGAGCGCGGCGAATATAACATCTTCCACGACTTCTATCGGACGTTGGTGCAAAGTCTGTTCGACGCCGGGGTTTCGCGAAACGTCTACTGCGTCAACGTCGACGCGGTGATTGCCGCGTTGCTGCTCAAGATGCTCTGGCAGCCATATCGTGACGGAACCTATTCCCGCAACGCCTTGGAGACGGCCGCCTTCACTATATTTCTATACCCCCGCATGCTCGGTTGCGCGGCTGAAATCGACGACCATATGAACCGCGGAAGGAACATGGATACGCGGACACCCGCGTCGGAGTGCCGTTTCGTCGCGTAGGGGGATGACCCGGCAGCGCTAGACGTCCTTCTACGCTGCCGGGCTTACGCTCACATCTGTCTGATGTCCCTAAGTTGCGGCGGTCAAACCGGTTCACTGCCTCTGATGTGTGCGGTACCCGGACCAAGGACATGCGCAAATCCGAACGGGAGGTTTAACGCGAACAGTCAGCAATTTCATCATTGACGTCTTCTGCCTGGCGGAAAGGAAGCTGCGTCAAGACCATCGTCTCGGCTCGTCGATTGTTGACGATCCAGGTCTTGTTAGCGAATGACCGAATCTGGCCGACCATCGCCTCATGCGCCCAGCGTTTGCCACTCCGCAAGTGGCGCTCGACTTTCTCACGCACGGTCGCTGGCGAAAGGTTGGTCTCAGGTAGTTCCGCGGCGCGCGCCACCCTCACGAGTAACCGGCAGCAGGCCGCTGCCGGTTTCAACTACGCTCTCATCCGTCAATTTGCTGAATGGCGGCCAGTCGCCACGCCTGGTTGCCACGTGCGTCGCTGACCATGTTCCAGACTTCCTGGAACGGCTGGGCAGTCGGCGCATCGTCTTCCCGCATTTGACCGTAAAAGCGAACGCTAACCAGCGTTTCATCCGCATTGCGTTCTGTGCCAAGCACTTCCGCGTCAAGTTGCGTGACTTCCGTATGACTCACCTGGCGACCCCGAGCTTCGAGATCCCGCTTGATTTGCGCGAACATCTCCGGTGTCGTCAATTCGAACAGGTCACCCTGCTCGTTCCGGTCCCATGCGCCTTGAAGGCGCATGAACAAGGTCTTTGCCGATACAAGAAACGCCGCCTGATCCTGCTCGAGTGGTCGTCCCGTTGTCCTCTCCGTGTCCGCTGCTCCGGTCGAACCCATCGCCGCGTTCGGCCAGCCCCGCAAGTTCGCTTCAGGCCGCGCTTGCGGGATCTGATTCAGAAACCGTGAGCCGTTCGTTTGCTGGCGGTTCACGGGACCGTGTCCATAGGCAAGATCCGGACGACGCCGGTTGGCGATAAAGCGGAATAGCATCACGCCGGCGAAAATCACCGCCCCGATCAGCAACGCATTCGACAGCATCTGCGCCAGCCCTTCGCCCAGGCCAAACGACGACAGTAATGCTGCAATCCCAAGGCCCGCAGCGAGACCAGCCAGCGGGCCCATCCAGCGGTTACCCGCTGCCGCAGCTGGCGCCTGCGCGGCCTGTTGTGCCGGCTGTGCCTGTTGGCTTTGCTGCGCTGGTCCAGACGGCGACGCCGTCTGCGACTGCCGCCCGATGCTTTGACTCCCGCCTACGCGCTTCGCCTCGGCGTCGGTCGACGCCACGGCGCCCAGCGCCAGCAGCCCCGCCAGACCGAGCGCGGCCGTCCCGCGCGTGACTGCACCGGCAGCACGTCGTAATTTGTTGATGATTTGCGTGTACATAAAAACCTCTTTCGATGAGTCGCGAAACTGCCCGCAACGCGCTCCATTTGCGCGCACGAATACATTACGAACAGTAATATTTTTAGCTACGCAAGCTCGCCGCCGGTTGTGCCTTCGATCCATCAAAAGCGGCGTGAAAACCGTTGCCGTGGATGTAGTGCACCAGTTGCCGGATGGTGTGTTCCTGCTCGGAAATCAGGTTCTTGATCAGGTCGCCGATCGACACCATTCCTGTCACCTGCCCTGCGCTGAGCACAGGCAGATGGCGAATCCGATGTTCTGTCATGATCGCCATGCACTCGTCCGTCGTCTGCTTCGGGCTGACATAACGCACCGCCGTCGACATGATGTCGCGCACAGGCGTATTCGTTGACGAGCGTTCCATCAGAACGATCTTCCGGGCGTAATCGCGCTCCGTCACGATGCCGGCTATGCGCCCGTCGTGCACGGCGATGAACGCTCCAACCTCCCTGTGAGCCATGATCGATATCGCGTTGCAAACCGAAGCGGATGCCTCGATCGACCACACTGTCCGGGAAGCTTTCGCACGCAGCAATTCTGCAACCGATGCCATATGTCACCTCTGTCAGCTTCATGAAACGCCCGCCGACGCTTCGGGGCGAGGTCTCAATCTAACTGAACCCACGCCAACATAAAATTCGTATTTTTATTGTTGATACTTCGAGAAAAACATATCTTTCCGTAATCGGTGGAGGGTTCGTGAATTTCAAGCATCTCTATTACTTTTGGGTCGCGGCTCGCGCGGGCGGCATCGTGCGCGCGGGCGAGCAGTTGCACATCACGCCGCAAACGCTCAGTGGCCAGATCAAGCTTCTCGAAGAGGCGCTGGATAAGAAGCTGTTCAGGAAAACCGGCCGCACGCTCGAACTGACCGATGCGGGGCGCCTCGCGCTCGACTACGCCGACGAGATATTTTCGTTAGGTTCGGAACTCGAAAGCGCTGTGCGGCGCGAAAGCGAATCCGGTGCGCAAACGCGGTTTCGCGTCGGGATCGCGGATTCGGTCCCCAAGGCGATTGCGTACCGGCTGCTGGAACCCGCGCTGAGCGCGTCGGCGTCGCTGCGCATGATCTGCCACGAAGGCAAACTGCACGCGCTGCTCGCGCAACTGGCCGTGCACCGCCTCGATCTGATCATCGCGGACGCCCCCATTCCCGTCGACGTCAACATCAAGGCGTTCAATCACCGCCTCGGACGTTCGACGCTAAGCTGCTTCGCAACCCAGGCGCTGATTCAAAGCAGCAAAAAACGCTTCCCGATGTCGCTCGACAAGCTGCCTGTGCTACTGCCCGGCACGGAATCCGCCGTGCGGCGCAAGCTGGATCACTGGCTCGCCTCGCACGCCATTTCGCCGCGCATCGTCGGCGAGTTCGACGACGGAGCGATGACCATGGCATTCGGCCGCGAAGGCCGCGGCCTGCTGTTCGCGCCAACCGTGCTCGAAAGCCAGTTGCAGACAGAGCACAACCTGACGATAGTCGGGCAGATCAATTCGATCGTCGAGGAATTTTTTGCAATCTCTATCGAGCGCCACATCAGCCACCCGGCTGTCGCGATGATCATGGACGCGGCGCGTAGCGAACTGTTCAACGTTTAGCGGGGCCGTTTCTGTGTAGGATGACCTCGCGATGCCGGCAACACCCGGGTTTGAGCGCGCTTGCGGCCCCTTACGTAGCGGGAACGCGGCGATCACCTCGAAGGTCTCGATGCGAACGCACGCGTGTTCAATTCGATGATGACAATAGCTACTATCGCTATTCCATTAGAGCGATGAACAGATTGCTAATGTCCGCGAGAAGCACGCATGCGTTTTATATCGAGTCGACGTCCATACGCGATCTATCCAAAGTTTGCGGCCGACGGCTCGCCTGATCAAACGGCCGGGCAGATGAAGGCTATGGCCGTTTCCGATGTGAAGGGTACGCCTCTCGCGATTGATACCCCGCATCTTGCGATGCTTCGTTACGTTGTCAGAGTCGCTCTTTATTCAGACTCCTAGACGCGCCCGGTGACACGGGCGGTTCCCTCATGTTGAAGCGGGAACAGCTCCTGCAAGCAACTTCGTGTCGCAGTCACCACCTTCTATCCGCTGGCGGCTAGCCAGCCTCATCTGTTGCGCGTTGCACCGGAATTTCTTTTCGGGAGCACGCCCCATCTCAAGAATCGGTTACGTGAGTAACCCGGGCACCCCACGGGCATGTTCACTTCAAACCGCCCATACGTCGTGTCCCGCGCTTTCCATGCTGATATTGTCGGAACGCCTTTGCGGATCACTGACTTCAGTTGCGCCCCCTCGGGTATCACCCCGTCCTTCAGATAGCGCCACAACGCAATTGCGAGACGGCGCCGGTTGTGGAATTCCCGCCAGAACAGTTCGAGCGCAGGACGCATGCAGGTCAGTCAAAGTCGAACATATCGAACAGTGACTTCTTCTTGCGGCGCGGATCGTTGTGCTTGCGCTGATCGCCGTGGTAAGAATCGTTGCGCCGTCCCCGCTGCTGGTCATGGTGGCCGTCGCGGTCGCCGTAGCGCTCGTCGCGCTCGACCTGATTGCTTCTGTTGTCCGGTTCGGGCGTGTCCTGCATCTGGGTCAGCAGTTTGTCCAACTCGCCGCGATCGAGCCATACGCCACGGCATGTCGGGCAATAGTCGATCTCGATGTTCTGACGCTCGGTCATCAGCAGATCGGGGGTCTTGCAAACGGGGCACTTCATTGCGTTGCTCCTTTCGTAACGTTCAACCTTTGTGCTGCCGGTCGGGGCGGCGTTCAACCGCCCCGATACTTCTGTCAGTCCGCTTCAGTCCGCTTCGTTCAGTTCGAGAAAGCCGAACCGCTGGTCTGCGTCTTTTCAGACCTTGCTTCGGAGCCGGCTTCACGCTCCGCTTCCAAAACTGCCGCCTCGTGCTCGCGCTTGTCCTTTCTGCGCCGCGCCATCATGTTCATGCCTTCGACGAAGCCTGCGAACGCCATGGCCGTATAGATGTAGCCCTTCGGCACGTGCGAACCAAAACCTTCGGCAATCAGCGTCATCGCGATCACCAGCAGGAAGCTCAGCGCAAGCGTGACGATGGTCGGATTGCGCTCGATGAACTTCGACAGCGGGCGAGCCGCGAACAACATCGCCGTGACAGCAGCGATCACTGCAATGAACATGATGGGCAGGTGATCCGTCATTCCGACCGCGGTGATGATGCTGTCGACGGAAAACACGAGGTCGAGCAGCAGAATCTGGCCGATGGCAGCCGTCACCGTCAGGCCGCCGACGCCCATCGCAGGATTCGTGTGCGCCTCGGTGTCACGGCTCACGTGATGGTGCATTTCACGCGTGGCCTTCCACACAAGGAACAGACCGCCCGCGAGCAGGATCAGGTCGCGCCACGAAAACGCGTGATCGAACACGGAAAACACAGGCTCGGTGAGACGCGCGATCCACGCGACGGTGCCCAGCAGGCCGAGCCGCATCAGCAGCGCCAGCATGATGCCGATACGCTGCGTGCGCGCGCGTTGCGCTTCGGGGAGCTTGTTGCTCAGAATCGAAATGAAGATCAGGTTGTCGATGCCAAGCACGATCTCCATCACGACGAGCGTCACGAGTGCAGCCCATGCAGCAGGATCGGCGGCCAGGGTCAGTAAGGATTCCATTTGCGAGCGTCGTTGTCCGGTTGAGACGAAAACGGCTGATTACTGGGTCACAGCCTGTGGAAAGCATGATCGCCTGGCGCCGCATTCGAAAAAACCAGTGATAAGCTGACGGTTGGTTCGGTTTTTTCGAAGTGAGGCCACACATGCTCAACTACCGGCACTTGCACTATTTCTGGGTCGTCGTGAAGGAAGGCGGGTTTGCGCGCGCCGCCGAACGGCTCGACATGGCGGTGCAAACCATCAGCGCGCAGGTGCGCGAACTGGAAAAATCGCTCGGACATCAACTGCTGAAGCCCGCCGGACGCGGCGTCGCTATGACGGAAGCGGGACAGGCGGCGTATGCGCGAGCGGAGGAAATCTTCCAGATCGGGCGCGCGTTGCACGACGAAGTGCGCGAAGCGGCCAGCGGGACCGTCGCGCGCTTCGCGGTCGGCTTGACGGATGGCATTTCGAAGCTGGCCG
>NZ_JACHDL010000028.1:0-103598 GCF_014201055.1 Paraburkholderia sp. CI2
TCGACCCATGCCTTTAAACTGATGGCTTCAATCAACGATCAACTATCAGGAATATCCGCTTCCAGTTCCCGCTCTCCAGGCTCATTTCGGTATTGAGCATTGTCCAACGGCAAATGAACCTGAGGCCCACAGGGTTCGTATCGACGATTCTCCGATAGGCGGCGAGTCCGTCACAGGAGGCGATTATCGACGGATGATCGTCGATTTGAACGAAACCACGATCCGCACCCGACTTGGAAAATTCTGATTGCCATGGCCGAAAAAAAGGCCGCCTTGCTGGGCGGGCTCGCATATTCCTATTGCACCGAGAGTTACCGAAAGCTAATGCGCGGCTTCGCCGCCATAATGCCGATCCGGAATCCTTCCTTGCCCTTGCTGACCACCGCATACGGAATCGCGCCGCGCGCGCGGCATAGCTGGATGATGGCCGAGCCGACACCGCCGGACGCGCCGGTAATCAGCACCGTTTCGCCGTGCTTGACGGCCGCGCGTTCGATCATCTGCTCGCCGGTGTGATAAGCGCACCAGAACGTGGCGAGTTCGGCGTCGGAATAGGTGCAGTCGACCCGATGCGCGTTTTCCGCGGGCACGGCCGTGTATTCGGCGTAGCCGCCGTCGCGGCCGTGGCCGATGTAGTCGATATCGGCGAGGCTGTCGTCGTCGCGGTTGTAAATCGACGCGTCGACGATCACGCGCTCGCCGATACGCGCGTCGCTGACGCCGCGACTCACCGCGACCACGCGTCCGACGATATCCGCGCCCTGAATGTGCGGAAACGTCAGCGTCGAGCGGCCGCGTCGCCACGTCGACACCGCTTGCGGATCGTCGTCGGTGCCGTAGGCGCCCTGGCGTACCCACACGTCGGTATTGTTGAGACCGCATGCGGTGACGTCGATCAGTACCTCGCCAGCCGCGCACGAGGGCACCGGCACGTCGTCGCGATAGACGAGTTTGTCGAGGCCGCCGTGCGCGGTCAGCACGACGGCCTTCATCGTTTTCGGAAGCATGTTTCCCCTTTCGTTGAAACGGGCGGTCGTGCTTCGCGAGTTCACGCGGGCACGACGCCCGCGCGATCACGGTTTGACGAACAGCTTGCGTGGCGTCCTGCAAAAGGTCTCGACGCCGGTCCGCGTAATCAGAATGCTCTCGGTGATTTCGAGGCTCCAGTCGTCGAGCCACAGGCCCGGCATGAAGTGAAACGTCATGCCGGGTTCGAGGACGGTCTTGTCCCCAGGGCGCAGGCTCATCGTGCGCTCGCCCCAGTCCGGCGGATAGCTCGCGCCGATCGGATAGCCGCAGCGGCTGTTCTTCTCGATGCCGTATTTATGCAGCACCGCGAAAAATGCATTGGCGATGTCCTCGCAGGTATTGCCCGGTTTCGCCGCGGCGAGCCCGGCTTCGATCCCTTCGACCACCGCGCGTTCGCCTTCGATGAAATGCTTCGGCGGCTTGCCGAGGTAGACGGTGCGCGACTGCGGGCAGTGATAACGCTTGAAGCAGCCGGCAATTTCGAAGAACGTGCCGGCGTCCTTCGCGAACGGCGTGTCGTCCCAGGTCAGATGCGGGGCGGCCGCGTCGGCGCCGGTCGGCAGCAGCGGCACGATCGCCGGATAGTCGCCGCCATAACCGTCGATGCCGGTAATGCCTGCCGAGTAGATCTCCGCGACGAGGTCATTCTTGCGCATGCCCGGCTCGATTCGCTCGACGATGTGCGCGTGCATCTTCTCGACGATGCGCGCGGCCACGCGCATGTACTCGATCTCGCGCGGCGATTTGACCGCGCGTTGCCAGTTGACGAGGCCGGTTGCGTCCTGCCACTTCGCATCGGCCAAATGCGCGACGAGCGAGCGATAAGCGGCGGCGCTGAAATAGTAGTTGTCCATTTCGACGCCGATCTTCGCGTTGGCCCAGCCGCGTGCGGCGATCACGTCGCGCGCGAGGTAGTCCATCGGATGACGCGCGGTGGATTGCACGTAATGATCCGGATAGCCGACGATCTGATCGTGCTGCATAAAGACGGTGCGCTTGGCACCGTTCGCGTCCTGACCGCGGCCGAACCAGACCGGCTCGCCATCCAGCGCGAGCAGCACGCACTGATGCACGTAAAACGACCAGCCGTCATAGCCGGTGAGCCAGGCCATATTGGTCGGGTCCGACACGATCAATAGTTCGATGCCGGCCGCTTGCATGGCCTTGCGCGTCTTGGCAAGACGCGCGGCGTACTCGTCGCGTTCGAACGGCAGGCGCACGACGGGCGCCTCAATTCGCGATTCGTGTAGCGTCGTATCTGACATCTTCCCCTCTCTCTGAGCGTGACGTCGTTGCGGAAAGTGGCGCCCGGTGCAAGTGAACGGGGCGTCCACGTGTATCTCTCGCCGCAGTCTAATGCCGCGAAAAAACGCCGCTGAATGTGCTAGTTCAATGTTCGTGACGTTATCGACAGACGGTGGATGTTTGTTGCAGTGCACGCTGCGCCGCCCTTGTCCGCGCGTAAAAAGAATTGTTCTAGAGCAATCTGGATCGCAAATATGGCTGCGTATTCTGGTTCGCACTACATGTACGACGAACGGGATCGAATCGATATGAACACCGCGCGAGTCACCGATTTGCTGAGCGCTTCAGGCATCGCCCCGGCGAGTCATTCATCCGGGCGCACGGCCGCGCCCGCGAACATGCCGGTGCACCGACACGAAAGCCCGGCGAGCAAGCCATTGATCCGGCTCGACCGGATCACGAAACGATATGGCGCGCTGACCGTGCTCGACGAACTGTCGCTCGGCGTGATGCCCGGCGAGAAGCTCGCGCTAATCGGTCCGTCGGGATCAGGCAAGACGACGATCCTGCGCATCCTGATGACGCTGGAGACGATCGATGGCGGCCATATCGAAGTGGACGGCGAACAGCTGTTCCATATGCCGCGCGGCGGCCAGATGGTGCCTGCGAACGAACGGCATCTGCAGAAGATGCGCGAGAAGATCGGCATGGTGTTTCAGCACTTCAATCTGTTTCCGCACAAGAGCGTGCTCGACAACGTGACGCTCGCGCCGATGCTGACGAAGGGCGAGAGCCGTGAATCGGCGGAGAGGCGCGCGCTCGACCTTTGCGGCGAGAACGAGGCGAGGCCACAGCAGGGTCATTTGATGACGCTGCCGTCGCTGATGCGCTGAGAACGCTGCGCGACGCCAATCATGTTGTTTTTCCCGAACGCGCGCGACGCGTCGCCGACGCACGCGTACGGATTACCGCATCCGTTGCAGGCTTTATGGAAAACCCCGATGCCTGCATCGTCCTAGAACATCGTTGCAGGCGCGGGTCGCCGGTATCGTGGATTCGGGCGACATTGCCTGTGTCGCATAGAGACACCCCAGGAGAAGACATGCACTACGTACATTCATGGAACGCGCAGAGCGCGCAACCGCAGGCGCGCAGCTTGCTGCGACGCGCAATCGCGGCGTCGGCACTCGGAAACGCGACCGAGTGGTTCGACTACGGTATTTACGCCTACGGCCTGAGCTATATTTCGGCCGCGTTGTTTCCCGGCAGCACCGCGCAGGCCACGTTGTTCGCGCTCGCGACGTTCGCCATTTCGTTTCTCGTGCGTCCGCTAGGAGGATTGTTCTGGGGGCCGCTCGGCGATCGCCTCGGCCGCAAGCACGTACTCGCGTTGACGATCATCCTGATGTCGGTCGCAACGCTGCTGGTCGGACTCGTGCCGACTTACGCGAGCATCGGCTGGTGGGCACCGGTTATCCTCGTCGTTCTGCGGATGATCCAGGGCTTTTCGACGGGCGGCGAATATGGCGGCGCGGCGACTTTCATGGCCGAATACGCGCCGGACAATAAGCGCGGCTTTTGTGGCAGCTTCCTCGAATTCGCGACGCTGTCGGGCTTCTCGCTCGGTGCGTTTCTGATGCTCGGTTGCTCCGTCGTGCTCGGCAACACGGCAATGCATGCGTGGGGATGGCGTCTGCCGTTTCTGATTGCAGCGCCGCTCGGCCTGATCGGTTTCTATCTGCGCTCCAGGCTCGAAGACACGCCGGTCTTTCGCGAGCTCGAACAAACGATGCACAAGGAGCAGCATAGCTGCGTCACGCTGAAGGCATTGCTGCGCGACTATTGGAAACCGCTGATCCAACTCGGTGGACTCGTGGTTGCTTTGAATGTCGTCAACTACGTGCTGCTCGCCTATATGCCGACTTTCATGCAGAAGCAGCTCGGCATGAGCGACAACATGTCCCTGCTCGTGCCGCTGATCGGCATGCTCGCGATGATGGTGTTTCTGCCGTTCGCGGGCACGTTCTCGGATCGCGTGGGACGCAAGAACGTCTGGTGGTTTTCGCTGATTGGCCTGTTCGTCGCGGCGATTCCGATGTTCCTGCTGATGAAGCTCGGCGTGGCGGGCGCGTTCATCGGCTTTGCGGTGCTCGGGCTGTTGTACGTGCCGCAACTGGCCAGCATCTCGGCGATGTTCCCCGCGATGTTTCCGACCCAGGTCCGTTACGCGGGGATGGCGATTGCGTATAACGTGTCGACGTCGATTTTCGGCGGCACGGCGCCGATGGCGAACGAATGGCTGGTCGCGCATACGGGCAATGCGCTGGTGCCCGCTTATTACATGATGGCCGCGTGCGTCGTGGGGGCGATTGCGTTGATCTACGTGCCTGAAACGCGCGGGTGTTCGTTGCGCGGGCAAGGCATTCCGGGGAAGCAGGAAGTGATTGGTTGAAGTGACATGGCGTGGCCAACCGCGTATCGATGCAGTTCGGCCACGCGTGTTTGATTGAGCGTTTATTTCAGCTGGCTTTGCGCGAGCCTCGACTTCAGCAGTTCGTATTTCTCCCGCGACGTATCAGCGAACGCCGCCTCACGACTCGAACGCGTATCGTCGAATGGAATCGGCTCGGCAAACTGGCTGACCGTCAGATCCCATCTGCTGCCGTCGATCAGATTGTAGAAGTGCGTGCCCCCCGACGTACGCGTCGTCAGAATCTCGCCACCGAAATAGTCCTGCATGATCAGAGACGTCACGCTGCAATGATTCTGCGCGGGATTCGTCGACGACCACGCGTGCGCGGGGCTCGACGTATCGCCGGCCCATACGCGTGCAAGCACGCGGTATAGATCGATGGGCGTCGCAAAGGGCTTCGATACGGCAGGCGGCTGTGCTTCCTGTGTCATGGCGGCAATCCTTCGTTCGATGAGCGGATAAGGTCGTGGAAAACAAAAAGCCCCGTCGTTGCCGGCGGGGCTTTCTGGCGCATGTCGTTGCGAATGATGTCTAGCGGCGTATGCGTATGCGAGTCCCCACAGGCAGTCCCACGCGGGCATGCGCATGATGATGCTTTGCAGTCGGGCGGTACTTGAGGGCTTGCATGGTGAGCGAGTGTGCCTTCGATTGCGCGACGCGTCAACGAATCATCGATGACTGCGTCGCGCTGACCGTGCTTACGACTTCGCGCCGCTCAGGATCGCGAGGCTCGGGCAGTAGTGCGTCGCGCTCAGATACGCGGCCTGCTGCGAGCGCACGCCTGCGCTGCTCGACGTCGGCGGATCGATGAATACCTGCGCGTTGTTCGATCCCGCCGGTGCCGTCAGCGTCATCGTCACTTTCCACCAGTTGCCGGATTTCACCGCGCTCAGCGCCGTCGCTTGCCCCGCGCCCCACGTGCCGCGCACGATCGCGCCGGTGTTGGTGTTCAGCACCCAGCCGAACTCGGTGCCGCTCGGGTCGTCGGTCTGGATCGAGCCGCCGGGGAACACCGTCGCGTTGGTGGTGGCGAGCACGTAGTCGGTGAACGTGTACGACTGGCCGCCCTGCACACGGATCACTTCGTGAATGTTCGACACGGCCGAACCGTTCGTGCTCGTGACCGTCGCGGCGCCGCGATCGACGCCGGAGATGTCGGTGGCGGGCACGGCGGTGCCGCCGCTCGACTGGAACCACGCATCCGGCGTCGCGAGATTGAGCGGCGAGTTGATCAGGTTGTTCGCGTAACAGGCCGACGCGGCCGCGTTGGTCGGCGGCCCGTAGAAGCTCGCGATGCTCGCCTGGATCGCGTTGTCGGTCGTATCGGACGTCGCCTTCGTGATGATCGCGCCTTCGAAGAACTGGATCGGCGCGGCGCTACCGTCGCCGCCTTCGCCGAGCGACAGACCGCCTTGCCATTGGCCGTTGAATGCGTGACCGGCGTCGTTGCCGAAGTTTAGCGCTTCAGGCGGCGTCTGATCGTACAGCGACGTCAACACGCTTTGGGAAGCGGAGCCGCCTTTGACCGCGAACAGATTCGACGCGGTGACCGGCGAATACTTCGACAGCACCGTCACGAACTTCTCCTTCGCCGGCTGCTGCGGACCATACAGATAGACGCCGGCTTCGGCATCGACGCCCGGCCAGTTGGTATCGAGCGCATTGCACACCGGATCCTTCACGTTGGACGGCTGGATCGAGTCGCCGTCGCAATAGCCGAACACGGCCGCGTTGCCGTTCGAGAACGCGAGTGCGAACATTTCGCCTTCCACTTCGCCGTGAGAATAGGTGCTCGGATTCGCGCTGTTCTCCATGTTGCCGTAGGTGCCGCAGCAGGTCGACGACTGGCTGTAGTGCGCGCCGGCCACCATGTACTCGGCGATTTCGCTATCGCCGATCGACTGGTTCACCGTGCCGAAACGTTTGCGATAGGCCTGGCCGGCCAAGGTGCCGAGAGCAGGAATCTGCACGCCGTTCGTCGTAACGAGAGCGAGTTTGGCCGGCGTGCCGGTAAGCGCGGGCAAGTCGTTGCCGATCGTCAGTTGCTGCGTCGGCGCCTGCGCTGTCAAGGCGGTCGGCGGTTGCGCCAACTGCACGGTCAAGGCGCCGGAGGTGCCGGGCAGCGTGATCGTCGCGAAGCCGTTGAGGACCGGCACGGTGGTCGTTGTGCTGCCGTTCTGTACGGTGAGCGATTCCGTGCCGTCCTGGTTCAGCGTCAGCGTCGCGGGGACATTACCGAACGCGCCGTTTTTCAGCGGCGCAACGAGATCGATCTGATCGTAGATGTAGGTGACCGAGCAGGTGGTGTTGTTACAGAAGGATTGCGTGCTCTGCACATTCGCCGAGCCGACCAGCGAACGGTCACCGCCTTTCAGCGTGCTGTTGGTGTACGGATAGACATCGAGCGTCGTGTTGTCGGACGCGCGTTGAATCTGGAACAGCGGGCCCGTGTAGTTCTTCGTCAGCAGTCGGGTCACGCTGTGCGCGGCGGAGCAGGGCGTGTTGGCCGTGGCGGCAACGTCGCAGGGCAGTGGAATAGCCGTCGTCGCGTTGTTGTCCGCCGATGCATTCGAATTCGATTGCGATGCATTGCTGATCGGCGCCGCGTTCGAGGTGGCCGCGTTCGCCACCGGCGATGTCGACGCGCCGCTATTGTCGCCATTGCATGCGGCGAGTCCGACGGCCATCGCCAGCCAGACCGCCACTAATCCCATTCTTCTGGACATCATGACCCCTCCTGTTGAACCGCTGATCGGTTGAAAACACTTAGTTGATCTGGATAAAGAATCGAGACAGCCCGTAGGCCGGCGCCGAACGTCCGGCAGGTAATAATATTAATCAATAATATTGATTTGACGGCATGGGGTAATCCCCATGCGAACTGAATGAAAATGAAAGAATCCGAACTGCTCGCGGCATGCGCATTCCGCATAAACTAGAGTCTTTATTGGATTATTACTAATATTTTGTGCGGCGCGGCATGCTGCATGCCGGTCTGCGCGAGGGTGTGAAGCGAAGTGGATAGAAAGGATCGTGACGCGCGTCGAATCAGGCGTTCGACCGCGGATGGCTTGCGCCAATGTGCTTCAACGCAATTCAATCGCCGGACAGAACCGTGTCCTCGACTTCGTAGCGCTCATTGCCAACTGAAATCAGATTGATGCCGGCATGCTTGCGCGTCAGCGTGTCGCCGGGCATCGGCCGATCGCTCGCGGACGCGGCCGTGCCGACTACCCGGCCGTCGACGCCGAAGAAAATCGCCCGTGTGGCGCCATCGGGCCAGTAGACCACGACCGTAGTCGATCGATCGCTGTGATGCACGACGCCGAACTTGCACATCGTTTTGGTCTGTCCGTTGCCACGCTCGCACGGCAAAGTGCCGCTCGCGCTGATAGGCGATTCCTTCACGGGCCCGTGGCCGTTATGCGAGCCGGCCTGAGCGCTTTCAGTCGAAATCGAAATCAGCGTTACGCCATCCGCTTCGCCGACCACGCGCGCGTGCCGCTGATGCCTGGCGATCGCGCGCACGGCGGCGCCGTCGCGCGAGCCCGGACAGCCGACCAGCATCGCCATATGGTCGAGATAGTTCACGGTCGCGGCCGACTCGCCGAGCCGCCGGCATGTATCGCCCGAGTGCGGATAGCCATCGCCGAGCACGACGAACGACGCGGGCCATTCGAACGGTTTCTCGATGCCAGCGGCCTGCGCGGAAGTCGAAGCGCCGGCGGCACCGAAAGCCATCGCCGCAATCGCCGCGTACGGCGCCGAAGCAAAAGACCGGGTCGTGCGTCGCATCGAAGTTCTCCTCGGCTTGCTCACGTTCGAGCCGCGCCGGCCGCCAACGCCGCCTGCGCCCGTTGCAGCCACTCGCGATTATGCTCGCGCGCGTGGCGCGGCCAATGTTTGGCGTCCTGCACGATTTCCGCATAGAGCGCGCCGGCGCGGCGGCGGTCCGCATCTTCCGGTTGCGCGGCGAGCCAGTCGGCGAACAGGCAGCGCGGCGCGACGTCGGTCGCGCAGGTCAGCGCCTGTTCGAATGCCGCGCGTGCGCCCGGCGCATGCCGCGCGGCCAGCGTGCGCGCGTTCAGCAGCGCCGGCTCGCCCTGGTTGCGTGCCCGCGGATTGACCGAGAACAGGTTCGCCAACGTCGCATCCGCGGCCGTGTAGTCGCCGAGCGCGAACTGCGAGCGCGCGAGACCGAGCAGCAGCGCAGGATCGTTTGCAAATGGGCCGTTCGCCGCGGTCTGGAAATGTTCGAGCGCTTCGCGCGGATTGCCGGCCGCGAGCAAGGCCTCGCCGAGCCGCATCCGATGCTGCACGGTCGGCGCGCGGTCGAAAGCGGCGCGCGCTTCACGCAGCGCGCGATTCGGATCGACGAATTGCGTGATCGCCTGCGTGGCCACCCGCGCGCCGCGCGAGTGGCGCAGATCCGGCAGATAGATCGCGAAGAAGTACACGACACTGCCGAGCAGCGGAAAAGCAAACAGAATGAATAGCCAGTAGATGCCCTGGTTATTGCGCATCGCGTGGACGGCGAAAAAGATCGCGATGAAAACGTGAAGACCAATTCCAAAAAAGTAGGGCATATCGATTCAACCTTCGAGCATGAGGAAAAGCGCGCCGCGAGCCCGTCTTTGGCGTAACCGGGCCCTAATGCAGCGAACCGACCCGCAGATACGCGAATAGAAGCGACAACGCCACGACGATCACGCCGGTGGCAACGACGAGACGGTTGGCCAACAGTCGGCGCATCGCAAGTCTCCTAGACGAAACTGTAGCGTTCGGAATGGTAGCGGATGCGCGGCACTTTCATTTCGCCGAGCGCCGTTTCGATCGCATCCATCATGGAGTCCGGGCCGCAGATGAAATACTCGTGATCGGCGAACTCGGGCGGTAGATGTCGCCGGAACATCGCGGCGTCGATGCGCCCGACTTCCCCGCTCCAGCCTTCGGGCGGGTCCGACAGCACATAGACGATGCGCAGATCGAGCCGCGCTTTCAGCGCATCGAGCTCCTCGCGGAAAGTCAGCGAGTCCCAAGTCTTGCCGCTGTACAGTAGCACGAGCGGACGTTGGTCGCCGCGATCGGCGAGCGTGCGGATCATGCTCATCATCGGCGTGATGCCGATACCGCCCGCGATCAGCACGTGCATGTCGGTCGGATGCCCGATCGTGAACGCGCCATACGGTCCGTCCAGATACACACGCCGACCTGTTTCGATCGTCTTCACCTGGCTCGTGAAATCGCCGAGATTGCGGATCGTCATTTCGACACGGCCGTTCGCGGCCTCGGCACTCGACGAGAACGAAAAAGGATGTCCGGTGATCCTGAACGGGCTGCCCCACACGTTGAGCCAGCCGAACTGGCCGGGCTTGAAGCGAAAGCCAGCGTGGCCGTCGGGCTGCATCACGAGCGTCGTCGTGTCGCCGCGTTCGGCGCGCACTTCCGCGATCCGGTACGGACGTCTGATCATGAAGAGCGGCTTGAACAGACGCACGTACAGCAGCAGCGCTACCCAGAATGCTGTCATGCAGATCCACAGCGTGCGCTTGAACGGATCGGTCAGGTAGAAGCCCCAGCCGATCATATGCAGCACGCCGCCGAAGATCGCGACGAGCGCGAGCCCGATATGCGACAGATGCCACAGCTCGTAACGAATCTTCAATTGCTTGCGCCATAACGCGGTGATCACCAGCACGATCACCGAGCCGATCGACAGGAACGCGAACCACGCACCCCACGGTACCTCGAGCAGCGAGTCGGGCATCGCGACCTTGTCCGAGCGGATCGCGAACAGGATCAGCGGATGCACGACGACCAGGCTGACCGCGAGCAGCGACACGCGTCGATGGAAATGATAGATAACGTCCTCGCCCCACGGCTCGGTCACGTGACGAAAGCGCGCGGTGAGGCCGAATTGCAGGCCCATCATCGCGAGTCCGGAATAGCCGAGCGCTACCGAGAATTCGGTGCCGAAGTTGCGCGCGGGCGGGAGCGTGCCTGTCAGCAGCGCAAACAGCGGCGCGAGAATGAACAGTAGATAGATGACCGACCAGACGGCCTTGTGCACGAGATCTCGAAACTGCATCGGTGCTTCTCCATGCCGGGTGCGGCGGTCCCGCTCGCGCTCAGTCCGCGTTCAGACGCAGGTGGTGAGCAGCAGCGCGGGCCCGAACGTGATCACGGTCGCGACCAGCGCCGCGATCAGGGTCCAGACGACGACGGTATGCATGAACGAGCTGATGCGTTCGGGACCAGGGTCGCGGGTCGCGGCGCGATAGCGCCATAGCCAGCCGATCGCGGTCAGATGCAGCAGCAGAATGATCGCGAGACTCGCGCGCAGCGGGCCGGTGGGCCACGCGAACGCGCAGCCGATCGCGTGCAGCGCATACAGGATCACGAACGCGAGACACCAGATCGTGAAGCCGACGGCGAGCCACCACAACCGCCGCGGCGAAAGCGGACGCGCATTCATGGTCTGGCTCCCAGCACGGCGACGAGGCTCGGCAGCGCGAGCACGAGTCCAAGCGCGATGATGCCCGTCGCCAGCGTGTAATCGACCCACAGGCGGGTAAGACGCAGATCGGTCAGGCGTCGCGCGGAAACGAAGCCAGCGCCGACGCGCAGCACGTTGCTGATGAGGAACAACAACCCGACGCCCGCGTGAATTGCGATGTACGTGAGCAGCGCCGCGGCCGTCGCGCCGAGCGCATGCTCGCGCGGATTCGGTGTCACACCGTTGATCAGCATTACGCAGGCGATGAGCGCGACGATCAGCGCGATCGCGCTCAGCCCGATCGTGCCGTGCGGTTTGCGCTCGGCGGCGGCCGCGCGCAACGAGCCACGCGTGGCGGCCGCGGCCACCGCGAGCGCGACGGCCGCGACCAGCGCGAGCCCGCGGTTCGGATGCGGCGTCACGGCTGCCGGCCAGTTCGGCGCGGCAATCCACAGGTAGAACGTGCCGAAGATCAGCGAGGTGAACAGCGTGCTGTTCGCGATCAGCGCGCAGATCATCGAAAGCCATGACGGCGAACCGGCGACCTCGGTATGCGGCGGCACGCTGACGCCTCGGCCGACCGGCAGCGCGCCGTAATCGCGCGCG
Organism: Paraburkholderia sp. CI2; assembly: GCF_014201055.1. Classification (NCBI taxonomy): domain Bacteria; kingdom Pseudomonadati; phylum Pseudomonadota; class Betaproteobacteria; order Burkholderiales; family Burkholderiaceae; genus Paraburkholderia; species Paraburkholderia sp. CI2. Next base: position 11,850 of record NZ_JACHDL010000028.1, read on the forward strand.
TGCCCCGCGCTCTGGCCCGCGTAGATGAAGAGGCCAAACGTCACGAATGCGAATGCGACCGACAGCAGATAGAACTTGAACAGCATAGCGAGCACCGCCGCGGCGGTCATGAGCGCGGTGACGAGCGGCAGATACGTCGAGTTCGGCAGCACGATCAGCTGTTCGGGCTCGCCCGATGTCATATGCACGCCTAGCGTCTCCTGCCAGCCGTTGCGCGTGAAACCGAGGTAACCCTCGCCGCGCGCCAGAGAGGTCGCTAGCTGGCCCGGGGGCACCTGTTCGGTTTCGGCGTCCATGTGCGGGATCGACGCGAATGCGTACGGCGCGGGCGGAATCGGCATCGCCCATTCGAGCGTGGTCGATTGCCACGGGTTACGTCGCACGCGTTGGCCGAAACGCAATTGCACGACGATGTCGATCACGACGAGCGCGAAGCCGATCGTCATCACGAAGCTGCCCACCGACGACAGCAGATTGAGCCAGTTCCAGCCTTCGTCGCCGCTATAGGTGAAGACGCGCCGCGGCATGCCTAGCAGGCCGGTCAGGTGCATCAGGAAGAACGTCATGTTGAAGCCGATGAACACGAGCCAGAACGCCGGCACCGAAAGGTTATGCACGGCGGTGCGCCCGGTCAGCAGCGGCAACCAGTAATAGAACGCCGCGAGCATCGGAAACGCGAGCGCGCCGGCCACCACGTAGTGCATGTGCGCGACGACGAAGTAGGTGTCGTGCGCCTGCCAGTCGAACGGCACGATCGCGAGCATCACGCCGGTCAGCCCGCCGCACGTGAACACGAAGAAGAAGCCGAAGATGTACAGCATCGGCACGTCCCAGCGCGGGCGGCCGTGCGACAGCGTGGCGAGCCACGCGAAGAACTGGATCGCGGTGGGCACCGCGACGATCGCCGAGCCCGCCGAGAAGAACGCGAGGGCCAGATGCGGAATGCCCACCGTAAACATGTGGTGCACCCAGATGCCGAAGCTCAGGAACGCGAGCGCGATGATCGCGACGACGATCGTGCGATAGCCGACGAGCTTGCGGCGCGCGAACACGGGGATCATCGTCGACAGCACGCCGGCCATCGGCAGGAAGATGATGTACACGTCCGGGTGGCCGAACAGCCAGAACAGATGCTGCCACAGCAGCGGATCGCCGCCGCGCGTCGGATCGAAGAACGGCAGGTTGAACGCGCGCTCCACCTCGAGCAGCATCGAGGCGAGAATCAGCGGCGGAAACGCGACGATCATCATCATCGCGGTGACGAGGATGTACCACGCGAAGATCGGCATGCGATCGATCGACATGCCCGGCGCGCGTATCTTGAGGATCGAGACGGTGAGTTCCACCGCGAGCGAAAGCGCTGAAATCTCCACGAACGTGATGCCAAGCAGCCACACGTCGGCGTTCAGTCCGGGCGTGTACACGTTCGAGCTGAGCGGCGTGTACATGAACCAGCCGCCGTCCGGCGCGGAGTGCAGGATCAGCGACACGGTCAGGATCGTGCCGCCGAACAGATAGCACCAGTACCCGTACGCGGTCAGCCGTGGAAACGCGAGGTCGCGCGCGCCGATCAACTTCGGCACCAGGTAGACCGCGAAGCTTTCCACCATCGGGATCGCAAACAGGAACAGCATCATCGACCCATGCATCGTGAAGACCTGGTTGTAGGTTTCCACGTCCATGAAGGCCGCATGCGGCGTCGCAAGCTGCACGCGCGTGAGCATGCCGAGAATCCCCGCGATCGCGAAGAACACGAAAGACGTGATCATGATGCGCAAGCCGAGGACGGTATGGTTGACCGAGGTAAGTCTCTGCACGCCTGGCCCGGTGGCCCAGATCGCGGCAAGCTGGCGATGCAGCCGCAGCGCGGTGATGCCCTGTGATGGCGGCTCGACGGGCACACTCATTTCTTCACCTCCCCGTTGGCGGCGGCGTTTTTGACAGCAGCCGGAAAATCTTCCGGACGATCGACGATCACGGTGAAGTGCATCCCCGCATGACCGATGCCGCAAAACTGGTTGCATTGTCCGGCGTACTCGCCGGGCTGATCGGCCTGGATACGCAGCAGGTTGTGGTGGCCAGGGACCGCGTCGATCTTGCCCGCGAAGCGTGGAATCCAGAACGCGTGCACGACGTCCATGCTGGTCACGACGATATCGACCGGCGTACCCGCTGGCAGATGCAGCACGTTCCCGGTTTCGACGTTGCCGAGTTCCGGATAGCGGAAGGTCCAGCGCCATTGCTGCGCGATCGCCTCGATGCGCGCGGGCGCATGCGCGCGCAGCGGCAGCAGCAATTCGCCCGCGTACAGCGCGTAGCAGATCAACGGGATCAGGATCACTGCCGGCAGCACGAGACCGCCGAGCACGATCCAGCGCGCGGGCGACACGTGCGAGCCCCAGCCGGGCCGGAAGACCGTCATCAGAAACAGTACGAGCACCATCGCGAACAGGATCGCGGCGCCCGCCAGCATCACCCACCACAGCCCGGCGATCGATGCGGCGGCCGGACCCGATGGCTCGAGCGTCGAGAGCGGCCCGGTGCAGCCGGACAACGCGGCGAGCGATCCGGCTTGGACGGCCAGGCGCAAGCAGCTATGATGGTTTGCACCACCAGGCATCCGATGCGAGGACACACCATCATGGCAAACAAAGGCAATGCTGGAAACGAGACGCGAAGCGAAGTGATGCTCGAGCTGTTGCGGCTCGACAAGGGGTCGGTGGTGGCGCTCGTCGGTCATCCGATTCACGTGATGATGGTGCATTTCCCGATCGCGTTCGTCGTCGCGACGTTGGGCGTCGACGTAATCTACTGGTGGACGGGCGACCCGTTCTGGATTCGCGCCGGCTTGTGGGCCGCCGGCTTCGCGTTCTGGAGCGGCGTGGCTGCGAGCGTGGTCGGTACCGCCGAGCTGCTGCTGGTGCGCGGTATCCGCCTGAAGGAAGCGAGCTGGTCGCATGCCGTCGCCGCGATGACGCTCGTCGCGCTCGCGGGTGCGAACTGGGGCGTGCGCCTTTATTACCCCGATGAGATCCTGCCGCATGGGCTCGTGCTGTCGGTGCTCAGCTCGGTGATGACGGGCTTCGCCGGCTGGCATGGGGGCAAGCTCGTGTTCGATCATGGCGTCGGAATTCTCGTTTCGCCGAAGGAGTGATGCAGCCAGCGGCCAAGTCCGCCGGGCTCGAACAGATGCGGTGCCAGCAGGTTCGAGTCGATGTGAGGCTTGGCCAGCACGATCCAGATGATCGCGACGATCACGATCAGATAAGCGATGGTCAGCGCGATCGCCGAGGCACGGCTGAAGCTGCCGTCGGGCAGATACAGATCGTGCAGTACGAGGCCGGCCAGCACATGCAGCATCGCCATGATGCCGACGAACACCATCTTCGCGGTGAACCATTCGACGAAGGTGGCCTGCAGAAAAATCAGCGCGCTGCCGCTCGCAATCGCGACGAAAGCGGCGGGCGAGGTCAACTCCACGAACACGAGACGCGTGATGCGGTGCAGCCGGTCGAGTTCGGTGCCCGCCGCGAGCCCGCGGCGCTGCCAGAACAGATACGGCAGCACGATCAAACCGCCCGACCAGACGGCGATCGCGGCCAGATGAATGAACTTCAGCAGGGTCGTCACAGCGCGGGCTCTCTGACGCGCAGGCTTGACCAGACGAGCGAAAGTCCTGCCGCGAGATAAGGGATCATCGCCAGTACCCACATCAACAGTCCGGCGAGTTGCTGGTCGGCGAGCGGGGTGAGCCCCCACGCGGCGGTGGTCGCGAAGTGCGCGACGTAGAGCGGCACCGGCGCGAACACGATCAACGCGCCGAGCAATCCCATATGGCCGATCGTCGCGACGAGCGCCATCAGCGCGGGGCCGGTCGGCAGCGACGGCGAGAAGATGCTGCGCCACATGAGCCATGCACTGCCAAGCAAAGTGATCTGCATCAGCCAGTAGCCGGGTACGGTCGACAGTCCCCATGCATACGGCCCCGGCGCATGCCACAGCCAGATGATCACCGCATGCGCGGCGACTACCGGCACGAGCGGCGGATGCGCGAGGCGCGGCAGCGGAAACGCGAGTGCGAGCAGCGGCGCGACGGCGGCGATCAGAATGATGTGATGGGTGACGCGTGCGGAGAACAATGCCGAGGATAACGCGCAGAGCGGCGACACGAACACGAGGGCCATCAATGCGACGGCGCCCCATCCCGCCCGTGCATTCGCCGAGCGGTTGCTGGCCACGAACCATGCGAGCGCCGCGAGCGCGACGAGCAATGGCGGATCCGTATTCCAGCGCAGCCACAAGCTTTCAGGGACAGCCGCGGGACCACAGTAGGCGACAGGAAAATATGGCATGGGCGATGTCTTCAACGAGTCCAGGTGCTTCTTTAATCCACGCAAGCAAACGCGTGACAGATAACGCCTTCGAATTGTCGGGACGGCTCACGATCCAACTGATCGCCCATGTACTCTAGCGCAAATAAACTGCTTAGGGACAGCTATCTGAATCCTGTAAGTTTTTGCGTGACAGAATGTTTTCAATTTGTCACTCGAGGCGTTTGCCGGCGGAATAAAAGCCGGTGTAATGGCGGCGGTAAGATTGCAATGGTGCGGCGCAATACTTCAGGCTGACCTGCCCGGCGTACTATGATGAAATCATGTGACGGAGGCCCGCCATGTTTCATGATCCCATCCGAATTCCCGCAATGATCGAATTGACATTGCTTGCGATCGTGCTGATCGTTGTCAGCATCGTACGCGCGAGGCGGCAAAGGGAGCGGGCGCGGAATCGGGCCATGGCGGAGCAGCGAAGCTCTGATAAAACGCGAATGTAATATTCGCGTTTACTGCATCTTTTAAGACTTTCGTATTCAGCTATTTTGCTGGTCTTTGTTACTTCTATCGATGGCTTTTCGGCGTGGCGACAGCCGCGCCGGTCGACTTTATAGCGGTGGACGCTCCAGTTGGACCCACTGCTGCACGCTGGCGCGTTGCCATTGTTGCGTGGCGTACTCCATGAGCTTGTGCGGAACGGAATCGCCATTCAGCACGAGGCGATTGAGCATCAATGCGAGGTCCGTATCGGCGATGCACCACTTGCCGAACAGATTTGGCGAATTGGCCGGAAGCAATGCATCGGCGGCGGCGAAGAGTTTTTGTGCCGCTTCTTGTGCGCTGGCGGAAAGCGGGCCGCCGCGCGATCCGTAGAAAATGACTTCGGTGGAGCGCTCCTCGCGAACCGGCAGCAGATCGCTGCGCAGCCAGGCCTGCAGCTGGCGCGCTCGCGCGCGCAGACGCCGATCTTGAGGATAGACCGGGGTGTCCGGAAAAGTCTCTTCGAGGTACTCGGTGATCGCCGACGACTCGGATAACGCAAAGTCTTCGTGTATCAGGGTCGGCACGCGCCGCGTCAATGAGCGGGCCGCATAGTCGGTGGCGTGATTCGCCTTGTTCGCGAGATCGACGGTCGAAAGGTCGAACGGCAAGCGCTTCTCGCGAAGCGTCACGAAGACGGACATCGCGTAGGGGCTGGCGAATTGGGCGTCGGTGTAGAGGTGGAAGGGCGGGTGTGCCACAGGGGCTCCGTTTTCGTTAGTCATCGATGTCGAGCTTCGAATACCAGCTGCTCGTCGCGCGCCGTGCAGCCTTTCACCAGTGCGGATTGGCCATCTCGCAGGCGAGCAGGCAGCCTAACGCCGACACGGTGCCGACCGCGCCGAGACCAAATCCTACGGCAAGGTTCTCCGCCGTCGTTGCGCAACCCTGCAGCAGCGTTATCGACGTCAGCAGCGACGCGAGAAAAAGACGATACCGAACTCGCGAAGAAGATGTGCGTCGTGGTGACATGATATGTTCGCCGTGAAGGGCGCTCTTTCAGCGCATCAGCGTACGAGCATAGCGGCCCATCATTCGTCGCATTCACCCGAGTAGCGGGCGACGAGCGTCAGACCTTACGAGCTCTTGCGAGGCGCCGGGCCGCGCTCGAATCGGTCGCCGGGCAGCGATACGGGGAGAACGCCTCGTCGGTTTTTCGACCGGTATTGCAACTGCAGAACAAAATCACGCGAGGGGCTTCAAAAAAATAATCAGGCTGATACAATGGCGCCCCTCTGCCCAGGTGGCGAAATTGGTAGACGCACTATCTTGAGGGGGTAGCGCCGAAAGGCGTGTGGGTTCAAATCCCGCCCTGGGCACCATTTCGAGTCGTCGATTCGAATCTTCAAGCGCTTCGCGCTTTCTTCAGGCAACGGCGGCCGTATCAGACCATCGCGTTGTCTCCGCTTCTGCGCTCAGAACTCGTTCCGATAGGCAAATAGCCCCGGAAGCCCGCCGCTCATCACGAATAGAATTTTCTGTCCGGCACTGTACTTCCCGTTGCTCACGTTTTCCACAAGACCCGCAAATGCTTTGCCGCTATACACGGGATCGAGCAACAGACCTTCCGTCGATGCCATCAGCCGAACAGCCGCGCGCATGTTATCGGTTGGAATGCCATAGCCGGGTCCGAGCTGCGCTTCGTCGATCGAGATGGCGTCATCACTCACGCTTAGGCCCGGATCGATCAGCCTGACCGTCTGATTCGCCTTATCCAAAGTAACCGTGCGCGCGTGGCCAGCATTCCCATACACCGTGAATGCGGCAACACGCGACGGATCCAGGCCCAGCGCAACAAAACCCGCGACCAGCCCCGCATGCATGCCGCCGCTTCCATTCGGCACCACGACGCGATCGAAGGCCACGTTTTGCGCTTGCGATTGCGCGACGATTTCAGCTGCGCAGTCCGCGTAGCCGAGACAACCGACCGGGCTCGAACCGCCCAACGGACACACATAGACGTTACGGCCCTGCGCTCGCAACTCGTTCGCGCGTTCCTCGGCGAATTGCAATGCGTTGGCCGTGCCGGGAAGATCATGCACGCGTGCATCGAATAGCGCATCGAGCAGCACGTTGCCGTTCTCCATGTAGTCGTGGTCGAAACGTGGCACGGTTCTCGTCAGCACCAGCTCGCATCGAAGTCCGACGCGAGCCGCCGCGGCCGCCGTGAGGCGCGCATGATTCGATTGCCGCGCGCCGACGGTAACGATGGTGTCCGCGCCGCGCGCGAGCGCTTCGCCAATCAGGAATTCGAGCTTGCGCAGCTTGTTGCCGCCGCCACCTAGTCCCGTCAGATCTTCTCTTTTGACGTAGATGTCCGCCCCGCCGAGGCGAGCGCTCAGACGCGCAAGGTGCTGAATTGGCGTCGGGCCTTCGAGAAGCGCATGGCGCGGAAACTTTGATAAATCGAGGCGGTGCGATGAGGCGGAGTTCATGGTCGTGTGCGCGCGATTGAGTTGAAAGAGCCGTTTCCATTCATTTGACTGACGCAAAGTTCTCTTTGACTCGAGTGCTCAATGCGTCAACGTCCGTATCCCAGCCAGTAATTTATCAACTTCGGCGTCGGTGGTCAGATAGCTGACCGATGCGCGCGCGATCTGTGTCAGCCCTCTGCTGTTCATATCGAACGGCGTGTACGCGACGCCATTCGAGCCGATCGTGATGCCCTGTGCCGCCAACGCGCCTCGCACCGACAAGGCATCGAGTCCGGCGACGTTGAACGACACCAGACCGGATCGCTCGACACCCTGGTCGAGCACCCACACGCCCTCCATCGCGGCCAACCGCTCGCGCAATGTCTGCGCGGTCCGATCGATCTGCGCGCGGATGTTGTCGATGCCGATTTCCAGCGCTTCGTCCAATGCATTCGCCAATCCGCAATGCAGTGCAAGCGACGCTTCCGACGATTCGAAACGCACGGCATCGTCGCGCAGTACAGGGTCGCCGTTGGCGTCGAGCGGCGCGGAATACGTGTCGACGAAGGCCGGCGTCAAGCGGGGCAGAAAATCCCGCCGGACGTATAGCAGCCCGGTGCCGCGCGGTCCACGCAGTGCCTTGCGGCCCGCGCCGGCCAGCACATCGCAGCCGACTTCGACGACGTCGATCGGAAGCTGTCCGACTGCTTGCGCCGCATCGATGAAATACGGAATGCCGTGACGGCGTGCTATCTGCCCAATCGCGGCGGCCGGATTGATCAGTCCGCCATTGGCCGGCAGCCACGTCAGCGCAATCAGTCGGACCCGGTCGTCGAGCAGCGCTTCGAGCGCGCGAGGATCGACCCTGCCGCTCTCATCGGAAGGAATCGTCTCTATCGATGCGCCCGCGCGCTGCGCCAGAAGACGCATCGTCGCGAGATTGCCGCCCCATTCGTGCCGCGCAACGAGGATGCGTTGCCCCTCGCGCCACGGACCCAATGCCGCGAAAGCAGCGCCCCAGCCCGGCGAGTTGCCCGTCGTCAACGCGATCTCGGCGGGCTGAGCGTTCAGCAGTCGCGCGGCGAGCGTGCGCGCCCGTTCGGTCTGTTCGCGGGCAGCCGCGCCCGCTTCCATGGGTCCCATCGAGGCTTCGCGCAACAGATGCGCGTGAATCGCTTCGAGCGTGGCGGCCGACGGCAGCGACGCGCCCGCATGATTGAAGTGCGTGGTACTGCGCACACCGGGTGTGCGGGCACGTATTGCGTCGATGACAGCGGGCGACAGCGGAGAAGACATGGCGGCTCCGAGTGTATGAGTTGAATTCAGACGTTCTTCAAGGCGACAACCGCTTCGACTTCGACGGCGACCCCTGCCGGCAGCGACGCAACACCCACCGCGCTGCGCGCGTGACGGCCGGCGTCACCGAAGATCTGCACGATCACGTCCGACGCGCCATTGGCAACCGTGCTTTGAGCACTGAATGCCGGCGTGCTCGCGATGAACACGTTCAGGCGCACGATGCGTGCCACGCGCTCGAGCCGGTCGCCCGTCGCCGCGACGATCTGCGCGACGACACCAACCCTTACCCTCCAGCATCATTCCTGCCACGCTTCTCCTTCCGGATACCAGTACCTGTCCAGCGTCCCTTCCAGCATCTCGATGCTATACCCGGCCCTTTGCGGCGGCATATAGTGCCCGTTGCGGATCGCGACGGGATCCACGAAATGCTCGTGCAAATGATCGACGTATTCGAGCACGCGATTCTCGAGCGACGCCGACACGCAGATATAGTCGAACAGCGAAATATGCTGCACGTACTCGCACAAGCCGACACCACCCGCATGCGGGCACACCGGCACACCGAACTTCGCGGCCATCAGCAGTACGACGATCACTTCGTTGAGTCCGCCGAGCCGGCAACTGTCGATCTGGCAGAAGTCGATGGCTTGCGCCTGCAGCAGTTGCTTGAACATCACGCGATTGTGGCAATGCTCGCCGGTTGCGACGCCAATCGAACCGAGCCGCCGGCGAATCGCCGCATGACCGAGGATGTCGTCGGGACTCGTGGGCTCCTCGATCCACCACGGGTCGAACTCGGCGAGACGGCGCATGTTCGCGATCGCCTCATCGACGTCCCACACCTGGTTCGCGTCCATCATCAGCTTCCGGTTCTCGCCGATCTCTTCGCGCAGAATGCGCGCGCGCCGTACGTCTTCCTCCAGATCGCCGCCGACCTTCTGCTTGAAATGCGTCCATCCCTGCGCGACGCCTTCGCGCGCGAGACGGCGAATCTTGTCGTCGTCGTAACCGAGCCAGCCCGCCGATGTCGTATAGGCCGGATAGCCGTGCGCGAGCATTTCCTTTTCACGCTCGCCCTTGGTCTTCGCATGACGATGCAGCATCGCGAGTGCTTCGTGCGGCGTGATTGCATCAGTCACGTAGCGAAAGTCGAGGCAGCGCACGAGTTCTTCCGGGCTCATGTCGACCAGCAGCTTCCAGACCGGCTTGCCGACGGATTTCGCCCACAGGTCCCACACCGCGTTGACGACCGCCGCGGTGGCAAGATGAATCGCACCTTTGTCCGGGCCGATCCAGCGCAGTTGGCTATCCGAAGTAAATGCGCGCCAGAAAGGGCCCATATTCGCGGCGATATCTTCGAGCTTCTTGCCGACGATCAACGGCGTGAGTGCATTCACGGCGGTCACGCAGATTTCATTGCCGCGGCCAATCGTGAACGTGAGGCCGTGGCCGGTGAGATTCGGCGTGTCGGTTTCGAGCGTGACGTAAGTGGCGGAGTAGTCCGGCGCGGCATTCATCGCGTCGGAGCCGTCCAGCGAACGTGAGGTGGGGAACCGGATGTCCCGAACGGACAGCCTTGTGATCGTTGTCATCTGCGCACCCTCCGGGGCTGTGGCTATCGGTTGTCGTCTGCGGACGCAGACGGATCGGTTTCGTGCGCACGTTCTCTGTGTGCGCGTTCCTGCTGCGCATACGGGTAAGCCCGGAGTTGCCAGATACCAGGCATCCCCAGGTATTTCCAGGCATTTGTACGCGTTGACAACACGGCATTCACTTTCTAGCATGCTAGCATGTCTTCTCGAAATCAAGGCCTTCGTGAATTCCTCGACCGAACTTGAGAATGCCGCCGGGGACCCGTATGTCGCACTGCAAAAAGTCGGCGGCGGCGAGCGCGGCAGCTTGACCGACGCGGTCGAGGCGGCGTTGCGAGAAGCGATCGTTACGTTGGCGTTGGAACCCGGCATGATGATCGACAAGATGGCCGTGTGCAAACGGATGGGCGTGTCGCGCTTTCCGGTGTCATCCGCATTGGCGAGGCTTGCGCATGCGGGTCTCGTCGAGGTTTTGCCGCAACGCGGCACGCGCGTCAAACCGATCGCGCTTGACGACATCCGCCAGCATCTGTTCATCCGCAGCGCACTGGAAGTCGAGACGGTGCGTGGGGTCGCGCTGATGCACGACACGGCGACGCTCGACGCATTGGCAAGCAATCTCGATCAGCAGCGCAGTCTGGCTGGAAGTGGCGAACGTCTGGCGTTTCACGCGCTCGATCTGGCTTTCCATGAAATCCTGCTCGACGCGGTGAAGCTGCCGCGCGTGAAGGAGATCGTCGCGGTGTCGCGCAATGCGCTGGACCGCGCGAGACAATTGCTCGCGAGTCCAGAACGGCTCACGCATACGCTGGAAGAGCACGAGAGCATCTTCAAGGCCCTTTGCGCCGGCGACGGCGATGCGGCCGCGAAAGCGATGCACGATCATCTCGACCAGGTCGTCGCCGAATTGCACCGGTCCGCAAAAGAGCGGCCCGACCTGTTCGCGCCTTGAATGAAAGCTGGAATGAAAGCCGTTGTTCAAGCCGTAAAAAGCTCCACGGTAAAAACGTTGGTGATATAGGCAGCCGTCAACAGATCAGCACATGAACCCACTCATTTCCGTCAGCAATCTTTGCAAGAGCTTTCCGGGCGTAAGAGCGCTTCATGACGTCCGGTTCGAACTCATGGCCGGCGAGGTCCATGCGCTGATGGGCGAGAACGGCGCGGGCAAGTCGACGCTGATGAAAATTCTCGCCGGCGTCTACACGCGCGATTCCGGCGAAATTCTCTTCGACGGCAAGCCCGTCGATTTTCAAGGTCCGCGCGACGCGCAAGCTGTCGGCATCGGCATCATTCATCAGGAACTGCAACTGATGAATCATCTGAGCATCGCGCAGAACATCTTTATCGGCCGTGAGCCGCGCAAGGGTCTGGGTCTCTTTCTCGATGAAGACAAACTGAATGCACAGGCAAGCGAGATCCTCGCCCGCATGCACGTGAAACTCGATCCGCGCACGATGGTCGGCACGTTGACCGTCGCGAGTCAGCAGATGGTCGAGATCGCGAAAGCACTGTCTTTCGATTCGCGCGTGCTGATCATGGACGAACCCACGTCCGCGCTCAACGATGCCGAGATCGCCGAGCTGTTCCGGATCATCCGTCAATTGAGAGAGCGCGGCGTCGGCATCGTCTATATCTCGCACAAGATGGACGAGTTGAAGCAGATCACCGATCGCGTGACCGTGATGCGCGACGGTGAGTATGTGGCCACCGTACCGACCGAGGGCACCGGCGTCGAGACGATCATCGGCATGATGGTCGGACGCACGCTGGGCGACGTGACGCCGGTCGAGAGCGCGCCGGTGAAAGGCGAACTCGCGCTCGAAGTGAGAAATCTCGTCGCGGGTCCGCTCGTGCGCGACGTCAGTTTCGAATTGCGCAAGGGCGAAATACTCGGTTTCGCAGGCTTGATGGGCGCGGGCCGCACGGAGGTCGCGCGCGCGGTGTTCGGCGCCGATCCGGTCGAATCGGGCGAGATACTCGTGAAAGGCGTGAAGGCGTCGATCAAGAGGCCCAGTGATGCGGTCAAGCGCGGCATCGGCTACCTGTCCGAAGATCGCAAGCGCTTCGGTCTCGCTACGGGAATGGATGTCGAATCGAACATCGTGATGGCCGATCTCGGCAAGTTCCTGTCAATCAATATGTTTTTGCGCCGCGGGCAGATTCGCAAAAGAGCGCAGCACTTCATCAAGCTGCTTGCGATTCGCACGCCTTCGGCGACGCAGCAGGTGCGGCTCCTGTCGGGCGGCAATCAACAGAAGATCGTGATCGCGAAATGGCTCGAGCGCGATTGCGACGTACTGTTCTTCGATGAACCGACGCGCGGCATCGACGTCGGCGCGAAAAGCGAAATCTACAAGCTGCTGCGCTCGCTGGCGGCGCAAGGCAAGGCGATCGTGATGATCTCCTCCGAGCTGCCGGAAGTTCTGCGCATGAGCGACCGCATCGTCGTGATGTGCGAAGGCCGCATTACCGGCGAGCTGTCCGCCAGCGAAGCGACGCAGGAGCGCATCATGCATCTCGCGACGCTGCGCGAAACCCTGAAAACGGTACAAGCCTGAAGAGGTCTACGACATGACATTGCGAACGGATACGGCGGCGCTGGACGACGAAAGGCGCACTTCCGGGCTGAAAGCGCGAATTTTCGCGCCGACCGCCGTGCAAAAGATGCTCGCGTTCGCGAGCCTCATCCTGCTGCTGGTGTTCTTCAGTTTCGCGTCGCCGTCCTTCATGCAGATGGACAACATCCTCGGCATTTTTCAGGCGACAGCTGTGAACGGCGTGCTGGCGATTGCCGCCACGTTCGTGATCATTACGGGCGGCATCGATCTGTCGGTCGGTACGTTGATGACATTTACCGCCGTGATTTGCGGAGTGTTTCTCACGTACTGGCATCTGCCGATGTGGATGGGCGTGCTCGCGGCACTCGCGACGGGCGCGGTATGCGGCACGGTATCGGGCACGCTGACCGCCAAAATGAAGATCCCGCCATTCATCGCGACGCTCGGCATGATGATGCTGCTCAAAGGTCTTTCACTCGTCGTGTCGGCGGACAAGCCGATCTATTTCACCGATACCGAGAACTTCTACCGTATTTCCCAGGATTCGCTGATCGGCTATTTCCTGCCGAGCGTGCCGATTCCGAATGCGGTACTGATCCTGTTCGTTCTCGCGATCGTCAGTTCTATTACGCTCAATCGCACCGCGCTCGGCCGCTATACGTTCGCACTCGGCAGCAATGAAGAAGCGGTGCGGCTCTCGGGCGTCAATGTCGATCGCTGGAAGATCGCGATTTACGGCGTGGGCGGCGCTATCTGCGGCATCGCGGGTCTGCTGATCGCGTCGCGGCTCAATTCGGCGCAGCCGGCGCTCGGTCAAGGCTACGAGCTCGATGCGATCGCGGCGGTCGTGATCGGCGGCACGTCGTTGAGCGGCGGTTCGGGAACGATACTCGGCACCATCATCGGCGCTTTCATCATGAGCGTGCTGACCAACGGACTGCGCATCATGTCGGTCGCGCAGGAGTGGCAGATCGTCGTGACCGGTTTGATCATCATTCTGGCGGTGTATGCGGACATCCTGCGGCGCAGCCGGAGAAGTTGACGCAGGAGCAAGGCAGCAGCAAATAAGCAGGGAACGCAGGAGCACGAGAGAGAGGGCACGTGAAGGCTTTCTCGAAAGCTCGATAGCGGCTTGATAGCCCAACCATTGGAGGAGGCCCCATGTTGAAGAGAAGACTGATCGGTATTGTGGTCGGTGTCGGTGCGCTCGTCGGCGGAAGTAGTCTCGCGTATGCGGACGAGCCGTATATTCCGCTTATTTCGAAAGGCTTCCAGCATCAGTTCTGGCAAGCCGTCAAATCGGGCGCCGAGCAGTCCGCGAAAGCGAACAACGTCAGGATCACGTTCGAGGGACCGGAAACGGAAGCGATGGTCGATAAGCAGATCGACATGCTGTCGGCCGCGCTCGCGAAGAAGCCGCAGGCGCTCGGCATCGCGGCGCTCGACAGTAAGGCGGCCATCCCCTTGCTCAAGCGCGCCCAGAACGACAAGATTCCGGTGATTGCATTCGACTCGGGCGTCGACAGCGATATTCCGTTGACGACCTGCTCGACGGACAACGTCGCCGCCGCCGCGCTCGCCGCCGACAAGATGGCCGCGCTGATCGGCAATTCCGGCGAAGTCGGCGTGATCGTGCACGACCAGACGAGCCGCACCGGTGTCGATCGCCGCGACGGTTTCGTCAATCAGATCAAGTCGAAGCATCCGAACATCAAGATCGTGTCCGTGCAATACGGCGCCGGCGATCACCTGAAGTCCGCGGAAATCGCCAAGACCATGATCCAGGCGAATCCGAACCTGAAAGGTATCTTCGGTGCAAACGAAGGTTCCGCGGAAGGCGCGGCGATCGGCGTCAAGGAATCGGGCAAGAAACTCGTGCTGATCGGCTTCGACTCCGGCAAGGAGCAGAAGGAGAACATCATGTCGGGCTTGATGGCCGGCGCGATTACGCAGAATCCGGTCGGTATCGGCAAATGCACGGTCGACTCAGCGGTCAAGGCGCTGCACGGCGAGAAGCTGCCGAAGAAGATCGACACCGGTTTTTACTGGTACGACAAGACCAACATGAACGATCCGAAGATCGCAGCCGTGCTGTACGACTAAGCGAGGCCGGCGATCGCGACTCGGGAAGCCGAGGCTGCGACAATCATCAAAGAGGGAGAGCCACGATCTTCCTCTTTTTTATTGCCGTTCCGCAACTTCTGAATCGCGCTATACCGAGCGGTCCGTTGCGCCGCAACAACATGTAATCCGAACGCTCGTACTCCGTCGAGCAAGTCGTGATTCGCGCTCATGCAGTGCTTTTGATCCACGGCTGCCGGTCATTTCACGCCATTGCATGCATTAATCTGATACTTTATGTTTATATAATCGCTGCACGAGCCGTCCATTCGCATGCCGATTCGGACCCACCCACCGTCGAATGCGCAGGTCATGGCTTTTACCGAACCAAGGTCTCCATTTTTCAAGTGGGTCGTGTCCTCGGCCCAGAAACTGAGTCCGGACAACCGGCAGATCCTGCTTGCCAACCTGTTCACGCGAACCGCATCGATCGTCTTCGCGTCGATTTGCGAAATCAGCGTTTGCGCAACCGCGTATTATCTTTATCCGATTCCTCTATATGCCGCGTGGGGTATTGCGGTCGTCGCATTGCTGATCGCGCGGCTCACGCTGATCTGGTTATGCCGCACGCGGGCAGCCCTTGGGCTGCCCACGCCGACTTCCGCGTTTATTTTCGCGAGTCTGTTGTGGAGCGCGTTATTCGGGTTTGGCACATTCCTGTGCAATATCAGCGGAAGTCCCACGCTTTTTCTGCTTGGAAACGTCTGTGCGGTCGGTGTGATCGGCGGATTGTCCGGACGCAATGCGGGCACGCCGCGGCTTGCCTTATTGCAGATCGTTTTTATTCTCGGCTTTCTGAGTGTCGGCGCGGCGATGTCGCCGGGCAATGGCAAGCTCGTGCTGCTATTTCAGGCTCCGTTTTGCGCGGCCGGCTTCTTCACGGTCGCGCTGCGCAGTAATCGCGACACCGTTGCGTTGCTGCTCGCGCGGGAAAACAGTCATCGCCTCGCGCGCCAGGATAGCCTCACCGGTTTGCCGAATCGCGCGCGTATCAACGAGCTGCTGATCGAACGCACCGGCGAGAGTTCGACCCGGCAGGGCGAGGCGTTCGCGGTGCTGCTGATCGACCTCGACGGCTTCAAGGCGATCAACGACAGTCTCGGTCATGCCGCCGGCGACCAGATTCTGCAGGAAGCGGCCTCCCGTTTGCGCGATCTGCTGCCGAGCGGCGACCACGTTGGCCGCCTGGCGGGCGACGAGTTCGTCGCGATTTCGGACGACGCCGGGCAGCTTCGCGACGTGCGCGTGCTGGCCGATCGCATCGTCAGAACGCTGGCGCGGCCGTTCGTGTTGAGCGAAGCGCTCGTGCATATCGGCGCGAGCGTCGGCATCGCGCTCTATCCCGAACATGCGAAAACGGGTCCGCAATTGCTGATCTGCGCGGACCGCGCGTTGTACGGCGTCAAGCGCAGCGGCAAGAGCGCGTTCGCGATTTTCGATGCCGAGAAGCACGTATCCGACGAAAGCCTGAGCCTGCTGCGCAGCGACCTCGAAGGCGCGCTGAAGTCGTTCAATGGTTTGCGCATGGAGTATCAGCCGATCATCGATCTGCATACCGGCGCGGTAGCGGGCCGCGAGGCGCTGATTCGCTGGGCCCATCCGACGCGCGGCGAGTTGTCGCCGTCCGCGTTCATTCCGACCGCGGAGCGCACCGGCCTGATCCTCGCATTGGGTGAATGGGTGCTGCTGCAATCGTGCATGGCGGCGTCGGCGTGGCGCGACAAGGTGATCGTCGCGGTCAATGTATCGCCGGTGCAGTTGCGCGAGGAATCGTTCGCATCGACGGTGACGGCAATACTTCGGAAAACGAGGCTGCCGCCGACGCGGCTCAATCTCGAGGTCACGGAAACGGCACTGCTGAACGACGACGAAGTGACTCGCCGCAATATCACCAGATTGCGCGCATTGGGTATCGGGCTGGCGCTCGACGACTTCGGCACCGGCTTTTCGACGATGTCCACGCTCGTGCGCTTCTCGTTCGACAAGCTGAAGATCGACAGTTCGTTCGTCCGCGAGTCCGTGCATCGGCGCGAATCGGCGGCCGTGGTGCGCGGCATCGTCGCGCTGGCGCGCGAGATCGGCATGCCGACCACGGCCGAGGGCATCGAAACCCAGGAGCAGCTCAATTTCGTGCGCGTATGCGGTTGCACGCATGCGCAGGGTTATCTGCTCGGTAAGCCGATGTGCAACGAAGAAATCGAGCAGTGCGAAGCGGTGCTCGACGCGCGTGTCGCCGACAAGGCCGCGCCTGCGGACTTTTGATATCCGTTACCGATGCGATCGAGGTCGTGATGTCGTCTCCCTTGCAATTTCAACTGCGATTCACCGCGTCGATGGAACTCGCCAACTCGCTGCGCGCGGACCCTTCGTGCGCAGCGCATCCAGCGCTTCGTGCCATTTTGCAAACGCATCACGCAACGCTCAAATGCCAGTTCGATGCATTCGCCGACTACGTGAGCGAAGCGGAGAGAATGGGCATCGAGAACTACCCGCTTTATCAATGGACACGGCAAACCATCGAGAACCCGGAGAAGAAAGCGAAGTACCTGCAGTCGTTCACGCTCCATGTGAATGGCGACGAAGTGTATGACAAGGACGTCGCCGATTCTCTCGAGGCCGGCTTGTCGAAGCTGATCGACGCGAACGGTATTGTTCGCGTGTCACGGTACGACACGAATCCCGGGAACAATCCGCAGCCGCCCGCGCGCGTGTGAGGCAGCAGTTTAAATTTCACTCCGAAAGCTTCGTCGTTAAGCGATGTAACATTTGACGACATGCCATAAAGTTCGTGAGACGATGCAGCTTCACTTATTTTTGTGGGAGTGCGACATGGGACTTCTGGACGAAGTGGGCAAGATTGCCGGTGCGGTTGCCGCCGTTGAAGCCGCGGAGAAAGTCGATCCCGAAGCGGGTCTGCTGACCAAAGGCGTGGCCGCTATCGCCGGTTTCGAAGGCGCTGGAAAGCTGGAATCGCTGGTGGAAAAGAAAGAAGAAGAGAAGCAGGACGACGCCGACAACGCTCAAGCCGCGGACGATACAAGCTCCCAGACCTGAACGGACGTCAAGCGGATTGCCGGTTGCATGCGCGCGATCGAATCACGCGCTGCACCGGCAATCTGTTTTTATAAACCTTTCGATATCGAACCCTCCTTCCGCTATTCGCCCGATGTTTCATCGGGCTGTCATCGCCGTCCGGCTACGATCGTCCGTCACTTTCCGTCCGCGCTCGCCCCGCGGGGCGTTGTTTTGCGCTGGCATTCTTCCACCTGAACAACCATACCGGACATGTCGAACAGAAAAATCGTCAAGACAACGCCTGCCGATGAGCACGGCGCATCGATCGTCTCGCGTCGCGGCTTTCTGAAGTTCGCCGGCGCATCGAGTCTCGCGACGGCGGCGGGCGCGCTCGCATCGACCGCGCGCGGCGCCAATAGCGGCACACCCGATGGCACACCCGAACAGATCCATCTGACCTGGGGCAGCGACCCGACGAGCGAAATTACCGTGTCGTGGTCGTCGCTCGCGCCCGCGGTCAATCCGCAGGTGCGCATAAGCGGCGCCAATAACGGGGACCACGCGAAACATACGGTGCACGCGGTGCAAAGCACGTACACCGACGGCATCAACGGCGAGGTCGTATTCAACTATCACGCGCGCGTGCGCGAGTTGAAGGCCGACACGAGCTATCAGTACGAAGTGACGGCCGATAACGACGGCAATGCAGCGCAACCCTTCACCGCGAGTTTTCGTACCGCACCGCGCGGCCGCGCGCCGTTTCGCTGGACGAGCTACGGCGATCTCGCGACGCCGAATACGAACTGGGTGCTGTCGTCGCCGCAAAGCCGCTTCGCGGTGGCGGCCGTCGAGCGCTTTCGGCCGCTCTTCCATCTGCTCAACGGTGACCTCTGCTATGCGAATCTGAATCCGACGCAGCAGCCCGAGGTGTGGCGCGACTTCGGCAACAACGCGCAGACGTCGGCGTCGAACCGGCCGTGGATGCCGTGTCCCGGCAATCACGAACTCGAATTCAACAACGGCGAGCAGGGCCTTGCGTCGTATCTGTCGCGCTACGCGCTGCCCGATAATCACACGCGTTTCCCGGGCCGTTGGTACAGCTTCCGCGTCGGCTCGGTGCTGTTCATTTCGCTCGATGCGGACGACGTCGTCTATCAGGATGCCGCCGCTTTCGTCGCCGGGCCCGCGCCGCTGACGCCGGTCGCGAGTACCGGCAATCCGCCGATTCCGGCGGGCACGTCGCTGTACGTGCGCGGCTATAGCAATGGCGAGCAGACACGCTGGCTCGAAAAAGTGCTGCAGCATGCGTCGCACGATAACGACGTGGACTGGATCATCGTGCAGATGCATCAGGACGCACTCAGCTCGTCGAAGACCGGCAACGGTTCCGACAAGGGCATTCGCGAAGCGTGGCTGCCGCTGTTCGATCGCTATGGCGTGGACCTCGTGCTGTGCGGTCACGATCACGACTACGAGCGCAGCTATCCGGTGCGCGGTTGCAATCACAACAAGGGCGCCGACATCGCGACGGGGCGCCCGGTCGATACGTTGCAGCCCAAGCCGATCATGTCGGCGGTATCGGCGGGTGCATCGACGTTCGATACGAGCCACGGCACGATCCACCTGATTCTCGGCGGAGGCGGCACGAGCGCGCCGCTCGACGTGTATGGCGTCGATGCTGGCACAGGCCTGCCGCAGGCGCGCATCTTCACGAAGCCGAATCGCCCGGTGCCGTCGACGACCGCGGGCACGTTCGTGCGCGCGAGCGCCGACGCGGTCGAAGACGCAATCTGGTCCGCCCAACGCGACACCGGCACCGGCTACGGCATCGCGGTGTTCGACTACGATCCGGGGCAGCCCGGCGGCGACACCACGATCACGATGAACTACTACCACGCGCCGGGCGCGGATCAGATGCCGACACCGGAATACGATCTGTTCGAGACGATCGAATTGAAGAAGAAGCGGCGCGGGTAGAAGGATAGATTTGATTCACTGATCGGCATTCAATTTTCAGGGGCCGCTCATCACGAGCGGCCCTTGTTTTTTCACGGTCACCGCAAAAACAACGCCCCATTCATTTTGTTACACGTCTTACCGCCACGGACTGTCGAGGTTACAAAGCCCTTTCCGAAGCCCCGCTATACTCGGCGCCGTCTCACTAAAACAAAGACCCGATATGTCGAAGAAAATCATCCAGATGGTTGCCGTGGCTGCATTGAGCGCCGCGGCGTCGTTGCCGGCACTCGCCGGTGATATGAACAACATGCTCGGTGGCGCGCTCGGCGGCGTCGCTGGCGCGGCAGTCGGCGGCGCGGTGGGCGGCAGCACCGGCGCGGTGATCGGCGGCGCGGTGGGCGGCGGGGCGGGCGGCGCGGTCACGTCGAATCGTCGCGAACGTACCGGCGCGATCATTGGCGGCGCGCTCGGTGGCGGGGCGGGCACCGCGGCCGGCAACGCGATGGGCGGCCGCACCGGCGGCCTGGTCGGCGCCGCGCTCGGCGGCGGCGCGGGTTCGGCGCTCGGCGGCAACATCTCGCGCTCGAACTCGTATGCCAACGACTACTCCCGCGGCCACCAATCGGGCAAGCACCATCACAAGCATCGTCGTTACGACTGAGACGGCTTGACATCGACAGGGCCGGTCCGCGTCCGCATCACGGACGAACGCGGCAGCCCTCGTCCATCACGCATGCAGAACCAGTTTCTGAATACGCCAGTTCAGCAACTCGGCAACGAATAATACGTTTTCCGAAGGACACGCCATCTCGTGAATCCAGCCGAACTGCTTCGGCTGTTTGCCCGCTTTGCCTAGTACGCCGAGCACTTTGCCGTCGAGCGTCATCTTGTAGATGCGGCCCGGAAACGCGTCGGCGCTATAGAGCACCTGATTCGGTCCCGGCGAGATGCAGATCGCCCAGGGCGAGCCCGGCGCGAACGTGCCCGCGGCGAGGTCCGCTTCGCTCGGCATGTTGCCGATCGCGGGGCGCGCGTCCGGCGGCACCGGTACGTCGATCGTGAACTGGCGCAGGAACGTGCCCTCGGTATCGAACACCTGGATGCGCCGGTTGCTGCGATCGGCCACATAAACGTGGTCGTGCGCATCGACCGCGATGCTATGCGGCGTATGGAACTGCCCCGGTCCCGTGCCGCGATCGCCCCATGACTTCAGCCAGTTGCCGTCGCGATCGACCTTCGCGACGCGCGAGTTGATGTATCCGTCGCTGATATAGGTGTAGCCCGCCTTGTCCCACGCGACGTCGGTCACCTGGCGAAAGCGTCCGGGTTCGGAGGGCAGCGGCGGATTCGGATGCTTGAGCGGCGCGGTCTCCTCGTCCGATGCTTCCTGCTTGCGGCCGAACACCATCGCGACGCGTCCTTCCGGCGTGAACTTGATTACCATGTCCGAGCCCTTGTCGGTGACCCAGATGTTGTCGTGCCGGTCCACCTTCACCGTGTGCGCGAACGACCACGCATACAGGTTGTGGCCGATCTCGCGCACGAAGCGTCCATCGGGCGCGAACTCGAGCAATTGCGCGGCGGCCGCGCCATAGGCGGGGCCGCTGGTGTTGCCGCGCGACAGCACGAAGATATGGCCATGCGAATTGAGCGCGACGCCCGAGCATTCGCCGAAGTACCTGTCGTTCGGCAAACGTACGGGGTTGGCAATCGAGTCGTAAGCAATCGTGGGCACGGCGGGTGTGTCCGCGGCGAACGCGGACGGCATGGCGAGTCCGGCGGCGCTACCCGCAAGCAGGCTCATGAAAGTCCGTCGGCTCATCGCCCGGTGGTCGGGACCGCCGCAGCATGCACAAAACGACTCGTATCGCTCGCTCATTCGTTGTCTCCTTTGGTCCATCGCTTGAAGTGTGCAAAGGCAAGCCTAGTGCACAAAACGTTTAATGGCTAAATCGTTTTGGCGATGCTGAAAGAGACACTTCCCGTTATGCGCGATCATGTGCTAGTGGTGGCAGATGCTGTCCAGGTCGCGGCGCGCGGCGGCGCGGTACCGCTCGGCATCGCGAGCCAGCCCGCTTTGCTACTATGTAAGACCGCGACTGCTTAGGTCCGCTTTAGTCCCGCGTTGGTCCATCACACAAGGAGATTCGAATGAGCAAAGGTTATTGGGTGTCGTCGTACCGCAAGACGAACGATCCGCAGAAACTGGCCGCATACGCGCAACTGGCCCCGGCCGCGGTGGCGGCGGCGGGCGGCAAGTTCCTCGTGCGAGGCGTGGCGGACGAGGCGCGCGAGCAGGGCCTCAAGGAGCGCACGGTCGTGATCGAGTTCCCGACGTACGAGGCGGCCGTCGCCGCTTACGAAAGCGAGGAGTACAAGAAGGCGCTGGCCGCATTGGGCGATGGCGTCGAACGCGATCTGCGCATCGTGCGCGGCACCGACTGACGCACGACCCGCAAGCGAACACTGCGCGGCACGCGCCGCGCAGTCACTCACTTCACCGCGCCGAGCGCGAGCCCCTTCACCATATAACGCTGCAACCACGCAAACACGATCGAAACCGGCAACGTCGCGCACAAGGTCGCGGCCATCACCAGATGCCATTCGACCACGTACTTGCCCGCGACCATATCGGTCACCTGCACGGTCAGCGTCTTGTTTTCCGGCGAGCGGATCAGCGTATAGACGATCGCGAACTCGTTCCACGCATTGATGAACGTGAAGATGGCGGTCACGACGATCGCCGGCACCGCGAGCGGCAGAAACACCTTGAACACCGCGCGCGCGCGGCTGCAGCCTTCGAGCCACGCGGATTCCTCGAGATCCTGCGGCACGGTCTGAAAGTACGACGACAGCATCCACACCGCGAACGCGATATTGAACGCCGCGTACGACACGATCACGCCGATCCTCGAATCGACCAGGTTGCCGTCGCCCCACGGAATCATCGCCGCGAGCCGGAACAGGCCGACCACCAGCAGGATCGGCGACAGCATCTGCGTGACGAGCAGGAACTGCCGATACAGGCCGCGTCCGCGAAACGGGAAGCGCGCGAGCGCGTAAGCGGCGGGCAGGCTCACCGCGAGTGCGAGCGCGGTGGACAGGAAACTGATGATCGTGCTGTTGCGCAGCGCGACGCCGAAGTTGGCCGCGTCCCACATGTCGATGAAATTGCGCCACTGCCACTGCACCGGCAGCCAGCGCGCCGGATAGACGAAGATCTCCGAGGCCGGTTTGACCGCGGTGAAGAACATCACCGCGAACGGAAACAGGATGACGATCACGAGCGGCGTCAGCGCGATCCAGCACCACAGCGAGCGTTTCGTCTTCGCGCTCAGACTCATGACGGCACTCCTTCTTTCGCGCGTTGCAAACGCAGATAAGCGATCGAGAACACGAACAGCATCACGAGCATGATCAGCGAAACGGCGGCCGCTTCGCCGGGCCGTCCGAGCCGGAAGCCGAGTTCGTACAGGTAGGTGACGAGGATGTGCGTGCTGTTGTCGGGGCCGCCTTGCGTCATCACCCAGATGATCGGAAACGAGTTGAACACGTAGATCACGTTCAGCAGGATCGCCATGTTGATGAACGGGCGCAGCAGCGGCATCGTCAATTGACGGAACTGCTGCCAGGCGCTCGCGCCGTCGATACGCGCGGCTTCGTAGATATCGCTTGGCACCGAAGACAGGCCGCCAAGAAAAATCGTCACCGTGAACGGAATCGACACCAGAATGCCGACCGCGATTTCGACGGGGAACGCGAGCTCGGGCGTCGCGAGCCAGTGAATCGGCCCGCCGATCAGGCCGAGCCGCTGCAGCGTGACATTGACCATGCCGTAGTCGTCGTTGAAGGCCCAGCGCCAGACGACGGCGGTCATCGTCAAAGAGACGGACCACGGCAGCATCACGATCGTGCGCGCCACGCCGCGACCGTGAAAATCCTGGTTCAGAATCAGTGCGACAGGTACCGAGATCAGCACCGTGCCGCCCACCACGCACACGGTCCAGATGATCGTGCGGCGTACCGAAGCGAGAAACACCGGGTCCTCAAACACGTTGATGAAGTTCTGCGCGCCGGTGAAGTCGCGGATCGCGCCGAAGCGCGATACCTCATGCAGCGATTGCCACACGATGTTGAAAATCGGATAGCTGATGATGAACAGCGCGAGCACGAGGCTCGGCGCAATCAGCAACCAGGGCGCCTGCGCGCGCGAAGAAACGGAACGGCTCATGCGTGCTCGATCGTAAGACGCGCCCGCTCTCTGGCGGCGGGCACGACGGAATGGGCCGGAGGGTGCATCGTGCTGCATAGGCTCGAATGTGGGAGTGGCGCGGCGCAACGCGCGGCGCTTGAGCTACGGCGCCGCGCGTCCCCTGTTCGTCTCGTTACTGTCAAAAGCCGCGTATCAGTGACCGAGCGACTTGTTCGCCTGCGCAGCGGCCGCATTCAACGCTTCTGCCGGTTGCGCCTTGTTCAGGTAGATCGCCTGCATCGCGTCGGTCACGGCCTTCGCGGTGTCTTCCCAGCCGGTCACGGTCGGCGCGAAGTGAGCGGTGGGCAGCAACGCGATGAATGCCTTGACGTCCGGATCGTTGAACGCCGGGTCGGTCGCTTCTGCCTTCGTGGTCGGCAGGAAGCCTTCGGTCGTCGTGAACTCGACGCGCGGTTCCTTCGTGAACAGATAGTCGAGGAACTTCCATGCGGTCTTCTTCACCTTCGAGTTCTTGAACATCACGATCGAGTCGGTGACCGCGTAGGTGGCGTGCGTCGTGCCCATCGGCAGCGGATCGATGCCGTACTTCAGGTTCGGCGCTTCCTTCTTGATCTGCTTGGCGAGGAACGGCGCGGAGATCACCATCGCGACGCGGCCCTGCTTGAACAGGTTCTGCACGTCCTCGCGGCTATAGCCGGTGACGCCCGGTTGCGTGAGGCCCTGGTCGATCATCTGCTTGTACATCGTCGCGGCCTTCACGCCCGCCGGCGAATTGAACGCGGCCTTGCCGTCCTTGCCGACCACGTCGCCGCCCATCGTCCACAGCGCGTAGTAAAAGTAGACGTCGGTTTCGATTTCCTTGCCTTGCAGACCGAAGCCGGCGATGCCTTGCGCCTTCAACTTCTTCGATGCATCGATCACTTCATTCCAGGTCTTCGGGCCGTCGGGGTAGCCGACCTTCGCGAGCAGATCCTTGTTGTAGTACAGCGCGCGCGCGGAAGCGGCGATCGGCAGGCCGTAGGTCTTGCCGTTGATCTGGCCAGGCGCGAGGAACGGACCGATGAAGCGGGCCTTGAAGTTCGCGTCCATATAACCGTCGAGCGGCTCGGCGACGTCGTCCTTCACGAAGTCGAGCAGCCAGCGCGTGCCGACGATCGCGAGGTCCGCGTTGGCGCCGCCGGAGATGTCCGTTTGCAGCTTCTGTTGCAGCGTGTCCCAGTTCACGTCTTCGATCTTGATGGTCGTGCCGGGGTTGGCCTTCTCGAAGTTGCGGGCCATTTTCTCGAAGTACGGCGCGGTCGCGTCGCTGTAGTGAGCGACCGTCACGCGGACCGTCTCGGCATGGGCCGAGACGGCGATACCTGCAAACGCGAGCGCCACGGCGACTTTGCCTAGCGCGAGGGAAGCACGGGCATGCAACGACATTTTTCTCTCTCCTGTGGGTGGTTTGCTGCCGTCGCCGGCCGCCTTGGGTAAATTGTTTGAAAAAATCCTACATGACGCAAAATAGCTTGTCACGTAGGGTCTGCGATATTTTTTCTCGGGCTGTTTTGTGCCTAAGATACTGTAAAGCATGGGGTATTCTGCACTGCGCGACGGGATTGGAAACCCACTCTTCGGGATGACAGCAGTCGTCGCGAGCCGGATATGTAGGAAATTTACAGCGTTGCGCGTAGCGCGAGCCGGGTGGCGGACGGCGCCGGCAAGACGGCCGAAACGGCCAGGCCAACGAGCGAGGAACACATGGATCGTGTCGTATTGGTAACGGGCGCATGCGGCGGTATCGGCAGCGTGTTATGCGAGCGCTTCGTCGAGGCGGGTGACACCGTGCTCGCGCTCGACATCGACGCGACCGCGCTGCAATCGTTGAGCGCGCGACTCGGCGCGCAACGGGGCGCGCAACAGGGCGCGCAACAGGGCGCAGACAAGGTCGTGCCGGTCGCGGTCGATCTCGGCGACGCCGCTGCGGTGCAGCACGCGGTGGCCGCGGCGGTCGCGCAGCGTGGACCGGTCGACGTGCTGGTCGCGAACGCGGGCGCGGCGCTCGGCGCGTCGCTCGCGACCACCGACGCCGCAAGCTGGCAGCGCGACATCCATCTGAATCTGAACGGCACGTATCACACGGTGGAGGCGGTGCGCGCGTCGATGATCGAACGGCAGCGCGGCGCGCTCGTGCTGATCGGCTCGGTGAACGGTCTCGCCGCGCTCGGTCATCCGGCATATAGCGCCGCGAAGGCCGGCCTGATCAGCTACACGAAGGCGCTCGCGATCGAGCTGGGCCGCTTTGGCATTCGCGCGAACATCGTGTGTCCGGGCACTGTGAAGACGCAGGCGTGGCAGGCGCGTGTCGAGAAGAATCCGCAGGTGTTCGAGGAACTGAAGAAGTGGTACCCGTTGCGCGACTTCGCGACGCCCGACGACATCGCCGATGCGGTGCTGTTCCTCGCATCGCCGCAAGCGCGCGTGATCACCGGCGTCGCGTTGCCGGTCGACGGCGGCTTGATGGCGGGCAACCGCCTGATGGCGCAGGAGCTGACGCTCGAGTCGTTCTGAGCCGCGCGCGGCGCGTGCACTACGGCACCGGCAATACAACATCGGCAATACAACATCGGCAATACAACATCGGCAATACAACACACAGCAAGACAATGAGGACAGCATGGCAGCAGTGCAACTGAGCGGCATCTTCAAACGCTATGGCGACACCCAGGTCGTGCACGGCATCGATCTCGACATCGACGACGGCGAGTTCGTCGTGCTGGTCGGTCCGTCGGGCTGCGGCAAGAGCACGCTGATGCGGATGGTGGCCGGGCTCGAGGAAATCAGCGGCGGCGATCTGATGATCGGCGGCACCCGCGCGAATACGCTCGCGCCGCAGCAGCGCAACATCTCGATGGTGTTCCAGAGCTACGCGCTGTATCCGCATCTGTCGGTGTATGAAAACATCGCGTTCGGTCCGAGAATCCGCAAGGAATCCTCGGAGAAATTCAAGCCGCGCATCGATGCGGCCGCGAAGATGCTGAACCTCAGTGACTATCTGGACCGCTTGCCGCGCGCATTGTCGGGCGGTCAGCGGCAACGCGTGGCGATGGGCCGCGCGGTGGTGCGCGAGCCGTCGCTGTTCCTGTTCGACGAACCGCTGTCGAATCTCGACGCAAAGCTGCGCGTGCAGATGCGCACCGAAATCAAGGCCCTGCATCAGCGCTTGAAGAACACGGTGATCTACGTCACCCACGACCAGATCGAAGCGATGACGATGGCCGATCGCATCGTCGTGATGAACGCGGGACGTATCGAGCAGATCGGCCGTCCGCTCGAACTCTATGACCGGCCGGCGAATCTGTTCGTCGCGAGCTTCCTCGGCTCGCCGTCGATGAATTTCGCCGAGGGCGTGATCGTCAATCGCACGCAGGGTGCGGGCCTCGCATTGAAGCTCGCGGACGGCAGCGAGGTCGCGCTCGAACGCACGCCTGCGTCGGCCGTGGTCGGTGCGAAGGCCACGCTCGGCGTGCGGCCCGAGCACGTCGAGATCACGACGCAGATACCGGATGCCGCGCTCGACGTCGAAGTGATCGAGCCAACTGGCGCCGAAACGCACTTGTACGGGAAAATAGGCGGCGCTTCGTGGTGCGTGACCACGCGCGAGCGCTCGAAGATCGAGCCCGGTCAGCGTGTCGCGCTGCGTCTGCCGGCCGAACACATCCATCTGTTCGATACGGAGAGTGGGCGCAGGCTGGTCTGAACCGCGTGTGGCTTGAACTTTGATCAGGCCGGTTGAAGCCGAACAAGCTGCGAGCGACGCGGATCCATATGAAACAGCCCCTAAGGAACACCGGGTGTCCGCACCGAACTTGATTCCCCACATCCGCAGCGCACTCGCGAGTCTGCGGCCCGCCGAGCGCAAGGTCGCCGACATGGTGCTCGCCGACGTCGACTTCGCGATGCGCGCGAGCATCACCGAACTCGCGCAGCGCGCCGACGTGTCCGAGCCTTCCGTCACGCGTTTTTGCCGCGCGATCGGTGCGCACGGTCTGCGCGACTTCAAGATGCAGCTCGCGCAGAGCGTCGCGGGCGGGCTGCCGTATGCATCGACCGCGGTCGCGCGCGACGACGACGTGCAGACCTTGATGGACAAGGTCGGCGAAGCGGCGATCGACGGCATCACGCATGCGCGCGGCGCGCTCGATCCTGCCGTGGTCGAAAGCGCGATCGCGGCGCTTTCGAGCGCCCGGCGGGTGTTTTTCTTCGGCGTGGGCTCAGGCTCGGGGCTCGTCGCGCAGGACGCGGCGCTGCGTTTTTTGCGGATCGACATCGCGGCGGCCGCGTTTACCGATGGTCATTTGCAGCGCCTATATGCGGGTCTGATGGAGCCGGGCGACGTCGCGTTTGCGATCTCGCATTCGGGGCGCAGCGTCGAAGTGAATGAAAGCATCCAGATCGCGAAGGAGCGCGGCGCGACGACGATCGCGCTGACCAACGTCGGCTCGCGACTCGCATGGCTCGTCGATATTCCGCTGCTGCTGCGCGTGGCGAGCCCGATCGATCCGAACACGCCGGGCGTGTCGCGGCTCGTGCATCTGTGCATCATGGATGCGCTCGCGATCGGCGTCGCGCTGAAGGCCGGGCCCGAGACGCTGGAAAAGATGCGCCACGCAAAGGCGCGGCTCGCGCCGCATGAGCCGGAAGGGGCGGGCGGGTAAGGCGCGCACATTCCGCGACTTTCGTCGTCGCTCCAGGTAGAATCGGCTCGCAGCGTTCCCGTTTACGTCCGTCCGCCCATGTCCTCCCGTTCTGCCGACACCGCATCGCACGCCCCATCAACGACCACCGCCGAACGTGTGCCGACCCTGCTGCTGGCCGCCGCGCTATCGCTCGGCAGCGCGACAGCGCTCGGCTTCGCGCGCTTCGCGTACGCGCTGCTGTTGCCGTCGATGAAACTCGACCTCGGCTGGAGCTTCGCGCAGGCCGGCGCGATGAACACCGCCAACGCGCTCGGCTATCTGCTCGGCGCGCTCGTGTTTCCGCGCCTCGCGCGCCGCTGGTCGGCCGGCGCGCTGTTCGCGGCCGGTTGCGTGCTGACCGCGCTGCTGATGGCCGGCAGCGGCCTCACCGCCAGCACGCATGCGCTGCTGACGCTGCGCGTGATCACCGGTGCGAGCAGCGCGGCGATCTTCATCGGCGGCGGCGTGCTTGCGGCGCGGCTCGCGTCGGCGCGACCGCGCGACGCGGGACTCGTGCTCGGTCTGTATTACGGCGGTACCGGCTGGGGGATCGTCGCGTCGTCGGTGCTGGTGCCGGTGACGATCCTTGATGCCGCCCACGGCTGGCAATTCGCGTGGTTCGCGCTCGCGGCGGCCTGCGCGGTGTTCGCCGCGGTCGCGATCGGCGCGTCGCGCAGAATCGAGCGCGCGTACTCGAGCGCGGCGGCTGCGGCGCATGCGGCCGGCGCCACCCCTGCCCCGGGCTGGCCGCACTTCGCGGCCGCGCTCGCGGCCTACGGGCTGTTCGGCGTCGGCTATATCGGCTACATGACGTTCATCGTCGCGCTGCTGCGCAACGCCGGCATGAGCGCGGCGGTCGTCACCGGTTTCTATCTACTGCTCGGCGCGGCGACCGTGGTGTCGGCGCGGATCTGGTCGACGCTGCTCGATCGCATGCGCGGGGGCCAGGCGCTCGCCCTGCTCAACGCGCTGCTGGCGATCGCGACGCTGCTGCCCGCGCTCTTCACGCAGCCGTGGGTCGCGTTCGTTTCGGGCGCGCTGTTCGGTGCGACGTTCCTGTCGGCGGTCGCGTCGACAACCGCGTTTGTGCGCCACAATCTGCCCGCGAGCCACTGGGCGAAGGGCATCAGCGCCTTCACGATCGTGTTCGCGTTCGGGCAGATCGTCGGGCCGGTCGTGATCGGCTGGGTGTCGGATGGCGCCGGGCTCGCGCGCGGGCTCGTGTATTCGGCGCTGCTGCTGGCGGCCGGCGCGGTACTCGCGGCGTGTCAGAAGGCGTTGCGCGCGCCGTGAGTCGCTTTATGCGTGCTTCGTATTCAGCGATAGGTCCAGCACCGATGCGCGACGAACGTGAGCGGCGGCACCACGCACACGACTAGCGCGATGCCGAGCGCGGGCGGCCCGCCCGCAAGCTGTGTCAGGTGCGATACGAGCGCGGTCGACGTCAGGCCGCCCAGCGACACGACCACGAACCGCCCAGCGTTCAGCAACGCAGGCAGCGCAGAAAAACTCCAGAACGTGTTCAACAGATAAGAGGCCGCCGTCGCCCAGGTGAACGCGATCGCGTTGGCCCACGGCGGCGACATGCCGGCGTCCGCGATCAGCGTCAGCGCAGTGCATACATGCAGGCCGGTCGTAATGACGCCGCTCGCGCCAAAGCGCATCAGCCTGACCCGTTCGACCGGCGTCATCGCGACGCTCCCTTGCGCTTGCGCAGGATCGCGAACAGCGATACGCCATAAGGCAGCGGCGCATGCGCGAGCCAGTGGCGCTCGGCGCTGAAGATGCGGTACAGCGCCGCGTTGAGCAGCCACGGCGGAATCGCGTCGCCGCTCGAATGTTTGCGACGCAGCAGCCGGTCGGCCCAGCGCGCGGCCACCGCGACCGGATACAGCAGCGTGTTGAAATAGCTGATGCGTTCGACTTCGTAGCCGGCCACGGCCGCGCAGCGCGTCAGCGAGCCGCGGCTATAGCGGCGGTAGTGGTGCAGGAAAACATCGTGAGCACTCCAGAGACTTTGTCCGGCCGGCACCGTCACGATGATGCGGCCTCCCGGCGTCAGCAGGTCGCGCATGCGCGCGAGCGAGCCGGCGTCGTCGGCGATATGTTCGAGGCAGTCGAAGAAACAGATCAGGTCGAAGCGTTCGCCGTTGAACGGCACGTCGTCGGGGCAGTGGCCCGCGCGGATGTCGAACTGGTTGCCGGTCTTGCGCGCGCTCAGCGCCCGAGCGGTCGGGTCCATCTCGAGGCCGCTGACGGCGCCGAAGCCGGCCAGCATGTCGAGGTTGCCGCCGGTGCCGGAGCCCACTTCGAGCACGCGTGCGCGACGCGGTAACGCGAGCCGTTCGAGCAGCGTGCGCAGCACGTCGCGCCGCGCGCGAAACCACCAGTGCCCGGCTTCGGTCTCGGCCATTTCGAGGTAGGCATCGGGAGACATGGTGGACTCCTCCGCTTTCAGTGGCCGACTACGCGAAACCGCGGCGCGGCACGCCTGCGTGTCAGTTCGACGCGCGCCACGTGCGCCGCGCGCGCATCCTGACGCACGCCCGGCAACATGCTGACCTTGCTCTTCGCCTGATAGCGACGCCGCACCAGATAAACGGGCCGTTCCTTCGACTCGTAGTAAATGCGGCCGACGTATTCGCCGATCACGCCGATGCCGATCAGCTCGATGCCGCCCATGAACAGCATCACCGAGATCGTGGACGCGTAACCGGGCACCGGATTGCCCGACCACAGCGTGCGGCCGATCACGAACCCGCCGTAGACGAACGCGAGTGTCGCGATCGACAGTCCGATATAAGTCCAGCTGCGCAACGGTACCGTGCTGAAGCTCGTGATGCCTTCGAGGGCGAAGTTCCACAGCCGCCAGCCGGAGAACTTCGAGTGACCGGCACTGCGCGGCTCGCGTTCGTATTCGACGATCACGGTGCGGTAGCCGACCCACGCGAACAGGCCTTTCATGAAGCGACGGCGCTCCGGCAGGCTGCGCAGCGCGTTGACCACCTGCCGATCGATCAGCCTGAAGTCGCCGACATTCTCCGGCAGCTTCACTTCGGACAGCGCATTGTGCACGCGATAGTAGAGCGCGGCCGCCGTGCGTTTGGCGAACGTATCGCACAGGCGGTTCGTGCGTTTGGCCGCAACCACTTCGGCGCCCGCGCGCCAATGCTCGACCATCACCGGGATCAGGCTCGGCGGGTCCTGCAGGTCCGCGTCGATCGGAATCACCGCATCGCCGAACGCTTCGTCGATGCCGGCCGTCAGCGCCGCTTCCTTGCCGAAGTTGCGCGTCAGGTCGATCACGCGGATGCGCCGGTCGCGGCCGCTCTGCGCGATCAGCCGAGCGAGCGTCGCGTCGCTGCTGCCATCGTTGATGCAGACGATCTCGAAGCGCGTGCCGTCGATCGATTCCAGCACCGGCACGACCGCCGCGAAGAAGCGTTCCACCGCGTCCTGCTCGTTGTAGAACGGCACGACGAGTGAGATCAGTGGCGTGGTTGTATGAGTTGGCATGACGCTTCCCCGTTTATCGAATGATTCGAACCGCGTGCGAATAGGCGAGGGTGGTGCGCTCGCCGCGTTCTTCGTCCATCACGCGCACGCGGCGCACGACCATCAGCAGCACCAGCAGCAGAACGATCGGGCCGATCTGCGGCAACTCGGCCGTGCGGTTGAAGAGTTCATAGACCGGCAGCAGCCACGCGAGCGCAATCACACTCTGCTCGCCGCGCAGCCAGCCTTCGCCGATGCCGAGCGCGGTCAGGCAGGCCGTCGCAATGCCGAGCCACGCCAGTTCGTAGTGCCACACGTAGGGGTTCGTCAGCAGCGTGGCGACGACGAGGCTTGCCGCGCGCAGCCGCGTGTCGCGCGTGTTTCGCCACACCTGCCATGCGGCTGCCGCGGCGACGAGTCCGACGCAGGCCTGGGCCGCAAAGGCCGCGGCGATCGGCGCACCGCCCTCGCGCAGCACCGCGAACGCGGTCGGCGACGCGAGCCAGTAGCCGCGGCATTGCTCGAGCAGCGTCTCACGCGCAATGCCGGTGTTGACGAAGAAGAGCCGCACCGATTGCACGCCGCATATCAGCACGCTGAACGCGCCGAACAGCGCCGCGCTGAACGCGGCGGCCGCCAGCGTGCGCCATGCGCGTGCGGCAATCAGCACGAGCGGAAACAGCACGGCCATCTGCGGCTTGATCGCGAGCAGACCGAGGCACAGCCCCGCGCGTACCGGATGCCGCCGGAGCCAATGCAGCGTGAGCGCGGCGATGCCGGCGGTCAGCAGCGAGTTCTGGCCGAAGATGGCTGGCACGAACACGCACGGCGAGGCCGCGACGACCAACCATGCGAAGCGCGAGCCCCTGAAGCTGTCGGCAAGGCCCGACACGCGCAGCGTGCCCGCGCTGAGCAGCACGATGCCGCCGCCGACGAACACGAAGTACATGACGAGCTGCGGTAACAGCGCGAGCGGCGCGATCAGCACGAGGAACGTCGGCGGATAAAGCCAGGGCATCACGCTGTCGTGGCTCACGTTCGTGAATAGCGCGCGCTGTAGCTTGTCGAACGACGCATGGTCATAGATCTGCATGGCCGAACCGTGCAGCAGTCCATACGAGGCCGACCAGAAAATCGAAAAATCCTCACCGGGACGCGTGAGCCGCGGGTCGGTGAAGCCGTGGCTCGCATAGGCCCACAACGCGATGATCCCCACGTACAGCACGCACATCCCACAGCAGTAGAAGACGATGCGCTCGGGCGTAAGCCAGCCGTGAATCTCGCTGTCGCCGCTGCGCATGCGTAGTTGTGATGCGTACATGATCCCCGCCCCCCGCGTGATCCGGATCGGGTCTATCGACCCGCCGTTCGTTCTGTTTATAGGTTCCGTCTTGTATGTGTCGGCGCGTGACATCGAATTAAAAACCGTGTCGTTGCGCTGAACCGGTCAGCTCATTGTTGGCGGAAATTGATGCGACTTTCAAGCTCGCGTTTTCCTGGCCGCGCGCCGTGCACTGCCGACTCCGCCAAATAGCGGGCCAAACGGCCAGTCTTATGTGCGCCAACGCACCAAGCCGTCTCGCCGATGAGACGCTTTGGACCGGCGCGCCCTTCGGGAACGGCGATTTTTCGATGGAATTTCATTTTTACCGGACTAGGGAAAGTCCTGGGAAAAAAATGCCGAGCCTTGCCCGGCGGGGCATTACGCGATCCGCGAAGTGTTCGGCGGGTCAGGCAAAACGTTGCGCATTCGGACATTTCGGACGCGAATACGGCGGGAGGCTGGAGGCCAGTCGGCTCGAACCCGCGTCATTACGCTGTTTTCGCAAAGCTGGTCCCGTCCTTGCGATAGGGAGTGCGCGGAAGTCGACGGCACGATGCTGCGGACCTGAACAGGCAGCACACCATGGCGAGAGAGAGGGAGCCAACGTCGACTGACTAGCGGGTGCCGGCCTCGAGCCGACGCCAAGAAAAAAATCACGAAAGACGGGGGATGTATGCACAACAAGATCACGCGACTGCGCGGCGATACCAGGCCCGTGTGCCGCGCACATCGTGCGGCCATGCTGCGCCAGCGGCACGCGGCCGCGATGCTGCGGCTCGCCCGGCAGCTGCCGCTTCACTTTCCCCGTTTCCTCCAGTTCGTGTCGCCCAGCGTTGCGACCATGCGGATCAAACACCGCGCGACGCTGATCGGGCGGCGAAACTAGCCAGCAGCTTCCCGCATTTCCCTGCAGTACCCGCAGTCCCATCGCCCACGCCAATCTTGGTAACGGGTTCCATTAGTTAGTCTTCCAGAGGAGTCGAATCATGAAGAACATCATCGCTGCCGCAGCCCGTTTCGTTCGTGACGAAGACGGCGTGACCGCCATCGAATATGGGCTGCTCGCCGGCCTGATCGCGCTGTTGATCATCACCGGCGTGACCACGCTCGGCCAGCATCTGCAGACGATTTTCAACAACCTCGCTGACTCGGTCTGAGTCAGCGAGTCGACGGACGAACCTCGCGATTCGTCCGTCCCCTTCCCACTGGAAAAAGGAGGTCTGTCATGAAGAACCTGATTGCTCGCGCAGCACGTTTCATTCACGACGAGGACGGTGTGACCGCCATCGAATACGGCCTGCTCGCCGGCCTGATTGCACTGCTGATCATCGGCGGCGTGACCACGCTCGGCACCAACCTCAGCGCGATCTTCAACAATCTCGCTGACTCGGTCTGACGCGGCTCAATCATCCTTGACGAGGTCATCATGACGCTGCCACCTCTGCCGCCACATCCTGTACCGCTGTGCGTGATCGTGCTGGCGATCGTGGCCGCGAGCACGGACATAAGCGCGCGGCGCATTCCGAATCGCCTGATCTCACTCGGACTCGCCGTCGCGCTTGCCGTGCAGATGTCGATTCAGGGGCCGCTCGCCGGCGCGCTCGACTGGTTGATCGGGGCGGCGTGCGGCCTCGCTTTGCTGTTGCCGTTCTATCTGCTGGGCGGCATGGCCGCCGGCGACGTGAAGCTGCTGATGATGATCGGCGCGTGGGTCGGACCCGCGCTGACCTGGCGGATCGCGGTTGCCACTTTTCTGCTCGGCGGGCTCTGGTCTCTGCTGATCGTGCTGCGCCGCGGCCGCTTCGCGCGCGTGCTCGCGAATCTGCGGCAACTGCTCGGCGGCCTCGTCGTCGCGCCGCTCGGACAGCCAAACCTGATCGATGCGCGGTCCGGATCGGTCGGGTCGATTCCCTACGGCGTCGCGATCGCGGCCGGAACCCTCGGAATGCTGTTCGCGGCCGCGCTATAGCCGGACGTTTCCACTGAACGATGCGGGAGTGTTGCCATGAAAAACAGTCGGGCTTTAGTGATGCTGACGATCGCCGTGCTGGCGGGCCTCGCGGCCGTGAGTTTCGCGTCGCGCTGGCTGCTGCAGACCTCGTCGGGCGCGGTGACGTCGGTTGCGGTGGCGTCGTCGGAAATCAGCCTCGGCCAGCCGCTGAACCAGAACCTGATCCACCTGGTCAGTTGGCCGACTTCGAGCGTGCCGCCCGGTGCGTTCGCCGACGGCAAGGCGCTCGACGGGCGCGTGCTGCTGACGAGTCTCGCGCCCGGCGAGCCGGTGCTCGAATCGAAGCTCGCGCCGCAGGGCACGAAGGGTGGCTTGTCAGCGGTGATTGGTGAAGGCAATCGCGCGATCACCGTGCGCGTGAACGACGTGGTCGGCGTCGCGGGCTTCGCGCTGCCGGGCAACTACGTCGACGTGATCGTCAATACGCAGCAGACGAACAAGACCGACACGCCGCAAAGCATCTCGAAGATCGTGCTCGAAAAGATCCTCGTGCTAGCGGTCGCGCAGCAGGTCAGCCGCGATGACACCGCGCCGAAAGTGGTCAACGCGGTGACGCTCGAGGTGACGCCCGAGCAGGCCGAGAAGCTCGACCTCGCGCGCAGCGTCGGCACGCTGTCGCTGGTGCTGCGCAATCAGGTGGACAAGCAGACCCCGAGCACCGGCGGCGCGACCAAGCTGACCTTGCTCGACGTGCCGGCTTCGGCGCCGGCGGCGCCCGAGGTGCATCCGGTGCGCACCCACTATGCGGCGCGTCCGGCGCCCAGGCGCGATTGCGTCGGCGTGCTGTCGGGGGTGACGGGCAGCGTCGAATGTTTCTAGCGCGGTCGCGGCGCGCGGGTTCGCGCGAGTTCACGTCAGGCGCCACGACCTGAATCAGAAGGCCATCAAAAGACGTCTCGGTTCACACCTATCGAGCGACGGGGGCAGCAACATGAAAACACAACAACGGTTCTCATCCGGTGGCGGCAAGCATTGCCGCTCGCTCGGCGGCACGGTGCTCGCCGCCGCGCTATGCGCCGGATTGACGGCCGCACACGACAGCGCGGCACAAACGATGGCCGCCGCGCAAATGCCGCCGGGCTGGGGTGCGCAGACAGCGCCGCTGCCGGTCGGCCGGGGCGCCGTGCCGATGCTGGTCAGCAACACGCCGATGCCGACCGGCGCGACGAGCGGCAGGGTGGTCGCCCCCGCGCAGCTGACCGGGCCGAACTGCACCGGCGAGATTCGCGACGAATCGAGCGTGTCGGTGGCAGTCGGCAAGTCGATTCTGGTGCCGCTCGTCGAGGCCGCGCGCAACCGCACGCTCGGCAATCCGGTCGTCGCGCAGGCGACGCTCGTGTCGCAGCGCACGCTGTACGTGGTCGGCATGAGCGTCGGCACCACGAACATGATCGTGCAGGGCCGCAGCGGCGCATGCCAGATCATCGACGTGAGCGTCGGCGTCGATGCCGAAGGGCTGCAACGCACACTCGCGCAATTGCTGCCGAACGAGCGCGGCATTCGCGTGTCGAGCGCGGCCGGCAATCTCGTGCTCGCGGGCCGCGTGTCGAGCGGGCAGGCTGCGCAGCAGGCGATGACCATCGCCGGCGCTTACGCAGGCGCGCAGCCCACCCAGCAAGACCAGGCGAGCACCGCGAGCTTTGGTAACGGCGGCACGATCTCGCAGCAAAGCTCGAGTGTTAGCAAGGGTTCCGAAGTCATCAACATGATGACGGTCGATTCGCCGCAGCAAGTGATGCTCGAAGTAAAGGTCGCCGAGGTGTCGAAGACGTTGCTCAATCAGTTGGGCGCGGCGGTCAACATCCAGGGCGGCTTCGGTTCGTGGACCGGTGCGCTCGTGAGCAGCCTGCTCGCCGGTGTCAGCAGTGGTATCGCGGTGAGCAAGGCGAACAACAGGCCGTTCAATATCGCCGTCGACGCGCAGAAGAGCGACAGCCTCAGCAAGATTCTCGCGGAGCCGAACCTCGTCACGCTGAGCGGCCAGGAAGCGTCGTTCCTCGCGGGCGGCCGGGTCTTCATTCCGGTGTCGCAAAGCAACGGCTCGGGCGGCTCGACGATCACGCTGCAGGAAGAAGAGTTCGGCGTCGGCCTCAAATTCACGCCGACCGTGCTCGCGGGTAGTCGCGTGAATCTGAAGGTCGCGCCGGAAGTATCGGAACTGTCGCCGACCGGCGTCACCGTGTCGGCGAGCGGCACGAGCAACACCTCGGTGCTGCCGCTGATCACGACGCGGCGCGCGTCGACGACGGTGCAGATGAACGACGGCGAGAGCTTCGCGATCGGCGGGTTGATCCAGAACAACATCACCGGCTCGCTGAAGGCGCTGCCCGGCATCGGCGAAGTGCCGGTGCTCGGTGCGCTGTTTCGCAGCACGTCGTTCCAGCAGGATCGCACGGAGCTGATCTTCATCGTCACCGTGCATCTGGTGAAGCCGCTGCCGGCGGGCGACTATCCGCTGCCGACCGATAGCTTCACCGGTGTATCCGACGGCACGGTCTACGCGACCGGCAACATGGAAGGCCGCCGGCCCGCAGCGCAGGCAGCGGGCGCCGCGAACCCGAATGCGCCGCAGATGCCCGCGCAACCGCAAACGCAACCCGCGTTGCCCGCACCGGTTCCGACGCCGGCACCGACCGAAGGCTCGACCGCGCCCGCCGCGCTGCTGCCGCGTGACACCCAGGCGGACCGGCCGGCACCGTCGGCGGCGGTGCCGCCACCGGACAAGACGACAGCAACGGCAGCGTCGGCAGCGCAAGCGCACACCAACGCCGAACCCGCACTCGCCAAAGCCGACGCCGTGAGCCCGGGCTATTCGACGATCAAGGCCGCCCAGCCCAACCCATAACGCGCCGCGAAGGAGACTCTCATGAAACCCGAACATCTTCTGATCCCGCGCCGCGCGGCGTTGCTGCTGATGCTGGGCGGCTCGTTGAGCGGCTGCATGTCGAGCTCGCCGATCTGGGACGCACACGTCGGCGACGCCGTGCGCACCGTGACGCAGATGCAGATCATCGATCCGCATGCGGGCGAGCACACGCCATCCACACCGGGCGTCGACGGCAAGGCCGCGGTCGCCGCCCAGCAGCAGTACGACAAGTCGTTCCAGACGCCGGTCACGACGTTCAATCCGTTCGTGATGGGTATCGGCAGCAGCGGCGGCAGTCAGTGATGGCGAACGCGGCGCATGGGGCGGACGCGCCGTCCGCCGGTTAATTCGACAGCTCGGTTGGGAACATCATGATCAACATCCTGGCTCTCTCTGAAGACGGCGCACGGCTCGCGCAGATCGCGCATCTGAGCGGCGAAGCCGGCGACTACCGGATCACGCGCGCGATGGGCACGCCGTCGCTGCTCGGCGAACGCGGCGACACGCTCGACGCGTTCGACGTGCTGATCGTCGACGCCGCGTCGCTAAAGGATGCGGAGCTCGGGGTGGTGGAGCGCCTGCATCGCGAGCATGGGCGGCTCACCTGCATCCTGCTGATTCCCGACGCATCGCCGCAGACGCTGATCGCCGCGATGCGCGCGGGCTTTCGCGACGTGCTGAACTGGCCGCTCGATTCGCGCCAGTTCGGCGACGCGCTGCAGCGCGCGCAGGCGCAGAGCCTGCAAGGCGGCACGCGCGATACGCGGATTCTGTCGTTCATGTCGTGCAAGGGCGGCGCCGGCACCAGCTTCATCGCCGCGAACGTCGCGCATGCGATCGCGACTCTGCCGCAGAAAAAGCGCGTTTTGCTGATCGATCTGAACCAGCAGTTCGCCGATGCCGCGTTTCTGGTCTCCGACCAGACGCCGCCGTCGACACTGCCGCAAATCTGCGCGCAGATCGAACGCATGGATGCCGCGTTCTTCGACACGAGCCTCGTGCACGTGAGCGACAGCTTCCATATTCTCGCCGGCGCGGGCGACCCGGTGAAGGCGGCCGAGATCAAGGAAGACCGTCTCGAGTGGTTGCTCGGCGTCGCCGCGCCGCATTACGACTTCGTGCTGTTCGATCTCGGCCAGACGCTGAACCAGCTGTCGATGCTCGCGCTCGATCGCAGCGACCAGATTCATCTCGTGCTGCAGGCGAGCATGCCGCACGTGCGGGCCGGCCGCCGGCTGCAGGAGATTCTCTGCTCGCTCGGCTACGCGCAGGAGCAGATGCGGCTGATCCTGAACCGCTATACACGGCACGGCGAGCGGCCGCGCGCGGCGCTCGAATCCGTGCTCGGAATGAGCGCGTATCAGGTGATCCCCGAGGATGCCGAAACGGTGACCGATGCGATGAACCAGGGACTGCCGGTGTCGAAGACGGCGCGCGGCAGCGGGGTTGCGCGCAGCCTGCAGGCGCTCGCCGAAAACATCGCGGCACGCGCGACCCAACCGGGGCGTTCGCGCGCGAAGGGCGAGTCGCTGTTCGGGCGGCTGCTGGGCCGCCAGCCGTCGCCGAAACTCGAAACGCTTTAACCGTGCTGCAACGCTACACGATCAGAACAGGGGAACGTCATGTCGCTTCGTGAGCAGATTTCCGCGCAACGCGTGCAGCCGCTGGGCGAACGCCAGGACCCGGCGGGCGCCGGCATGTTGCGCGGCGCCTACCAGAAACTGAAACGCGAGATTCATCAGGCGGTGCTCGAACGCGTCGAGCTCGAAC
This sequence comes from Paraburkholderia sp. CI2, assembly GCF_014201055.1. Lineage (NCBI taxonomy): Bacteria > Pseudomonadati > Pseudomonadota > Betaproteobacteria > Burkholderiales > Burkholderiaceae > Paraburkholderia > Paraburkholderia sp. CI2. The sequence goes on from NZ_JACHDL010000028.1 coordinate 52,082, forward strand.
GGCTGTCGCGCCTGCCGCCCGAGCAGGTCCGCCAGGAGATCGCGACGCTGATCGGGCGCATTCTCGAAGATCAGAAGGCGCCCGCCAACGATCTCGAACGCCGGCAACTCGTCGGCGACGTGCACGACGAAATGTTCGGCTTCGGTCCGCTCGAAGTGCTGCTGCGCGACCCGACCGTGTCCGACATTCTGGTGAATACGCATCGTCATACGTACGTCGAGCGCCGTGGCCGTCTCGAAGCGACCGATGTGACCTTCTACGACGACGCGCATCTGATGAAGGTCATCGAGAAGATCGTCTCCGGCGTCGGCCGCCATATCGACGAATCGAGCCCGATGGTCGACGCGCGCTTGCCGGACGGCTCGCGCGTGAACGCGATCATCCGGCCCTGTGCGATCGATGGTCCGTTGCTGTCGATCCGCCGTTTCGCCACCAATCCGTTGCAGGTTGCCGACCTGATCGAATTGCAGAGCCTGACGCCGCCGATGGCCGAAGTGCTCGATGCGCTCGCGCGCGCGAAGGTGAACATCCTCGTGTCGGGCGGCACGGGCAGCGGCAAGACCACGCTGCTGAACGTGCTGTCGGGCTTCATTCCGGGCGACGAGCGCATCGTCACGATCGAGGACGCGGCCGAACTGCAACTGCGCCAGCAACACGTGCTGCGGCTGGAGACGCGTTCGCCGAACATCGAGGGACGCGGCGAGATCACGCAGCGCACGCTGGTGCGCAACGCGCTGCGGATGCGGCCCGACCGCATCATTCTCGGCGAGGTGCGCGGCGCCGAAGCGCTCGACATGCTGAACGCGATGAACACCGGCCACGAAGGCTCGCTGTCGACGATCCACGCGAACACACCGCGCGATGCGCTGACGCGCCTTGAAAACATGATGACGCTCGGCGGCCTGGCGCTGCCGACGCGCACGATGCGCCAGCAGATTTCGTCGGCGATTTCGGTGGTCGTGCAAGCCACGCGTCTGACCGATGGCCGCCGCAAGATCGTCAGCATTTCGGAGCTGACCGGCATGGAGGGCGACATGATCAACATGCAGGAGATCTTCGTGTTCCGCCGCTCCGGCGTCGATACGAAGGGCAACGTGCGCGGCCATTATTGCGCGACCGGCGTGCGGCCCAAATTCGCCGAGCGCTTGCAGGCATTCGGCGTGGCGCCCTCGGAGCAGGTCTACGATCCGGCGCGTCGCTTCGAAACGACATGACGAGTATGGGCAACGCGCACCGACCGCTCGCCCGGTGTTTCAGGAGACTTGCATGAGCCCGATTTTCTACGCGTCGATCATTCTGCTGTTCGCGGCCGTGGTGCTCGCGACGAGCGGCGTCTACGAGTATTGGAACAGCCGGCACGGCCCGGTCGCGCGCCGCGTCGATTCGCGGATTCGCGCGGTATCCGCCGGCGGCGCGTTGAGCAGGCAGCGTCTTTCGATTCTGAAGACGCGCACGATGGCCGACTCGGCAGTGCTCACGCGGCTGCTGCTGCGCATGCCGCGCGTGCACGCGCTCGATCTGTTTCTGCAGCAGTCGGGGCTATCGTGGTCGGTCGGGCGACTCGTCGGCATCTGCGCGGTGTGGCCGCCGTTCGTGCTGATGGCGGGCGCGAGCCTCGCGATGCCGTGGGTCTTCATCGCGGGCGCCGCGGCGCTGTCCGCATTGCTGCCGCTCGCCTACGTGCAGCGGCGGCGCAACCGGCGCATCCGTCAACTCGAACGGCAACTGCCGGACGTTTGCGACATGCTGTCGCGCGCGTTGCGTTCGGGCCATGCGTTCACCGGCGCGATCGATATGGTCGGCACCGAGTTCGCCGAGCCGATGAGCGGCGAGTTCCGCATCGTGTTCGACGAGATCAACTACGGCGTGTCGATCAGCGAGGCGCTGACGAATCTCGCGACGCGCGTGCCGATTCGCGATCTGCGTTACTTCGTGATCGCCGTCGTGATCCAGCGCGAGACGGGCGGCAATCTCGCCGAAGTGCTCGACGGCATCACCGCGCTGATCCGCGACCGCTTCAAGCTATTCGACAAGGTTCGCGTGCTCGCCGCCGAAGGCAAGATGTCCGCGTGGGTGCTCGGCCTGCTGCCGTTCGGCGTCGGCGCCGCGATGATGGCGATCAACCCCGGGTTCCTGAACGTTCTGTGGCAGGACCCGGCGGGCGTCAAGATGATCGCGGTGGCGAGCGTGGCCATGCTGTTCGGCATTCTGTGGATGCGGCACATCGTGAAGATTCGCGTCTGAGCGGGCGAGAGGTCATCGGAGAAGGACCATGCAAACACTGAACATCACGCAGATTCTGTTGCTTGCCGGCGTATTCGCGATCGTTTTCGCGGCCGCGTTCGGCGCGATGCATCTAAGCACGCCGCGCGACATGAGCCGCCGTATCGAGCAGGCGGGCGGCGCGAATGCCGTCCCGGCGCCGGAGCAACTCGCCGCCGCCGCGCAGACGCCGTGGTACGAAAAACTCGTCGAGATTTCGCAGCCGATCTCGAAGCTGTCGGTGCCGAAGGACGGCTGGGAGCAATCCGCACTGCGCCTGCAATTGATGACCGCCGGCTGGCGCTCGGCCAACGCCGCGCCGATCTATCTGGCGGCGAAGACCGCGCTCGCGCTGACGTTGCCGCTCGTGGCGATGCTCGCGCTGTACGGCTCGTCGTTCGCGAATTCGCTGCTCGAACGCGCGATCGTGCTGGTCGTGCTGGCCGCGCTCGGCTACTACCTGCCGAACGTCGTGCTGTCGCGCCGCATCGCAGCGCGCAAGCGCGGCATCGTCGAGGACTTTCCCGATGCGCTCGATCTGCTGACCGTGTGTGTCGAAGCGGGTCTGGGCCTCGATGCGTCGCTGATGAAAGTCGGCGAGGAAATCCGCCTTCGCAGCGCGGTGGTCGCGAGCGAGCTCGAACTGATGCTGCTCGAAATGCGTTCAGGTTTCTCGAAGGAAAAGGCGCTGCGCAATTTTTCGCTGCGCACCGGTGTGGAAGACATCGACTCGTTCAGCGCGATGCTGATCCAGGCCGAGCGCTTCGGCACCAGCATCGGCGCGTCGCTGCGTGTGCTGTCCGATACGCTGCGCACGCGGCGCCGGATGCGCGCCGAGGAGCGGGCCGCGAAGATCGCGCTGAAGTTGCTGTTTCCGTTGATGTTCTGCATTTTTCCGGCGCTGCTCGTCGTGCTGATGGGGCCCGCGATGATTCATATCTATCGCGATCTGCTGCCGAGCATGGCGGGTGGTGCATGACCATGCACTTCGTCGCGGGTGGATCGACATGTGGAATGAACGGAGGGAGCCGGTGAAATGCACGAGACAACGTGGCGCGGCAGCGGTGCTGATTGCGCAAACCGCGAGCTGAAGCGCGCAGGACCTGTTATGGATTGTCGCGCGTCTCGGCCGTGCGTCTGCCCTGGAAGACCGGCAGCCGCCAGCCGTAGCGCAGCGACGCGAGCCGCACCAACACGCAAGCCAACGTCGCGAACCACGGCGTCCACCAGTCCGTCCAGCCCGCGTACGAAAAACCGACCTGCACCGCCGCACCGAACAGCGCGGCCGACGCATAGATCTCGCGCTCGAGAATCGCGGGCACGCGCGAGAGCACGACGTCGCGCATCACGCCGCCGCCCACCGCGCTGACGACGCCGAGCAGAATCGCGAGTTCGGCATTGTGGCCGTACGTGAGCGCTTTCTGCGCGCCCGACACCGCGAACAGACCGAGCCCGATCGCGTCGAAGAACAGCACCGGCTGACGCAGCCGGCGCACCTGCGGATACGCGAGAATCGTCACCGCCGACGCGGCGAGCGCGGTGGCCAGATAGCGCCAGTTCGACAGCCCCGCAGGCGGGATCGCGCCGATGCACAGGTCGCGCACGATGCCGCCGCCGCACGCGACCATGAAGGCGATCACGACGATGCCGAACAGGTCGAGCCGTCGTTGACGCGCGGCGACCGCGCCGCTGATCGCGAACACGAAGGTGCCGATCAGATCGAGAATGGTATAGACGGCGTTTGAATTCACTGAGTCGTTTCGTGTTGGTCGAGCCACGCACCGGCCGCGCACAACATGGCTTCGAGACCCGTGCGCAGGGTCGGGTCGAGCACCGGTGCGAACTTCGGAGAGTGATTGCTCGGAATCTCGTTGAGTTTTTTCGCGGCGAGCGCTTTGCGGAACACCTCGGGGTCTGTGCCGCCGACGAACCAGAACGAGTACGGCACGTTCCATTCGCGGCCGAACACGCTGAAGTCTTCGCTCGCGGCGGCCGGCGGCGATTCGTACGCGCGCTCGCCGAACTGCGCCTCGAACGCGTTGCGCACACGCTCGGTGGTCGCGGCGTCGTTGATCGTCAGCGGATAGCTCGATAGCGTCGTGAATTCGGGTTCGCGCGGCGCGTTCGACGCCGCGCACTCGGCGCAGCAGATGCGGCGGATCGCGCCGAGCATGTACTCGCGCACGTCTTCGTCGTAGGTGCGCATGTTGAGCTTCAGCGTCGCGTCGTCGGGGATGATGTTCTCTTTCGTGCCGGCTTGCAGCGAACCGATGGTCAGCACGGCGCTGTCGCTCGGCGCGATTTCGCGCGACACGATGGTTTGCAGACGCAAGGTCGTCGACGCTGCCATGATCACGGGATCAATCGACGTCTGCGGCTGCGAGCCGTGCGCGCCGCGGCCGAACAGCTTCACCTTGATGCTGTCACCGGCCGACAGGATCGTGCCGCTGCGATAGCCGACCGTGCCCGCCGCGCCGACCATCACGTGCTGGCCGAGAATCACGTCGGGCTTCGGGAAGCGCATGGTCATGCCGTCGTCGAGCATGCTGCGTGCGCCGCGGCCGACTTCCTCGCCGGGCTGGAACACGGCCATCAGCGTGCCGCGCCATGCGTCGCGATGCCCTGCCATCAGACGCGCGACGCCGAGCAGCCACGTGACGTGCATGTCGTGGCCGCACGAATGCGCGACGCCGACTTCGAGCCCGTCTTCGTCTTTCGCCCTCACCGTGCTCGCATAGGGCAGGCCGGTCGCTTCGGCCATCGGCAGCGCGTCCATGTCGGCGCGCAGCATCACGGTGGGACCGTCGCCGTTGCGCAGCAGCGCGACGACGCCTGTCACGCCGACGTTGCGAGTCACGTCGTAACCCAGCTTTTCCACGTAGTCGGCGACGATGCCCGCTGTGCGCACCTCCTGCATCGACAGCTCGGGGTGCGCGTGCAGATCTTTGTAGATCACTTCGAGTTCAGGCAGCAACGCGTCGATCGCGGTCGCCATCGTTTCGATCAGCTTCGACATGGAGGGCTCCTTGTTAGCGTGAGCGCAAGGGAAAGCGGCGCAATGCGGATCGTCCGTCAGGATCTCGCAGGCGGCGCGCTTGCGGACTCGCTTTCGAGCAGGCTGTGCGAAAGCTTGCGGAGCAGACGCTCGAGCGTCTTGCGCTCGTTCTCGCTGAGCGCCTTCGCGAGCTCGACCTCGAGTTCGGTGCCGACCGTTTCGGATGCCTGCGCAACTTCGAGGCCTTGCGCCGTGGCGCGCAACGCGATGCTACGGCGGTCAGACGCATGCATGCCGCGCGCGATCAGTCCGCGCGTTTCAAGCTCGGCGAGGACCTTGGAAAGCAGCGTCTTTTCGATCAGCGCGCGTTGCGAAACGGACTTGGGGGTGATGTCGGGCTCCGCGCAGACGAGGCGCAGCACGCGCAGCGCACGCACGTCGAGATCCCAGCGCTCGCGGTAGACCAGGTTCGCGCGGTTGATCAGCAACGCGCTGGTCAGGTCGAGCCTGAAAGTGAGGAAGTCCGAGTACAAGAAATTGCTCCGCTGTCGACCGTCATACGCAGTGCAGGCATTATAGGCAAGTAGTTGAAATTTTCAAATACTTGCACGGCGCGGACGGCCTGCGCAGTCAAAGCTGTTTGCAATAGAACGTCGTGGCGCACAACGCCCCGTCGGGCATCAGCGCGTAATTCGGCACGCTGCCGACGCGTTGCCATCCGGCGCGCTGATAAAGCCGTTCGGCATCGCCGCCGGTCACGGTGTCGAGCACGAGAACCGATTTCTTCTCTTCCCGCGCGATGCGATCGAGTTCGCGCATCAGAGCGTGCGCGACGCCGCGCCGGCGTGCTTTTCTGTGCACGAGCATCTTCGCTACGTCGGCGCGATGTGGCTGATTTTCGGGTTGCGCGGTAATCAGCTGCACGGTGCCCACGATATCGCCGCTGTGATCTTCGGCGATCAGCAATACGCGCTCGCCACGCGCGACGCTCTCCACGACGTTGCGCCAGAACGCGAGCGCCGTGTTACGCGAGATCGGCAGCATGAAGCTGACCGATGCTCCGCCTTCCACGCAGTCGATCAGCACGTCGGCGAGCGCTTCGACGCAGGCCGAAGCTTCGTTCGCGCCCACGCGCCGTATGGTCACGTTATCGCTCATCCGTTTCTCCGTTCGTTGACTGGCGATGTGGTCAGCGCGACGAGATAGCGCGCGCGTTTGCGAGTGGGGTTACGGAACACGATCGGGCTGTCGAGCCGCATCGCCAGGCAGTCGCCGGTCTTGAGCCGCCAGCTGGTGTCGCCGACCATGATTTCCATCGACCCGTCGAGCATCCACACCTGTTGATGAATGTCCGCGTCGCGCGCGCCGGTTTCGTAACTGACGCGCTGACCGGCGGGAAAGTTGACCTCGACCAACTGGATCGCCGAGCGCGCGGTCGGCGACAGATGACGTCGCACATACCCCGAGCTCGGATCAATCCACACCGCCTGCTCGGTTGCGCGACTGACCGGCGATGGCTCGGCAGCCGGCGCGCCATCCTGCTCGAATAGCGACGCGAGCGGCACGTTCAACGCGGTCGCGAGTTTGTCGAGCACGGTCGCGGTAGGGCTGCTCTGAGCGCGCTCGATCAGCGAGATATTCGAGCGGCTGACTTTGCTGCGCTCGGCCAGCGCATCGAGCGACCAATTTTGAGCGTCGCGCAGTTCTTTGATCCGGCGCGCGATCTGGGCGTTGATGTCCATGTAATCCAGTTTAAGGGATGCAGTTTCCAGTAAACTAGACGGCGGCTTTTTTGTTGTCAATGCGCAAATGCCCACTCACCAATTTGAATAAAAACCCGCACAAAATTGCCGACTCTTTATTCGCTTTGATTCGCTAACTTTCAATTAGCCTGTGTCGGAAAAGCCTTACGCCCCATTACGCATAAAATTACACGTATTGGTATAAATACCGATGCTGTAGTCAGACTACATTCCTACATTACTCACCACGAAGAGTCGCTACAGCCCATCCAGTTGCGCCGATTCTTCTTCCCACAGGCAAACGTTTGCAGTCATCGCTGCATGCCTGTTTTCGCGTCCGTTTTCCATCCCCCGACGCGCTCCGTTGCCCCAGAAAAGCACAATTTCGGAGAGACACCTATGCAGAAGAAACTATGGCCGGCCGTCGCGATAGCGGCGGCCGTGAGCGCCGCTGCGCCCGCCGCTGCGCACGCGGACATCCCCACTCCTGGTCTCGACTTCGCGCCCATGTCGACGGTGCTGAACGCGTTCGCGTCGGCCGCGGCGCATCGGCGCGCGGAAACGCTCGTCAACAAGATGACGATCGACGAAAAGCTGCAGTTCATTCACTCGCAGTACGCGATGTCCGCCGTGCCGGGCGGCGGCGCGGGCTACATTCAGGGCGTGCCGCGTCTCGGCATTCCCGACCTGAACATGGTCGACTCGGCCACGGGTTCGGGCAGCACCAACCAGCCATCGACGACCTTCCCGGCGACGCTCGCGGTAGCGGCGAGCTGGGACCGCGCGCTGTCGTGGAACTTCGGCAAGCAGATCGCGATCCAGTTGCGTCAGCAGGGCTTCGGCATGGGGCTCGGCGGTGGCACCAACCTCGCGCGTGAGCCACGCGGTGGCCGGCTCTTCGAGTATCTCGGCGAAGATCCGGTGCTTGCCGGCGAGATGCTCGCCGAGCGCACCGACGGCACGCAAAGCCAGAAGGTCATCGCGACGATCAAGCACTACATGGGCAACGAGCAGGAACATAACCGCGGCGGCGGCAATAGCCAGATCGACGAGCGCACGATGCGCGAACTCTATCTGCTGCCGTTCGAAATCGCCGCGCGCCGCGCCCAGCCCGGCAGCGTGATGTGCAGCTACAACGAGGTCAACGGCATCCAGGCCTGCGAGAACCCGCACATTCTCAACGACGTGCTGAAGAACGACTGGCACTTCGAAGGTCAGGTGCAGTCGGACTGGGGCGCGACGCATAGCACGGCACCGGCGATCAATGCCGGTCTCGACGAGGAGGAAGACGTCGGTTCGACCGTCTATCTGACGCCCACGCTGGTCAAACAGGCGATCGCGAACGGCTCGGTGTCGACCGCGCGCCTCGACGACATGGTCGAGCGCAAGCTGTATGTGATGATCCGCACGGGCGTGATGGACGATCCGCCGAAGGGTGGCGCGACCATCGACTTCTCGGCCGCGAGAGCCTTCACGCAGTCGGTCGAAGAGCAGTCGATGGTACTGCTGAAGAACGCCAGCAATCAGTTGCCGCTCGCCGCTGGTTCGCTGTCGCGTATCGCGGTGATCGGCGGCCATGCCGACGCGGCGGTGCTGACGGGCGGCGGTTCAGGCAACACGCGCGATCCGGTGACGGGCGCGTTCGCCGGTTGCGGCGGCTTGACGTTCGGCACGGAGACGGGCTGCAGCTGGTGGACCAACCCGTGGCTGAAGCTGAACACGCCGATCGTGTCGGCGATCAAGGCGCTCGCGCCGCAGGCCACCGTGACCTTCGCCGGCAACAGCGATCAGCAGTCGCCGTTTGCCGCCTACACGCAGCAGCAGATCACCCAGGCGGCCACGCTGGCGGCCAACTCCGACGTCGCGATCGTCGTGGTCGCGCAGCCGGCCGGTGAGGATATCGGCGATCTGCCGAGCCTCGGCCTCGCGAATCCGACCAACCAGGATGCACTCGTCGAAGCGGTTGCGGCGGCCAATCCGCACACGATCGTCGTCGTCGAAAGCGGCAACCCGGTGCTGATGCCGTGGAAGGATAGCGTGTCGGCGATCATCGAAGCATGGTATCCGGGCGAAGGCGGCGGCAATGCGATTGCGAACGTGCTGTTCGGCAAGGTCAATCCTTCCGGCAAGCTGCCCGTCACGTTCCCGGTGCGCGACCAGGATACGCCGACGTGGGGCACGAATGGCGCGTTTGCGGCGAACCCGGTGTACGCCGAGAAGCTCGATATGGGCTATCGCTGGTACGACTCGCAGAACATCACGCCGATGTTCGAGTTTGGCTATGGCCTGTCGTACACGCACTTCGCATACTCGGGTCTGTCGGTTCAGCATCTGCCGGGCGGCCTGATCGACGTGTCGTTCAACGTGCGTAACGATGGTCGCGTCGCCGGTGCGGAAGTGCCGCAGGTGTACCTCGGCGTGCCGTATCAGGGTGAACCGCCGCGGCGTCTCGTCGGCTGGGACAAGGTGGGTCTGAACCCGGGCGAATCGCGTCGTGTGCACGTCGTCGTGACGCAGCGCATGCAGAGCGTGTGGGATACGACGAGCAACCGTTGGCTCTATGTGCCGGGCAGCTCGGTGTACGTCGGCGCATCGTCGCGCGACATCCGTCTGCAGGGGCAGGGCTAAATAGTGTGACGGTGTAGCGAATGCGGGCGCGCCAGGTTGCGCGCCCGCCTGTATTGTTGTTTACGCTTTCAGCGTGTTCTTGTAGAACTTTCCATCCTTCATCACGATGCGCAGGTTCTGCTCCGGCTTCGCGATCAGGTCGAGATTCTCGAGCGGATTGCCGTCGACGAGCAGCAGATCGGCGTACGCACCTTCCTCGAGTACACCGAGCTTGCGCGGGTACGGATTGCGGTGCCCGGACAGCGCGAGTAGCTGGCCATTGGTGCCCGTTGCGATGCCCAATGCTTCGGCTGCGCTATACCACGCCTTCATATGCGTGAGCATCGTGCCTTGCCGTGCGGCCACGGCCTGCGAAAAGATCAGGTCCGTGCCGAACGCGACCTTGATGCCATGCTTGCGCGCGAGCTTGAAAACCCTGTCGGTGCCCGCGATCACCTGAAGAAATTTTTCGCGGATCGGTGGGGCGAGCGGACCCGCGTCGTCTTCGTTGACGAACGGCTGCGTGCTCAACCACGTGCCGTTCTTCGCCATCAACGCCGCAGTCCTGTCGTCCATCAGATGACCGTGCTCGATGCACTGCACGCCTGCCGCAACGGAGCGCTGAACCGCTTCGGACGTGTACGCATGCGAGAGGATATAGGTGCCCCAGTCGGCCGCTGTTTCGACGGCCGCGCGCAACTGCTTTTCGGTAAACGTGAGCATGTCGAGCGGGCTGCGCGGCGTCGATACCCCGCCGGCTCCGACCAGCTTGATCTGCGTCGCGCCCTGAATGAACTGCTCGCGCACCCGCAAGCGGACTTCGTCTTCGCTGTCGGCGATCGCGAAGCCACCGTCCCGTTCCAGTTGGGTGACCTGGTTGCCGGCGCGCGGCAGATCGCTCAGCGCACGAAAATCGCCGTGACCCCCGGTGGTCGTGATCATCGCGCCGGACGGATAGATTCGCGGCCCGGAAATCAAGCCGCTATCGATTGCCTGCTTCAGCGCGAATGACGGGCCGCCCGCGTCGCGTATCGTTGTGAAGCCGCGCAGTAGCGTACGTTCGGCTTCAGCGCTTGCCGCAAGATGGACGAAAGCAATGTCGGATTGAAGGATGACCTGAATCGGCACTGCCGCGAGCAGCGCGTGCCAGTGCATGTCGATCATGCCGGGCATCATCACCTTGCCACCGCAATCGACGAGCGTTTTGCCGTCGATCGAAGCCGGTTGACCCCGACCCAACTGGCTGATGCTGTCACCCTCGACAACCATATAGAGGCCGTCACGCAACGTCGACGATTTGCCGTCGAACAAGCGGAAGTTCGTGAACAGCACCGGCTTGTCCGGCGGTGCTGGCGGTTGGGTGGTTTGAGCATTGCCAAGTCCGGGCAGAACCAGGCTCAGCATCGAAGCGGCGAGACCGGTGACGAAGCCGCGCCGCGACAGATCGGCACTGATACGGCGGTTGGCATACTGCGCTTGAGACTTGTCACAAAGACATGAAAACGACGGACCGACTGTTTTATCGCCGATGTACTTTCCTGAAGGCATAGCTCACCCGTAACGTAGATCACCGCGCATCGAAAGCCGCCATCTGACTACATTTCACACCTGGCGACGCGAAAGTCAAGCCCGCACAGATTATCGCCTACGAACGAGGATGGCAAATTCCGCGTCGCTTGATACAAGCATTGAAATTGCATCTATTTCTCGATTACGCGGTTGCAGCATGTAATTGGAAAAATATGCTTGCGACGGGTGAAAAGAACGGGCTATGCTCACGCCACGTATTCTGTATGTGAATCCCCCGAAATAAGGCACGATTCCCTACCCTGCTTGGGGGAGAGATGTGCCAAACAAACGTCCCAATAAAGCGGATGCATCGGCTATTACAAACGTATTTTCTATCATCGCGATTATCGAGCGAGGCGATCGGTCATTCTTTTAACGCCGCTGCAATTAGAAACTCAACTATTTCACAATTTCGCCGCCACTCCATGAATGCCGGGATCGGAAAAATCGCATTCAGTCTTTTTTAATCTTTTTCACGGAGAAACAGAAATGATCGATGTGTCAAAGCCGCGTATGCTCAAGGTGCTGGCGGGGGCTGGCTTGTCGCTGTTTGCGGTCACGGCGATGGCCGACGATACGCTCGGTTTGTCGGAAAGCCTGTTCTCCATCGGCGCGCCGGAAGTGACGCAGGCGCCTGGCGCGAGCGCGAGCCCGTGGCGCTTTGCGGTTGGCGCAGGGGTCGTGAACATGCCGAAATTTCCGGGCGCGAGTGGCACGAAATGGGAGGTGGTGCCGTCGGTGAGCGTGAATTACGACCGCTTCTTTATCGGCGCGAATCCAGACGCGGGCTCGGTGCTATCGCTGGGCGCATATCTGTATCGTGATAGTAACTGGCGCGTCGGCGCGGCGTTGACCTACGATTTCATCGAACCGCGCAGCGAGTCCGACGACTCGCGGCTGCACGGACTCGGCGACGTCAAACGCACCGCGCACGCGGAGCTGTTCGGTGTTTATACGTGGGAGTTCGTCACGGCACGCGCGAGCGTTTTGACCGATGTTGCCGGCAACGATCGCGGCACCGTCGCGACTTTCGATCTGTTGGGACGCTATCAACCCATTGCGCAACTGACGCTCAGCGCAGGCCCGGGCCTGACGTGGGGAAGCGACAAGTACAACGAAACCTATTTTGGCGTGAATTCCGAGCAGAGCGCGCGCTCGGGATTGCCGACCTACTCGGCCAGTTCCGGTTTGAACCAGTTGCGCTTCTCAGTCAACGGGGTTTACCGGATCGCGACGCGTTGGAACGTTGGCGCGAGCGTGTCGTTCGCGTGGCTGCGCGGCGACGCGACCGACAGCCCCATCACCGAAAAGACGAGTCAGATTACGTACGGCCTTTTCGCCAATTACCTCTTTTAGTCGTCCGCCAAAAACGAAGGCCCGCTGCACCCGATCGCGTGGGTGCAGCGGGCTTTCCCGTTCTACGAGTCAGCAAGCGCTTCGTCAATTCTTCTGCGCGAGCAGCGCCTGAATCCTGGCTTCGGTCTGCGCATAGGCGCCTTCTCCAAAGTGCGTGTAGACGATATGACCTTGCTTGTCGATCAGATAGAACGCGGGCCAGTACTGGTTGTTATAGGCATTCCAGGTCGCGTACTGGTTGTCCTGCGCAACCGGATAGCTGATACCGAACCGTTTCAGCGCGGTCTTCACGTTGCCGGTGTCGCGTTCGAACGGATATTCCGGCGTATGCACGCCGATCACCGTGAGCCCCTGATCCTTGTACTTCTGGTTCCAGCTTTTTACGTAAGGCAGCGTGTTGGCGCAATTGATGCAGCTATAGGTCCAGAAGTCGACGAGTACCACTTTGCCGCGCAATTGCTGCAATTTGAGCGGCTCGCTATTGAGCCATTGCGTGATGCCTGTGAGCTCGGGTGCGGGCGAGCCGCTTTCCTGTGGCGCGGCGATGGCGACCGTACTCGTCGCGATCAACGCGCAGGCGGCAAACGCGGTGGACAGTGCGAAGGTTTTCAAGCGGGTAGTCATGTCAAAGTCCTTTGAGTGAGGGGAAAAGACCGGCGAGCCGCGCGTACAGCAGCACGTCGTACTGCAAATAGATGGCGAGGGCGGTCAGCATCACCAGTACGCCGAATACCTGTTGCAGGCGCTCCGCGTGACGTGAGATCACACGTACATGACGCGTCACGTAATGGCCGCCGTAGATGATCGCGAGCATCGGAACCGCCGCGCCGATCGCATACAGCGTGAGCAGCAGAGCCGACCAACCGAGATCCTGAGCCTTCACGACGAGCACCAGAATCGACGCGAGCACGGGGCCGGCGCAGGGCGTCCATACCGCGCCGAGCGACATGCCGAGCACGAAGCCGCCCGCGTTGCCGCTGCCGGGTTGCGTACCTGGCGCAATGGCCGCGCCGATGCGCTCGAGCGGCCCTTGCAGTTGCGCGACGAGCCAGTCGTAAGGTCGCGGCCAGATACGCAGAAGCCCGGACAGTGCGAGCAACGCAATGCCGGTATTGCGCAGTACCTGTTGCGCGACGTGCACGGTGCTCGACACCGCGCCCAATAGCAGCGCGAAAGACGCGAAAGTCAGAATGAAGCCGGCGACGATGAACAGTGGCCGCGTGCGGCTCGGTCGTTCGACGGAAGTGCCGAGCAGGATCGGCATCACCGGCAGCACGCAGGGAGAGGCAATCGTCAGCAGCCCGGCGAGCAGGGCGAGCGGAGTTTCGAGAGTACTGTGCATGATGGGCGTTCCGTTGGCTGGGATGGCCGTATTGGAACGCCCGCACGTATCTGGTTTATGTCGGGGTCAGGCGCGCTTGCAATGTAGTGTGTCTGCGTATGGCGCGGATACATTGCGACACAAATCGGTTGAGGAACCGATGCGCGCGGGGGGCGAGGCGGCGGTAGCCGAACGCTGGCTCAGCGCGCCCTGCGCTTACGCACCGCGGTTCCGGTCGTGGCTGCGACGCTATTTGCGCTGGACGTGGAGAACATCGGCATACGCTCCTCGATCCAGCGCAGCAATTCGAGAGGTCCCGGTGCGAGCGGCCGGCCGGTCTTGACGAGCACACGCGCCTGCGCGCCGGAAAACAGCGGATGCGCGATCGGTATCGTCGTCAATTCGCCGCTTGCGATTTCGCGGTAGGCAGCGAATTCGCCGATCAGCGTCATGAAGTTGTCGACCGTGACGAAGCGCTTCAATGCGCTCAGTGAGTTGGTGGTCAGCGTCGCGGGAATCGACACGTTTTCGGCGAGTTCCGTCATCTTGACGACATGACCGATCCCAAAGGTGGGTGGCATCAACGCGAGCGGCCACGCGCGCAGGTCGTCGAGCGTCGCGGGTCGCTTGCGCTTCGCGAGCGGATGGTCGCTTCTTAGCAACAACACGACCGGCTGCGGCGAACTCGCGCGATGCTCGAGGCGCGCATGAGGCGGCGGATTGTACGCAAGCCCAATATGCGCACGACTTTCGGCGACTTCTTCCTGGATCGCGTCGACCGCGAGCATATCGAGGCCGATTTCGAGTTCTGGATATTGGACGCAGAATGGCGCGAGCACATCGTCGACCAGCGAATCGACGAAGCCTTCGCTGACCGCGAGCCGGATCTGCCCTCGCTGCAGGCCTTTCAACGCATGCAATTGATCTTCGAGCTTCTCCTGCTGCGAACGGTAGCCGCGCCAGAATTCGAGCAGATGCGTGGCCGCTTCGGTCGGCCTGACTCCGCGCGGCTGCCGCTCGAACAGCACCGCGCCGAGTTCGTCCTCGAGCAGCTTGATCTGCCGCGTGATCACGGAGGGTGACGTATTGATGCTTTCGGCGGCGCCGCGGATGGTGCCGTGCGTGAGCACCTCGTTGAAGTAGCGAAGGCGTTGCTGGTTGATCTCGCGCATGTGATTTGTCGATTGCAATTAATGTGTTGCCTACAAGGCAACGATATGTGAACTTAGTTGCTCTTGCTGATGAAGGCTTGCGCTGTCACTATCTATCTCAAGCGTTGCGACAGCGGTAAGCCAGTGGTTCAGTCGTCAAGGCATCTCGTCTCGTTCGATTCGTTTCAGATTGCCATTGAAGTCCGCTCTGCCTGCACGGCGCTCGCATGCGGCTGTGCGATATCGCGCGCGAGCGGACCCGATCAATTCCGTATCAAAGCCTTTGCTTGAAGGAGAACAACCATGTCGGATCAGATCAATAGCCGCCGCCGCTTTCTCGGAACGGCGGTTGCCGGTATCAGCCTGCTCGAATTGGGACTGGGCGGACTCGCGCATGCGCAATCGGCCGACGCGGCCGGCAATGCGAAAGCGGGCGCGCGCGTGGCGTCGTTCGAGAACATTCGCTCGATCAATGCGGGCACGCTGAACGTCAGCTACGCGGAAGCGGGCCCGCAGAACGGACCGGTGGTCATTCTGCTGCATGGCTGGCCTTACGACATCTACAGCTTCGCCGAAGTGACGCCGTTGCTGACGGCGGCCGGGTATCGCGTGATCGTGCCTTACCTGCGCGGCTACGGCGGCACGCGTTTTCTGTCGGCGGATACGCCGCGCAACGGTCAACAGGCGGTGGTCGCAGTCGACATCATCAACCTGATGGACGCGCTGAAAATCGACAAGGCCGTGCTCGGCGGCTTCGACTGGGGCGCGCGCACGGTGAACATCGTCGCCGCGCTGTGGCCGCAACGCGTGAAGGCGATGGTGTCGGTGAGCGGCTATCTGATCGGCAGCCAGGACGCGAACCGCGCGCCGTTGCCGCCGAAGGCCGAGCTCGCGTGGTGGTATCAGTTCTATTTCGCCACGGAGCGCGGCCGCGCGGGCTATGAAGCGAACCGTCATGACTTCAACAAGCTGATCTGGCATACCGCCTCGCCGAAATGGAACTTCGACGACGCCACGTTCGAGCGCTCCGCCGAATCGTTCAATAACCCGGACCATGTTGCCGTGGTGATTCACAACTATCGCTGGCGTCTGGGACTCGCGCAGGGCGAGCCGCAATACGACGAACTCGAAAAGCGCCTCGCCTCCGGACCGACGATCGCGGTGCCGACCATCACACTCGAAGGCGATGCGAACGGCGCCGCGCATCCCGAGCCCGCAGCATACGCGAAGAAGTTTACCGGCAAGTATCAGCACCGCAATATCAGCGGCGGCATCGGCCATAACCTGCCGCAGGAAGCGCCGAAAGCCTTTGCGGATGCGATTCTCGACGTCACCCGCCTTTGATGGAGCCGGCGCGCGCCGGCTTCTTCTGAACGGAACCCCAGCAGTCGAACGTACGGCTGCTGGGGTTTTTTCATGAGCGGGCCATTTGCAACCCACCTGCGACCCGCACGACGCATGCGACGCCGGCCCTGCACGGCAGGTTCGGAAGTGGGTCTTTGTATCGCAATGTATCAACGGCATACGCGGACAAACACGCTTGCAGAAATGGGGGGTGACGAAAACATTGCAGATACGTTGGAGCGTTCTAATGTCTTCACGCAAGGTTGATTCACAACGTTGCGTGTGAATCAGGCGGGACGTCACAGTGTATCTGCGTTGATGGCTTCGCGTCCCGCTCAATCCTTATCCCTGATGGTTCGATACCCGGAGAAGACTCATGAAACTCGTTCAATCGCTGATCGTCGCCGCACTCGTCGCCGTTCCCGTCGTTTCGTTCGCGCAATCGCAGCCGCAACAGGCACTCACACGTGCCGAAGTCCGCGCGCAACTGGTCCAGTTGGAAAAGGCCGGCTACAACCCGGCCAGCGACAACACGCAATACCCGCGGAACATCGAAGCGGCAGAAGCGCGCGTCAGCGCCGGCAACGGCGCTACCGCCTACGGCGGTGTCGCAAATGGCAGCTCGGCTTCCAGCTCGCATGTGCCGATGAAGCATGCGGCCGCGAATGGCGCCAACGACGGCTCGAACGTCGTCGGCCTCGGCGCGATCTACGCGCACTCCTGATTCGTCGATCCCTGAATGTTTTGATACCCGGAGAAGACTCATGAAACTCGTTCAATCGCTGATCGTCGCCGCACTCGTCGCCGTTCCCGTCGTTTCGTTCGCGCAATCGCAGCCGCAACAGGGGCTCACACGTGCCGAAGTCCGCGCGGAACTGGTCCAGTTGGAAAAGGCCGGCTACAACCCGGCCAGCGACAACACGCAATACCCGCAGAACATCGGAGCGGCCGAGGCGCGCATCAGTGCGGGCCATGACGCGGCCGCCTACGGTGGCGTCGCGAACGGCAGTTCCGCTTCGGGCTCGCACGTGCCGATGAAGCATGCGGCGGCGGATCGCGCGTACGACGGCTCCCACATCGTCGGCCTCGGTTCCATCTACGCGCATTCGTGACCGATGCAAATGAGCAGGCCGTCCGCGTGCATCGGCTCACGTCGACGCGCGGACTCCTTGTTTAACTCAACCTGTCGAGACAAAAACGATGACCACGCTGCTGAAAAAAATTCTGGGTTCCGTTCTGTTGCTGGGCGGACTGTTCGCGTTGCAGGCCACGGAGTCCGCTCAGGCGGCGCCGTCCGATGACCTGAAGGGCAAGAACGTCGTTCTCGTACACGGCGCTTTCGCTGACGGGTCCAGCTGGGACAAAGTGATCCCATTGCTCGAAGCGCGCGGCCTGCACGTGGTGGCCGTGCAGAATCCGCTGAGCTCGCTCGCCGACGACGTGGCGGCAACCCGGCGCGTGATCGCGCAGCAGAACGGGCCTGTGATTCTGGTCGGCCATTCATGGGGCGGCGTGGTGGTCAGCGAGGCCGGCAACGACGACAAGGTGAAGAGCCTCGTGTACGTCGCGGCATTTGCGCCGGACAACAGTCAGTCCATTGCCGACATCACGAAGGACCAACCCGCGCCAGTCTGGGCGAGCGAATTGCGCAAGGACTCGGCGGGTTATCTGACGCTATCGACCCAGGCGGTGCTGGACGACTTCGCGCAGGATCTGCCGCTGTCGCAGAAGCGCCTGATCGCGGCGACCCAGCAGCCTTGGGCCGCCGGCTGTATCGACGACAAGGTGACGAACGCCGCGTGGCATGGCAAGCCGTCGTACTTCGTGGTGTCGGGCCGCGACCGCATGATCGATCCGTCCTTGCAACTGGAGATGGCGAAACACATCGACGCGAAGATCACGCGCGTCGCCACGAGCCATGTCGCGATGCTGAGCCAGCCGCAGGCCGTGGCCGACGCGATCATCGCCGCCTCGCGGGCCGCGCATTGAAGCGCGCGCAGTCTTGTCAATCAGATTGCGATTGACGGAATGCTCTTCATGCAGCGCAGCGCGAACATCGAGCGGCTATGGCGAATGCCTGCGATCTTGTTTTTGCTGATCGAGCAATGCGACATAGCCGCGGATATACCCTTCGTTTTCGAGGCTTCAGACAATGGAGATACGGCACGTTTGCGGCTTCACCGGTTCTGTCCCATCAGTACCTCGTCGAATGAAGCGCCTTGGTCGGCCAATCATCAGCACTTTTTGCTGGGCAGTACTTTTGCGCTGATATTCGCGTTGGGCGTGGCATCGGCGGCAATCTTCCCGCACCGTCTGCGTACGGTTCTACAGCGGCCGACGCGGCTGCGCATCGCGAACCGTCTGATGGGGAGCTTGCTGGTAGGGAAGGGCACGCTGATGGCGGCGGTACGCTGACCATGAAACGATCCGCATACCGCCGCCGCGGGAACAACGTCATCCTTATCGTCTGTACCGCGCGATATCAATGGAAAATGAGGTACAGGATGATCAGTACGATCACTGGAACGCCGAGCAGCCAGCCAAGTAGGTAAGGCATGATGTCATCTCCTTTCGTATTGAAGTTCGAATACGCAGGAGTTTCAGCAGGTAGCGTGCCTGGCTCGAAGATGTCGATCTATTCGAGCAATCGAACGACGGCAACCCCGATGGTCCGCGTATCGCGGCTTTAGCCATTGTTCGAAAAGCCGAGCGTCATGTCGGCGAATTTGCCGTCCTTCTGTTCGCGAGCACGATATCGATGCCATAGCCGATTCCCGAACTTGCGCCGGTAACCAGCGTGACCTGATTGGCCAGTAACTTTTCCATCGAGTGCTCCGGCAACGACGAAAAAGCGAAGCCGCCACCTACCGGCACGCGACATCGCGCGGATAGACGGCGGCCCGCCTCATGTTCCAGTCCACTACGCGTGGTCTATATCACACCGGCAACCAGCAGAACGATCACCACGATCAGTACGATGCCGAGTCCACCGGTCGGACCATAGCCCCACGATCGGCTGTGTGGCCACGCTGGAAATGCGCCGATCAGCAGCAGAATCAGCACGATCAGAAGAATGGTTCCTAGCATGTTATGACCTCCGCCTGGTTGAGAGACCTGCTTTATCTACGTTGGCCACAAGGCCGCAGGGTAATCCCTAGGGAGCAAACCTTGTGCCCAAGGTCGATCCTCTAATCAGATCACCGGGACGGCGCGCGGCGCGTGCGGAGATTCTCGAGCCAATTGAAACGGCACCCGTCGCGCTCAAAACCTGAGCCGGGTGCCGTTTTTCCAATTGCGGACACGTCGCGCGTCCTATAGATAGGTTCCGCTGATGCGGCCTTCGAAGATCGCGGTGTTGATGTCCCAATCGTCGACGGTACCCGTGCCGCCACCGTCCACCTTGACGACTACCGAGCGGCCGCCGCGCAGCGTCTTCATCTGTTCGGCGCTCAGCGTTTTCTCGTCGGATGGCTCGCCCGCGCCGGGCGGCAGGTCTTTGATGATCACAGTGGCTTTCATGGCATTTCTCCTTGACGTGGAAAGGCGAGCACAGTGCGGCGCCCGCATCGATTTCTGCAAGGCCTATGCCAATGTGAGGGAACGTGCGCCGCAACATGGAGCGGGGGCCGCGATGCGAAGCCTGGCAAGGTTCCGCGCGATAGCCGCGTTGAATCGCACTGAACACGATCGCGATTGCGCGTCGATGTGTTTGCGCGCGTCCCACGAGTCACGAGCGAATGGTTGGGGCGCAGCGCAGCGTCGCGCGTGGCGAACTCAGGCGTCCAACACTCAATCGCAAGCGCAAACAGAAACGGCACGCGCCATATGCGCGTGCCGTGATGGTGAAACGCCCCGGCGAGGAATGCTAGCGGCGCTGGCGTCTACGCGGCGAGGCTGCTTCCGCGATACGCAGATGCGCGGCCGGAAAGCCCGGCGGGTACTCGACGACTCGCATCGCGGCCGGCACCAGCGGCGCGGCGAGACTCGAGCGCGCGCCGACACGGGCGCCGCCGACGATCGCGGCCATCGCCTCGCGGTCCAGTTCGACGCTTTCGGTCAGATCCTTGATGCTCAGCTTGGCCATGATGGCTCCAGAAAGACGCTCCGGCGGCCAGACCCGTTCGGGTGCCGGCCGCCGTGCTCGGAATGTGTTCGGCGTGTCATTCGTTGTATTGAGGTCTCAACGCACTATCAGTATAGGAAATCCATTCGCGGCGCGCATGGCCGTGGTGTTGCCGCGGCAGTGAAGGAACCCCCAGTCCCCCGCTGCTGCCCCGGCTTACACGGCGGAGTAATTGGCGCCCGACAGGATAGGGTCGACTTTCAGCTTCAGCGGCAGCACGACGCCTGGGCCGATCGAACCGATGTCATTGAGCGCTGCGACGTTGACGATTTGCTGCTGATCCAGTTTCTGAGTGACGTTGACGTTGACGTTGACGTTGGCGATGCCGGCAAGGCTGCCGAGACCACCAAGGCCCGAGGGCATGGGCACGTTGCTGCCGGTGCCGCCGGCGATCCCGGACATGGCCCGGCGGTCGAGTTCGCGCGTGCCGGACAGATCGCGAATCATGAGGGATGACATGGCGTTTCTCCAAAGACGTACGGAAAGCGGACATGAATGGCTCGCGGCGAAGCGGCCCGCGGCTGCGGGCGCCTCGCCGCACCACGCACTATTAGCGGTTGCTGTTGCTCGAATCGATATACGGCGAGAAGTCCGACGTGATGCCGCTGGCGAGCGCAACATCGTTGCCGTTGGCGTTCTGGAAGTTCAGTTCGTTACTGATCAGTTGCGTGGTGGTGCTGTTCTTGACGCTGGTCGGCGCATAGACCGGGGCGAAGCTGTAGTACTTGCTCGGGCCGAAGCCGCCGCGTACGGCTTGCATGGCTTTGCTGTCGAGTTGTTCGGTGACGGACAGGTCTTTGATCATCAGCGTTTTCATGGTGAGTCTCCTGAAAGAAGTTTTCGCAGTGTTGCGAGTGGTTTCGAGCAATTCGTTTGCTCGGACATCACTAACGCACAGGCTGTGCCAGTATTAATCAAGGATCCTGAGGAAATCGGCGAAGCCTTGTCGGATAAGGGTTTTGCGCGTGGATGGACCACCGTGCCGGTCAGCTCGAAGCACGCTGACGCGCTCGGAGCGGTGGCCGCCGTCCGACATCGCGGCGGACCCTGTTGGATGGCGCACGACATTGCGCGAGCCAGCACGCGGCGCGGCGCGCGGCTCATGCCTGGTTTGCGAAAGCGCGGACCGGGAGCTAGTATCGAAACGGCACATGTAACTGGATACGACAGGTTTTCTATCGACCCGCGTGGCGTCGGTCGCATGCGACACGGTCCAGCGGCAACGGTGGTGCTTCGCACAAATGGCTAGCCTTGCGCGTGTGATTCTCGACTTCCAGAGCGGCGAGCTGTCGCGTGACGAGTTCGTCGCGCAGCTCGACAGCGCGTTGGCGACCGAGCAACTCGGTCCGACGCGGCTGCTGGAGATGCTGTACGCCGCGCATCATCGGTCGCCGTTGCCCGACGATCTCTACCTGGAAGTGCGGCGGCGCATCGAGCTGCTGCGCGTGTCGAACGTCGCGGCGGGTGGCGAGGAAACCGGCATCCAGACCACGGTCGATCTACCGTCGCTGCGTTCGTCGAGCGCTGGCAGTGCGGGCGCCGCGAGTACTGCCGGCAGCGCCGCGCACGAGACCATCAAAGGCATCGGCGATACGCTGAACAACCGCTTCGTGCTCGAGGAGTGCCTCGGCGTGGGCGGCATGGGCACCGTGTACAAGGCGCTCGATCTGCGCAAGCTCGAAGCGTCGGATCGCAAGCCCTATCTCGCGATCAAGGTGCTGAACGTCCAGTTTCGCGGCAATCCGAATTCGCTGGTCGCGCTGCAGCGCGAGGCGCGCAAGGCGCAGGTACTCGCGCATCGCAACATCATCACCGTCTACGACTTCGACCGCGACGGGCCGATCGTCTATCTGACGATGGAGTACCTGAGCGGCAAACCCTTGAGCCAGCTGCTGCGCACGCCGGGCTATCAGGGCATGCCGGTGCGGGCCGCGCTGCCGATCGTGCGCGGCATGTGCGCGGCGCTCGCGTACGCGCACGAGCGCGGCTTCGTCCATTGCGATTTCAAACCCGCGAACGTGTTTTTGACCACGAATGCCGAAGTGAAAGTGATCGACTTCGGCATCGCGCGCGTATTCCAGCGGCCTGAAGAGGAGAGCGACGCGACGGTGTTCGATCCCGGCAGTCTGGGCGCGTTGACGCCGGCCTATGCGAGCCCGGAGATGATCGAGCATCGCGAGCCGGACCCGCGCGACGATATCTACGCGCTTGGCTGCATCACGTACGAGCTGTTGACGGGACATCATCCGTTCGATCGCCTGTCGGCCACGCAGGCGCGCAATGCCGATTTCAAGCCGCAGCGTCCGGCGAATCTCGATGCGCGACAGTGGCGCGCGTTGCGTGCCGCGTTGTCGTTCGATCGCAATACGCGGATACCGAGCGTCGTGCGCTTTATCGCCGAGTTCGACAATGAAGCGCGCGCGGAGAAGTCCGGGACGCTCGCGTGGGTCGGGCTCGCTGGCCTCGCCATCGTGTGCGCGGTCACCGTGGGCGTGTTCGCTTTTCGCTCGGGGTCCAGCCGGCAGCACGCCGCACAAACCGAGGCGGCGCGATCGCAGGGCGATCAGGTCGATCGGGCGGCTGGGGCGTCCGCTGTCGCGCCTGCAACGAATGTCGCGCAGACAACGCCTCCTCCGGCGCCCGCGCCGAAGCCCGCGTTGACGCTCGCCGCGATCACGCCCACGCTTGCCCAGGTGCCGTGTTCGGCTTTATCGGGCGCGGTGCAGGACCACGCACTGACGGTACGCGGTTTCCTGTCGCAGCGATACGGTGCCGCGCATCTGAAGGAGACGTTGGCGGCGCTGCCTGGCGTCGATACGGTTTCGCTAGACGTGCGGCCGCTCGCCGACGATAAATGCGACTTCGTCAAAACGCTCGCGCCGTTTCTGGTGCGCAACTGGCAGGCGGGGCGCGTGGCGTCGCTGCAGATGCGTCCGCCAAGCGGTTTTCTCACCGAGAACGACTCGCTGGTGGTCGACCTGAAAGCCCCGCCGTTCGATTCCTTTGCGACCGTCGACTACTACCAGCTAGATGGCCACGTCGTGCACATGGTGCCCAGTCGTCTGTGGCCGGACAATCAGATGCAGGCGAACGGCGGTCCGTACACGATCGGCAGCAATGCGGGCGATTGGACCGTATCGAAGCCGTTCGGCTCGGAAATGGTGGTGCTGGTGGTGACGCCGGTGCCGCTGTTCGACAAGCTGCGCCCGGAAAGCGAAGCGCGCGCCGATTATCTGCGCGCGCTCGAGACCCGGCTCAAGCAGATTGGCGGTCAATACGGGCAGGATCGCCTGTTGGCGGACTTCGCCCCGATTACGACCAGACCCGCGACGCGATGATCCGTCAGGGAGCCAATCGACACGGCTTTTAGTGCAGATCCTTGACGACGCGAAAACCGTTCTGCGATTGGCGCACGCCCGCGCTGTATTTGAAGCGCGTCGCGCTGAGCATGTAGTCGCCGCCTTCGCGCCATGAGCCGCCGCGAATCGCGCGCATCTCGCAGCCGGGCGAGTCCCACGCGTGGCCATCGACGGGCGCGCCCTGATAGGTGTTGTGCCAGCAGTCGGCGGTCCATTCCCAGACGCCGCCGTTCATGTCGTACAGACCCAGCGGATTCGCGGCGAACGAGCCGACGTTTTCCGGGCCTTCCTTGTGCCACGGGTCGCCGCAGTCCTTGCAATTGGCGTTGCCCTTGCGCATCTGCTCGCCCCACCAGTACGCGGTCGTGGTGCCGGCGCGGTCCGCGTATTCCCATTCGGCTTCGGTCGGCAGACGGTACGGTTTGCCGGTCGTTTTGGCGAGCCACTTGACGTACTGCTGCGCGTCGTCCCAACTGAGATCACGCGCGGGTGCGGTCTTGATGCTATTGCTCTGCGGCGTCAGCTTCTGGCAGGCGCCGGCGGCGACGCACGCATTCCATTGCTCGACCGTCACGGGGAATTTACCGATCGCGAAGGGCGCGCCAATGCTCACGTGATGCACGGGCTTTTCCGACGGATCGTCGGTATTGCTGCCCATTGCGAACGAGCCGGCGGGTACCGCGACCATGACCGGACAAGCCGCGCAGTCGCGGATTTCACCGGCCGTCGGGGGATGGGCGACGGTCTTTTCGGCGAATGGCGCCGCGGCGGCCGTGGCGGGCGGCGTTGGCGATGGCGCGGCGGCGGGGCGCGGTGGCGGCGCGGCTGCGCTGGCTTGCGTCGCGGGATGCATGACGTGGGCAGGCGGCGTGGGTGGCGCGACGTGACCGCTCTGCGTCGCGGGCGCGGCTGGCGGTGCAGCCGGCGCGGCGCTCACCGCGGGAGCCGATGCCGCCGCGCGCAATCGATCGATACGCGCATGCGCGAGTGTGGCGAAGCGGCCATTCGGATAGGCCTTCAGATAAGCCTCGTAATCGGCTGGGTAGTTGCTGTCCTTGATCGAATCCCAGAACGTGATTTCGTATTGTTCGCCGCTTTCCTTGGGCATGATGCCGCGACTGCGCGGCGTGATGGCGCGACGCTCTGACGTATTCGACGACTCGATAGCGCCTTCGCCACTTGTGGGAATGGATGAACGCGCGACAGAGAGCCACGGTTGCTGCGTTCCGCGTGTAGCGGCGCGTACTTCGGCGCCGACCTGTCGGAACAGCGCGGCGAGCGATCGGGACGATGCGTCGGCGTCGTTGAGCGCTTGCAGCAAGGCATCGGTATAGACGCCATGGCGCGGACCGTCCGCCGCGAAACCGCCCGGTGCGGTTGCATAGGCAATCACGGTGTTGGCAGCGATCCTCGGTTTATCGATCGCAACCGCGGCGGGGGCAAATGGATTGTCGAGGCACGTATCGAGAATCACGAGATTGAGCCGGCCGGCACGGGCGGATTGCATCGCATGCAAAACGGTATTCAGATCGACGCCGTTATTCAGTAGCGACACCGGCGCGCGGATGTCGGCTCGCGCATCGAGTCCCGCCGGCAAAAGCAGCGTTTGTGCGCCTACCTGCATGCCGTGTCCGGCGAAATAGAACACTCCGATATCGCCTGTTTGCAATCGTCGTTGAAATTCGTCGATGGCCGCGCGCATTTGCGGCGGCGTAGCATTCGTGCGCGTGATGACTTCGAAGCCACGCGCACGGAGCGCAGCGCCGATCGATTCGGCGTCGCGCGGCGCGTTGGCGCGGATCGGGTTAGTGGCGTCACCGTACTCGCCATTTCCGATCACGAGCGCGACACGCCGCGAATGCGTGTCGTCGCGTGACGAAGCAAAGGGTGAAGGGAGCAAAGCGGTGTCCGCCGGCCGCGCCGGATGACTCGCTACCCAAGCCGGGCTCGGCTCGATGCTTTCACGTTGCGTCGCGGCATCGGCACTGTCCCACTGCGCCTGGATTGCCCCAACCATGCACACCAGCAGGAATTGTCGCCACATCTTTATATCCTGTTTGTACCGGACAGAGTTCAGGCATTCGTGCACCACGCTCGCGCTGCCTGCGCTCTTGATTAACGATAGCACGCGCTTTGCGTCACAACTGTCCGGGAGTCCTTAACGCGTCATACGGTTAACGAGCATTGCGTATCTTTTTGGCAAGATACGTCCTAAGCTGATTCACAAAGTCACGTCACACGGTCGTTTTAACTAGGTGGCTGCCTGCCGGATTCAACCCGCGACGTGCCGCTCGAACACCCGGAAGGTCATCGATAGCCGGGCCCAAGCCATGACTCCTGTTCGGGAGAGTGCGCTATGCGAAGAACCCGTGTTTCCTTTCTTTTCGGCAGTCGTGATCCGGCGCAAGCGCGTCGCGGCGGATTACGCGCGGCGGTGTGCGCGACGCTCGTCGCGGTCTGCCTCGGTATCGGCACTGGCGGCGTTGCGCGCGCCGAGCGGACACCGTCTCCGCCGGGGGCCGAGGAGTACATCATCTGGCCGTCGGATGGCGCGGTGATTCACGGCGGCAAGCTGTGGGTGCGCATGGGGCTGCGCAATATGGGCGTGTGTCCGAAGGGCGTCGCGTTTCCGAATACCGGCCACCATCATCTTCTGATCGACACGGATTTGCCCGCGCTCGATCAGGAGATTCCATCGGATCGCCAGCACCTGCATTTCGGCGCGGGCGAAACCGACGCGCGCATCGAGTTGCCGCCCGGCAAGCACACGCTGCAGCTGATTCTCGGCGACCATAATCACGTGCCGCACGTGCCGCCCGTGTATTCGAAGAAGATCACCATCACCGTGCTAAAGAACTAACGCGGTCCGTTCGTTCGAACTGGTCAAGCCGGAACGGAGAGTCCTGATGAAGAAGATCATTGCGGCCGCGGCATTCGTCGCAGCGGCGCTGACGGTATCGACCGCGCCGCAGGGCGCGTGGGCAGCGACGCCGTCGCCGCCCGGCGCCTACGCGTATATCGGCTATCCGAACGATGGCCAGGTGGTGCCCGCCAATAAACCGTTTCGCGTGTGGTTCGGTCTGCGTTTCATGGGGGTCGCGCCGAAAGGCGTGAAGTACCCGAACACCGGCCACCATCATCTTCTGATCGATACCGATCTGCCGCCGATGGATCAGGAGATACCCTCAGATCGCCATCATCTGCATTTCGGCGCCGGCGAAACGGAAACGATGATTTCATTGCCGCCAGGCAAGCATACGCTGCAGCTGTTGATGGGCGACGACATGCATATGCCGCACAACCCGCCGGTGTATTCGAAGAAGATCACGGTGATCGCGCGCTGACTGTCATCGAGCAGCCAACAATGGCGCGCTCGCTGTTGGCTGCGATCCACCATTCACCGGTCTCGCTCTGCCGCTCGTCAGCGTCGGGACAGCGGGTGCGATCTTCCTGGCCTTTGCTACAAGGCGTTCAGGACGCGAATGACGAAAGCAAGGCACTCCTGGCATAGCCCATGCATCAGTAGCGCCCGAGCAGACAAGTTGCTCGAACCCGACGCTCGATGATGCGCTTTCCCATTCCCAGGAGATTTGCCATGAACACGCTGATGATCAAGGACCTGTCCAACACCGAACAACTCGACAGCAAGGCGATGAGCGCCGTGCGCGGCGGCAACGGCTACTATTCGATGCCGTCGTACCTCAGCTACGCGCCCGTCTATGCGCCGAGCAGCATCAAGAACGTCTCCACGACGCAGATGATCAACACGGAAATGAACATCCAGAGCGCGAACGGCAACGACTCGGCGCTGGTCAGCGGTACGACCACCTACATCCAGCCGACCATTTACTCGAGCAACGTCAACAACGGGTAGTGAGCGGCGCACGCGCGGCCCGGGCGGCCGCGTGTGCGTGCCCCAACAGGCGCATCGCTCAAAAAGACCGCTAATCCAATCGTCCTTTCCACGCATCCTTCGCGTATCCGCCGCTCCCCGCATCGACTTTTCCGCCGCTTCATTGCCGAAGCCGCGCGGAAGCGGCTCGGGCTGAAAAACCGGGCATCTCGCGCGAAACAGGCGGGTGCAACTGGAGACCACCGTGTCAGCATTGCCGGAGTCATCGTTCGATTCGTCGTGTGATTCGCTGGACCTTCAGCGGGTTCCTGCTGAAGCCAGGACGCCTCGCCGCATAGCCCGTGTACTGCGCGGGATCTGCGCGGCAACGATGTGCGCTTTGGCAGTGAGCGCGTGCGTCGACGTCAGCATGCCGGCTTATCAACGCCCGGACACGCCGGCCAAGACATCGTGGTCGGATCGCAATGGCGCGCCGGTATCGGCCGCGGAGACGATCGAGCGCGATTGGTGGAAGGGCTTCCAGGACCCGTACCTCGATACGCTGATCGACAAGGCGATCGACGGCAACTTCGATATCCGGGTGCTGGCCGCGCGTATCGAAGTCGCGCACACGCAGATCAGCGAGACAGGCGCGGCCGCATTGCCGACGGTGGACCTCGGTGCCGGCGCCGACTATACGAAGACGACTGGCCAGCCTTTGACGAAGACGTACAACCTCGCGCTGCAGGTGAACTGGGACATCGACATCTGGGGCAAGGTCGAAAAAGGCGTGCAGGCGCAAAAGGCCGAATTCCACGCGAGCGAGGCGGATTGGCGCGCGGGGTATCTCGAACTCGTCGCGAATGTGGCCAGTACCTATTTCCAGATCCTGCAATTCGACGACCAGATCGCACAGCAGCAAAAGACCATCGCCACGAACAAGCAAATCCTGACGATCTACGAAGGCCAGGCGCGCAATGGGCTCGTGCCGCAAACGCAGGTGTTGCGCCAGCAGGCGGAGATCAACCGGCTCACCAACGATCTCTATGATCTGCGCCGATCGCGGGCGGTCTCCGACAACGCGCTATGCACGTTGCTCGGCGTGCCGGCCGGCGAATTCCATGTGCCGCAGGGCCATTTACAGGAGCGCGTGAAATTGCCGGGCGTGCCCGATGGTTTGCCCGCGCAATTGCTGTCGCGCCGCCCCGACGTGGTGGCGGCCGAATTCAGGGTGCTCGAGGCCTATGACCTCGTCGGTCAGTCGAAGCTCGCGCAATTGCCGAGCATCGGCCTCACCGCGCAAGGCGGCACGGCAAGTTACGCGCTTAATCAGCTGCTGAAGTCGTTCACGTTCGGCCTGATGCCGAGCATCAATTTTCCGCTGTTCGATCCGGGCGTGCGCGCACATGTGAAGGTGACCGAGGCGCAATCGAAAGTCGCCGAGCAGCAATATCGCGTGGCCGTGATGGGCGCATTCGAGGAAGTGGAGAACGCGCTCGTCAATCTGAGTGCCCATAAGGCGCAGCACGCGGAATTGCTGCAGCAGGTGTCGCGCCTGCAGATCGTCGCTGATCAGATCCAGTCGCAACTGCGCCTTGGCGTCGTGTCGCAACTCGAAGTATTCGAAGACGAGCGGACCTTGCTGGAGGCGCAACAGGCGTTGCTGGAAAACCACCAATTGATTCTGTCCGACACGGTAACGCTTTATAAGGCGCTCGGCGGCGGATGGCCAGGTGTCGACGTGCAAGCGCAGGTCAAAGAGAAGTAACGAAACATTGAGCTAATCCACGAGTTGGCGTACCGCGCGGGTATTTCGTCGGCTGACGGCTTATCCGCGGTCTTCTCATCCGGCGATATCCAAATTGACACTCTCGATGCGTGACTTACAATCCTTTAGGGGTCAGCGTTTGCGTGGCTCTTCACGACAATATCGTTGCGCCGTTGTTCTTCGTCCAGTTCGCCCCGCGTTCCCGCCGCGGCAGGTAAACGCTTAGCGATCCAGATAAAATGGCCACCGGCGAAGCTCCGATTGCTGAAATGCGCGTGACAGTGGACGCTGCCTTCGACGTGGTGTTGTCACCGGTTGCCTGCGCACAGCGCCCCGCGCTCGACGCCATTCGCATCGTCGACAACCTGTTCGCCATCGGCCGCAGCGAAGCGCCGTTCAGCGACTATCCCGCACCATGGACCGCCGCTCTCTCGCGCCGACATGCGCGCGTTTTCATCGAGCATGGCGCGATTTATGTTGCCGATCTCGGCAGCAAGAACGGCACGACGGTCAACGGCATCGCGGTGCGACAAACCCCCGCGCGTGTACGCGCCGGCGATGAACTCTGCTTTGGCGGTGAACTGCGCTATCGCGTCGGCATCGAGCCGCGCGCGCGCGTCGTCACCGGTGGAAGCGCTTCTCCCCTCATTCATCTATTGCTGGTGCCGCAGCGCGATGACCTGGGTCTGCAGCCGGTCGACGTACTGGCTTTTCCATTTCTGATCAGTAAAACGGACGAGGTTTTCTCGCGCTACAAAGACCGTTATCCGCACCAGGTCAATTACATTTCCCGGCGCCATGCGCACCTGTTTCTGAAGGGCGGCGAGTTGTATGTCGAGGATCTCGGCAGCACCAACGGCACGTTCGTGAATGGACAGCGGATCGGCGAATCGGCGCTTGCACTAGCGGAGGGCGACGTCGTTGCATTTGGCGGCGACCACTTCGTCTACAGGGTGTCGCTACAGAACTCCGCCGACGTCGAACCCACCGTGACCCAGCTCTCTCTTCAGCCCGCTGTCGACAGTGCCGCCGATGCCGACAAGACGACCTTCGTCGGCGCTGCGCATTCGTTTCTCGACATCTTTTGCGTCGATCCGGCGCTGCAACGCGAAGACGAAGTGAATGAAGCTGCGCAGCCGGGCTCCGCGCGCGCGAAGCGTGACGGAGTAGGGACGGCAAATGGCGCGCAGGGCGCCAAAGGTGCGCAGGCGGGGCATCCCGCCGATACGAGAGACGGCGCGAACGAAAGAAGCGGCAAAGCTAAAAGCGCGGCAAGAGGTAAGCCGCGTCGCTGGAAGATGGTCGCCGGCGAACTCCACAAGGCGTTAGCGGACGGCGAGCGCACCAATGTGCGGCGCGCGGCGGCATGGGGCGCAGCGGGTATCGCGATCGTGGTTGCGCTTGGCGTGGGCCTTTATCTGCACGGTTCATCGGAACGGGAGTTGAAAAGCCTGCTCGCGAGCGGTGATTACTCGAGCGCCCTCACGATGGCGCGCGGCTATCTGGCCACGCATCCGGCGGACACGAAAATCAGCTCGCTCGCGAGCGAGGCGTTGTTGAAAGCGAACTTGCCGGGCTGGATCGAAGCCGTGCAAAAAGCGCAGTTCGACCAGGCCGACACGCTGCTGAAGAACATGAGGGCGTTGAGCGGAAATGACGCCGATGCCGCGTCGCTGGTCGGCGAATTGCAATGGGTCGGCGATCTCGAACGCTTCGTCGCGGCGCGTGGCGGCGTCGACGCGCCAATCCGCATGTATACGGACGAAGCGACGATCAACGGTCTGCTGCACCGCTGGGACGATGACGCGGCGAGTCACCAGCGCGCGCTCGATCGGATTGCGAGTTACGTGCCGGTCTTCGCGGAGCCCTACGCACACACGCTCAGCCATCTGCGCAAGCTCGAAAGCGACGATTCGGTGTACGTCGCCGCGATCGATCGGCTCAATGGCGTAATTCATACCGAACTTTCGCGCGACAAACCCGAGGCGCTGCCGCCGGTACTCGACGATTACGCGCAGCGTTATCCTCGGCTCGCGGGGCTCGATAGAGTGCGCGACGATTTGCGCCAATACACCGGGTTGCTGAATGCCGCGTTGAGCCGTCAATTGACGTCATTGTTGGCGATGATGAAAACGGTGCGCTTCAGCACGCCGCCTTTTCAGGCGCAATTCCAGCAGCTTGCGGCGACGCGCTTGCCGTCGCCGGACATCGTTCAACGGCAGGACGCGGTCGATGCCGCGTGGCAGCGCGGCGACGCGCAGCAGGCGCTGAACGATTTGCAGTCGATGCCGGCGAGCCCGTGGTCCGATGTGCTCGCGGCCGAAGCGACGCACAAGAAGGCGTTGTCCGATCAATACAACGATCTGCGGAAAACGCGTGACGGGAAAGATTACGACCAGCGTCTGCTGTCGTTCTACGCGAGCCTCGATCCGCGGACCGACGCATGGTTCGTGCAGGCGCTCCAGAAAGACGTGGCCGCATTGCATGACAAGGCACTCGCGCATGCGCAAGATCTGCTGGTGCGCGCGCAAAGCCTGTGGAAAGAGTACCGCGCGAACGGCCCGATCGGCGGCACGCAGCGGCTCGAAGCCGGCATCTCGCCGGGCTTTCGCAACGAGGCGCGTCTGCTGAGCGAGGCGCAGACGGCGGCACGCCAGGGCATGCGCATCTATACGCAGTTGAAGGCCGATCATCCCGCCGACTTCGATCGCCTGCTCGCGGATATCGAAGCCGAAGCGAGTTTGCAGCGCCGCTCGTTGACCGAGTTGCGCATGGTGCTGGACCCTGGGCTGCTGAAAGCGAAGCTCGCGTTGATTGGAGGCGATCAGAGTGAAACGCGATCCTCACCCTAGACCGTTGTCGGAGGCGCTCGAAGATCATAGCGTCGAAGGCATTGCGATTCTGACGTCCGAGCCGGTGCGGCTTGCGCGCGCGCTGATCTGGGCGATGGTCGCGCTCGTCGTGTCGGGTTTGCTGTGGTCGTTCGTCGGCCGCGCGGATGTGATCGTCAGCGCGCCCGGCACGTTGTCGCCGGAATCGGAGGTGCGGCGCATCTATACGCCGATCGACGGCGAACTCGCGGATCTGTATATCGCCGAGGGGCAGCCGGTGTCGAAAGGCGACGTGCTCGCGCGGCTCAATGCGCGCGGCGCGATCGAGGCAGCGAGCAACGCGTTACAGGCACAAGTGAAGCTCGAAGACGCCGAACGCGAATGGAAGCAGTTCCCGGAGAAGAAGGCGTTGATGGAACGCAAGGCCGCGTGGTTGAAGGCGCAACTCGAAGTCGAGGAGCGCTTGCACGAGAATCGCGTTTCAGAAGGCACGACGAAGCTTGCCGAAGGGCAGAAGGCCGAACTCGACGAAGCGCGCAGCTCGCTCGACAACGCGCGCCGCACGCGCGAAGCGGCGAATCAGGAACTCGATCGCTATTCGCGGCTGTTCGCGCAGCCGGGCGGCGGTGGCATTGCCGAATTACAGGTCGAGCAGAAACGCACGGCCGCGCTCGAAGCGGATAACGCTTACCGTGTCGCGCAGTCGAAGCTGGCCGAGCTCGACTTTCGTCTGAGCCATGAATACGCGCAGGCCAATGCGCAACTCGCGACGAGCGGCCAGCAAAGCACCGATCTGCAGCTGCAATACGATCAGGCGGTGCGCGACATCACCGATGCGGAAGACAAACTGCGCGTGCAACTGCAAAGCGCGCGCCTCGAAGCCGATGCCGCCGCGCGGGTGCGTTTCGAGAACATCGATAAAGACAATTTTCTGCTGATTCTCGCGCCGGTTTCAGGCGTGATCACCGACGTCACGTCGACGCAGCGCGGCGACAAGATTCAGGCGAATGCACCGCTCGGCGGCATTGCGCCAAAAGACGCGCGGCCCGTGCTGAAGATCGAAATCTCCGAACACGACCGCGCCTTTCTGCACGTGGGCCTGCCTGTCAAATTGAAGTTCAATGCGTTTCCTTACCAGCGCTACGGGTTGATCAGCGGCACGCTCGCATATATCTCGCCGGCCACGAAGCCATCCGCGCAGGACAAGCAACCGGTCTACGAAGGCCGTGTCACGCTGGACAAGGACTACTACCAGGTGGCCGGCACGCGTTATCCGCTGCGTTACGGCATGACCGCCAATGCGGAAATCGTCGTGCGCGAGCGGCGCCTGATCGACCTCGGTCTCGATCCGTTCAGAGAGGTGGCGGGTTGAGCGCGCGAATCAAACATCCACGAAAGGAGCCGAGCAAATGACCGCGATAGTGCGTATCGATGACGAAGTCGTGGACGTGGACGAGTTCATTCGTCTTCTGAAACTGACCGGCCAGTTCGAGAGCCTGGTCGAGCAGATCGTGCGCGACAAGCTTACCGTCCATGCGGCGAAGAAGCAGGGCGTCGCCGTCAGCGCCGACGAAATCCAGCAGCGCGCGGACCAGTTTCGCCGCGTGCGCGGGCTGCATCGCGCGGCGGACATGAATCATTATCTCGACGCGCTGCACGTGAGCCTCGACGAATTCGAGGCGTTCATTACCGACGGGCTTTATCAGGAGAAGATGCTCGACGACATCGGTAACGACGCGGCGATCCATGATTACTTCGCGCTGAATTCACCGAAGTTCGACGCGATCGAAGTCAGCCATATCGTGCTCGATAGCGAAGGCAAGGCGAAGGAAATGATCTCGTACCTGCACGACGACCCCGACGCCTTCGGCGAGATGGCGCGCGAGCATTCGATTGCCGATACGCGCGAGTCGGGCGGCGTGATCGGCAAGGTACTGCGCGGTTCGCTGAAGCCCGATATCGAGGCGAAGATCTTCAATGCGGCGGTCGGCGATCTGCTTGGGCCGTTTCCGTCGGCCGACCGTTCGTGTTTCGAGATCTTCGCGGTCACGGCCAAATATCCGGCCACGCTCGATGCCGACGTGGCCACCGAAATCCGTCGTTTGCTGCGCGAGAGCTGGCTCATCGCCCGCGCCCAGGAACACGTGATCGAAGCGCGCTAGTGCCCGAATAGCGCCCGATAAAGCGAGGCTCACCGATACATGGACGCCCTCCAGACCGCGCCATCCGCGCCTTCCACCGCCGAATTTCTCGCTTCGGTGGAGATCCTGTCGCCGTTCTCGCGCGACGAAATCGAGCGGCTTGCCGAGTACGCGCAGGCAAAGTTCTATTCGTTCGGCGAAACGGTGTGCTCGGCCGGCGAAGTGGCCGAAGGTCTCTACGTGATCCGCTCGGGCACGGTACGAATCTTCACCGAGGAGCACGGCAAGGAATCCAGCATGGGCGTGCGCAAGTCGGGCGAGATCTTTGCCGACATTGCGATGTTGCGCTCGTACGTTCACGAAGCGTCGGTACGCTCGTCGGGCAAGACCGAAGTGCTGTTCATTCCGCGCAGCGCGATCGAACCGGTGATGGCGGGCAACGCCGCCGCGTTGGCGTTCGTCGCCAGCTATGTGGCAATCAATTCGGCCGGGGGCTTCGTCGCGCAATTGTTCGATCTGCGCGGCAAGCTGAACAAGGCGGAACTCGAAGAGTACGTGCGCAGCGTCGGCGCAA
This sequence comes from Paraburkholderia sp. CI2, assembly GCF_014201055.1. NCBI lineage: Bacteria > Pseudomonadati > Pseudomonadota > Betaproteobacteria > Burkholderiales > Burkholderiaceae > Paraburkholderia > Paraburkholderia sp. CI2. Next base: position 87,057 of record NZ_JACHDL010000028.1, read on the forward strand.
AACGGGTCGCTGCCGGCAAGGAGATTCTGAAACAGGAGGGCCGCGACGACAGGCGGCTTTATGTGGTGCGGCAAGGCCAGGTGCGCATCGTGCGGCAGGAGGAGGGCCACGACTATACGCTCGCGACGCTCGGCAAAGGGGAGATATTCGGCGAGAAGGCGTGCCTGATGCGCCAGGAACAGATGGCATCGGTCGTTGCAACCACCGACACGCGGCTGCTGGTCATCCCCGAGCGCACCGTTCATTTCATTCTCGAGCGCAATCCGAAACTGCGAGAAGTGCTCGACGAGCGCATCCGCTATGGCGACCGCGAATTACAGCGGCAAAAGCGGCTCGAGCAGCGGCGCAAGCTGCCGTTGATGCTCGACCTGCAGAGCAAACCGGAACTCGGCGAGAAGATCATCCGGCGTTTCGCGCTCGTCGAGCAGGCCGAGGAGATGGATTGCGGCGCCGCGTGTCTCGCGATGATCTGCCGCCATTACGGCATTCCGATGACGCTCGGCAAATTGCGCGAACTCGCGAACGTGACGACGCAGGGTGCGACGCTCGACAGCCTCGCGCGCGCGGGCGAGTCGCTCGGCTTCACGACGCGCGGCGTGCAATGCACGTTCGATTCGCTGCGCGGCTTCGATCTGCCGTTCATCGTGCATTGGGAGGGCTATCACTATGTGGTCGTGTACGGGCTGTCGAAAGACCATGTCTGGGTGGCGGACCCGGCACTCGGTTTCAGAAAGCTGAGCGTCGAAGATTTCGAACGTGGGTGGAGCGGCACCTGCCTATTGTTTACCGGCGGATCGCAGCTGCTGCAGATGTCGGCCGAGCGCTCGCCGTGGATTCGCTTTGTCGGCTATCTGAAGCCGTACCGCAAGATACTCGGCTATCTGTTTCTGGCGACCTTCGTGATTCAGGTGCTCGGCGTGATTCCACCGCTGATCATTCAGAACATTCTGGACGGCGTGATCGTGCATCAGAACGTCAGTCTGCTGCATATGCTGATCGGCGGGCTCATCATCTCCAATGTCTTCACGCAGCTGATGTCGACGATTCGCGCGTATCTGGCGAACTTCATGGTTCGCAACATGGACTTCGCGATGATGTCGCAGTTCTTCAAGCATACGTTGTCGCTGCCGTTCTCGTTCTTCGCGAAGCGCAAGACCGGCGATATCTTCGCGCGCTTTCAGGAAAACCAGACGATCCGCGCGTTCCTGACCGAATCCACCGTGACGACCGCGCTGAATCTGCTGATGATCTTCATCTACTTCACGATCATGTTCGTGTACAACGTGAAGATGACGCTGGTGTTGATCGCGTTCGTCATTCCGATCATGGGGCTCACGGTGATCGCGACGCCGAAGATCAAGGGCTACGCACGCGAGGTGTTCACGGCGTCGACCGAGGCGAAGTCGTTCCTGATGGAAGCTCTGGCCGGCGTCGAGACCGTCAAGGGCATGGGCATCGAGCGGCCGGTACGGTTGCGCTGGGAGAAGAAATACGCAAAGGCGCTCGAATTGCAGTATCGCGCTCACGCATTCAATATTCTGGTCGGCTTCGGCAGTCAATTGCTGAATGCGGCAACGACGATTGCGATTCTTTGGGTCGGCGCGAATCTGGTACTCGCGCGTGAATTGACGATCGGTCAGCTGATCGCGTTCAATGCATTCATGGGCAGCGTATTGAGTCCGCTGATGGGTCTCGTCGGCTTGTGGAGCATGCTCAACGATGCGGGTGTCGCGATGGAACGGCTCGGCGATGTGCTCGATATCGAGCCCGAACAGAAGCCGCAGGATTTGCCCTCGCGCGTGATGCTGCCGGAGCTGCAAGGCGAAATCAGCCTGCAAGGCGTGTACTTCCGCTATGGCGAGGAGGATTCCGCTTATGTGCTGGAGAACATCAGCTTCGATATCAAGCCGGGTGAACTGGTCGCGATCGTCGGGCGCAGCGGGTCGGGAAAAACCACGCTCGCGAAGCTGCTGGTTGGCTTCTATCAGCCGAGCGAAGGGAAAATGATGATCGACGGCTATGACTCCGGCGTGATCGACAAGACTTATTTCCGCGCGCAAATCGGCTACGTGATGCAAAGCAATCTGCTGTTCTCGGGCACGATCGCCGAGAACATCGCAAGCGGGGACGACGCGCCGGAGCGCCGCCGCATCGAGGAAGTCGCGAAAATGGCCGACGCGCATGGCTTCATCAGCAAGATGCCGCTCGGTTATGAGCAGATCGTCGGCGAGCGCGGCATCGGTTTGTCGGGCGGTCAAATCCAGCGGCTTTGCATTGCGCGTGCGTTGTATCACGATCCGCGTCTGCTCGTGTTCGACGAGGCGACGTCGGCGCTCGACTCGCAATCGGAAAGCAATATTCTCGGCAACATGCACGACATCCTGAAGGGCCGCACGGCGGTGATCATCGCGCATCGGCTCAGCACGATCATGCGCGCGGACAAGATTCTCGTGCTGTATGAAGGGGCGATCGTCGAACAGGGCCGTCACGAGGAGCTGATCCAGCGCGGCGGCATGTACTATCAGCTCGTGCAGAAACAGTTGAGCGCATCATGATGAAGATACTCGACCAGATTGAAGAGGCGAGTCCCGCGATATCGTATGCGGGACTGATCGAGCGGATCGAGATCCTGCGCTCCACGTTGCGCTGGTCGTCGCGGCTCGAACGCGCCGATATCGACAAGCTGCTGAGGCAGGCCACGTCGTTGCGCGACGAAGTGATGCAGCTTTCGCACAAGGAGCGCTTCGTGCAGGCGGCCACCGCGGGCGAGCCGCAGACGAGCGCGGAGCAATCGCGCGGTGCGCGCCGCAAGGCACTGCTCGAACGCAGCTTCATTTTCGAGGGCACGTTCGGCGACAACCCGCGTTTGCTCGAATCGCTCGAAATCGCGGAAAAAGCGGCGCCAACCGATTTGCCGGTGTTGATCGATGGAGAAAGCGGCACCGGCAAGGAGCTGATGGCGAAAGTGATTCACGCGAACGGCTCGCGTGCGGACAAGCCGTTCATTTCGGTGAACTGCGGCGCGATTCCGGACAATCTGCTCGAATCCGAACTATTCGGGCATCGCAAGGGCGCATTCACCGGCGCGTCGAACGACCGCAAGGGCAAATTCGAAAGCGCGCATACGGGTACGATCTTTCTCGACGAAATCGGCGAGTTGCCGCTCGCGGGCCAGGTCAAGCTGCTGCGTGTGCTCGAGGCGCACGAGATTCAACGCGTCGGCTCCGACGAAACGATCGCGGTCGATACGCGCATCGTCGCGGCGACCAATCGCAATCTGCGCAAGCTCAGCGAGGAAGGCCGGTTTCGCGAGGATCTGTTCTACCGGCTCAGCGTGATTCACGTGACGTTGCCGCCGCTGCGCGAACGGCGCGACGAAATTCCGTTGCTGATTGCGTGGTTCGGCGACGAAGCGGCGGGCACGCTGAAACGCCGGCCAGTCAGGTTGACGCCGCGTTTGCGGGACTTTCTATTGAGCTACGCGTATCCGGGCAACATTCGCGAATTGCGCAACGTGATGTACCGCATCTCGTGTCTGGCTGCAGACATGGCCGACGTCGAGCATTTGCCGCTCGATATGCGACCCGCCGCACCCGGTTCGGCGGCGGCGCAGGCGGAGGGCGGACAGGCGAGCGGCGAGCAGCCGATCAGCGTCGCGAATCTGATGTCGTTGAGCGACGCGAAGCGGGCGGCCAGCGACGACGCCGAAAAAGCGTTCCTCGAACGCGGACTGCGTGAAGTCAGCGGGACCGTCGCCGAACTGGCGCGGCGCATCGATATGAATCGCTCGCACTTGCAGATGCTGCTGAAAAAGCACGGCCTGCACTCGAAGGATTTCCGCAATCGCAATGCGCCGCCCACGAAGAACGGCGCGAACGAGCGCGACGAGGAAGACGACGAAGGCTGAGTGAACGACCACTGAACGCTCGGTGAAACGCGCGCCTGAAGATCATCAAGGGGCCGGGTTCAGCAAGGTCTTGTCCGCCGCATTCGGGTCCCGCGCTTCGACGACCACTGCGGTGATGTTGTCGCGCCCGCCGCGCGCGAGCGCGAGGTCGACGAGTTCGCAACATGCGTTTTCGCGCTCCGCCGTGGTCAGCACGTCGACGATCTCGTCGTCGCTCAGTTCGTTGCTGAGACCGTCGCTGCACAACAGGAACACGTCGCCGTCGGCGACTTCGATCGCGTCGTCGTCGAGTTCGAGCGAATCCGTTGCCCCGACCGCGCGCGTGATCATGTGTTGCGCGGGATGATGGCGCGCCTCTTCGTCGGTGATGACGCCGAGCGAGCGCAGCTCCTCGACCTGGCTGTGATCGCGCGTCAGTTGCCGCAATTGCCCCGCGCGGTACAGGTAGATGCGGCTGTCGCCGGCCCACACGTAGCCGCAGAAGCGATCGCATGCAAGCAGCACGACCACGGTGCTGCCGATGCGCTGCACCTGGCGGCGCGCGGCTTCGTCGCGCAATTGACGGTTCGCGGTTTGCAGACGCGCGCGCACATCGGCGATCAGCATTCTGAGGCCGTGCGGCGCGGCCAGTTGAGTCAACGCGTCGATCACGGTGCGGCTGGCAACGTCGCCGACCGCGTGACCGCCCATCCCATCGGCGACAGCCCAGCGTCCCGCTTCGGGCTCGTCGAGGCAGGCATCTTCGTTGATTTCGCGGACCCGTCCCGGGTCGGAACGCGCGGACGACGTCCAGCGAAATTGGCTCTCGCATGTCACAACGGCTACACCATATCGTTTCGGTTGCGTGCGTCCGGAGACACGGTGAGGTTTGCGTTCGCGCCGGTGTTGCGTACGTCGACCGACTGGAACTGGTTGATCATCTGGTTAGCATAGAAGTTGTTGGAGACCTCGTACAGATTGACCACCGGCCCAATGCTCGGCGTTTGCGGCACGTACGGCTGAATCCAGCCATAGATCCACGGCGCGCCGCCGCCACCGCGAATCGCCGCCATCGCTTTGCGATCGAGCGCGAGGTTCAGCGAGAGGTCGTTCAATTTGATGCAGGACATGTCGTTCTCCGGTTGGTCGCGTGCGCAATGCGCGCGGCTGAATGGACTCTGCACCAGATGGTGCAAAGGCCATGCCAATCGGGGGCGGATTCGACGCGAAGCCCGCGGCGCATTGACTGGCGCGGCTTGCGCGGCCTTACCACGAACGCGGTCGACGCGATCGGTCGGCTCGCGGCCAACAAGCCCACATTCGAACAGGTGTGAGACCCAACACATTCGGCGGGGTCCCACGGGTTCTCCATGCAGTTGAAATCAACCCGCGACACGGCTCGCAAATGAGCGTCGCACACCAACAGAGCAGCGCGATTTCTGTTGGTCCCGTCCTGACATCTACCTCTTCAGAAAACCGCTCGATCGGCCGTCAACCCTGTAAACAGGGGTTTTCCGGCGCCTGGCCCGGATGATGCAAAAGCTGTCGCAACAGTGTTGGAATGCGAACGAGGCCAGCCATGAACACCCAAACGCTCGATACACGCGACGACGACCCGCAATCCGCAGCCGCTTGCGACACCGCATCATCGACGATCGATCTGCCGATCGGCGCGCACCTGGTCACGCAACGCAACGGCTACGAACATCACGGCATCTATGTCGGCAACGGCCGCGTCGTGCACTACTCGGGCTTTGCGGCCTCCGCGCATCCCGGACCGGTCGAGGAAGTCGAACTCGCGCGCTTCGCCGCCGGCCATTCGCTGTCGGTTCGCGCGACGCCGAGCGCGATCTACGTCGGCGCCGATGCGGTGCGCCGCGCGCGCTCCCGCCTCGGCGAAAACCGCTATCGCCTGCTGACCAACAACTGCGAACACTTCTGCGCGTGGTGTCTGCTCGGCGAAAGCCGCAGCGAACAGGTGCATTGCTGCTTGCGCCATCCGGGCACGGGCATGCGCGCACTGCTGTGCCTCGTGAAGGCGTTTGTGGAGAGCGGGGCGAGGAACGAACACCGCGTGGCGCAACTCGCGCAACTCGCGTGAACGCAGCGCGTCAGGAACGGGACGATTCGAGGAGAACATCATGGTAGCCGCAGAAAAAAGCTTGCACTGGGCCGTCGACAAATGGCTCGCACCCACGCCGTCGATGCCCGCGCGCGTGGTGCGGTTCTGCCATCGCGCGTCGCAACAGCAACGCTATGTATGTGTGCAGGCGTCGAAGCCGGAAGGATTGCTGTCGATTTTCTTCTTCCGCCACGGCGACGGTTCGTGGAACGTGTTCCCGCCGCAAGCCGAGCGGCCCGCGATGAACGGGTATTGCCGCACGGCCGCGTAGGAACTCATGCGTGACCCGCCGTGGCCGCTTCCTTGGCGAGCCACTGACTGAACAGCAACATCGCCGGCGTCATCGGCTTGCCCTTCAGGCAGGTCAGCCAGTAACTGCCCGCCTTGACCTCGACGTCGAACGGGCGCACCAGACGCCCGGTATTGATCTCCCGTTCGAACATCAACGCAGGCACGAGCGCGATGCCCGCGCCCTGTATCGCCGCTTCCACCATCAACCGCGACGAATCGAACACCGGTCCGCGCACCGGCCGCGGCGCGATGCCCGCGGCCGCGAACCAGTTCATCCAGTCGTCCATGCGGTACGAGCGCAGCAGCGTTTCGTTGGCGAGATCGTCGGGCCGTGCGAGGCGCGCGGCGATCGCGGGCGTGCAGAGCAGCGCGAGCGGCGCGTCGAGCAGTTTGGTGGCGAGCGAGCCGGGCCACGTGCCGTCGCCGAAACGGATCGCGAAATCGAGGCCCTCGGTCGCGAGGTCGACGAGGTTGTTATTGGTCAGCAGCCGCAGCTCGACGAACGGATGCGCGTCGCGAAACGACTTCAGGCGCGGCATCAGCCAGCCGACCGCGAACGTGCCGACCACACCGACCGTCAGCACCTCGTGAAAATGCCCGCCGTCGAACTGCTTGAGCACCGCCTCGATACGATCGAACGCGTCGGACAGCACCGGGCGCAGCGCGAGCCCTTCGTCGGTCATCGCGAGGCCGCGCGGCAAACGCTTGAATAGCGCGGTGCCGAGCCGCTCCTCCAGCGAGCGGACCTGCTGGCTGACCGCGGCTTGGGTCACGTTCAGCTCTTGCGCCGCGCGCGTGAAGCTCAGATGCCGCGCGGACGATTCGAACGCGCGCAGCGCGTTGAGCGGAAGATACGGTCTCATGGTGCAGATACAAGATTTTCTTGTGAGTGGGCTAACTTATCACCATCGGCCCACTTCGCCGACTCCCTGTCTGTTATTCGCCAGTCGAATTGTGCGACACTAGGGCCACATCGACGGGGGCCATCGCATGCGCGGCGCCGCGCCAGACGCGCGGTGGCGAGTCGGCAATGAAGAGCCGGCAATTGTGAGCAACGGTGAACGGCCGCCACGGATTGCCTCGATGTAGGTGGTGAGAAGTTGACTGTCCAGATGGAATGCTCGACATGTTCTGCCGACGTTCGTCCAGGTAAGCCGTCGGCTCGTGCAACCTTGCATCATTGCCCTCGATCGGGAGTCCGCTATGTCCGTGTATGTTCTGGCCTTGCTGATTGGCGTCGTCGCCGGCCTTCGCTCGATGATCGCCCCCACCGCCGTCAGCTGGGCCGCGCGTCTGGGATGGCTACCGCTGCAAGGCACGTCGCTTGCCTTCCTCGGCTTCGCGGCCACGCCGTATATCTTCACCGTGCTGGCGGTCATCGAACTGATCACGGATCAATTGCCCGAAACGCCGAGCCGCAAGGTGCCGCTGCAGTTCGGCGCGCGAATCGTGCTCGGTGCGCTGAGCGGCGCGGCGATCAGCGGCGCGCATGGCGGCCTGGCGGGCGGCATGATCGTCGGGGTGGTGGGCGCGGTGGTCGGCGCGGTAGGCGCGGTGATCGGCACGCTCGGCGGCGCGAAGGTGCGCAGTTCGCTCGCCAGCATGTTCGGGCGCGATGCGCCCGCGGCGTTGATCGAGGACGTGGTCGCGATCGTCGCGGCTGCGTTGATCGTCGTGTCGTTGCACGGGTTCTGACACAAACGCAAAAACGCGGCGGGACGCTTTGCGCGTCGCCGCCGCGTTCGGTCGCTGCCCGCAGCTTATCGAACCTGGGCGATCCGCGCGGCCGTCGTGACTTGCGTGACCGGCGCCGCCGCCGTCGAACTCGCCGCCACGGGCGGCATCAGCTTGCCTTGCACGAGCAGCTGAAGCGTCTTCACGACCAGAATCGCGATGATCGCGTTCGCCACCACGAACAGAACCGGTGCCGCGAATTCGATCGGACCCGTCGCGCCGCGTTCGACGAGACGCAGGGCCATCGTCGGCAACGCCGCTACGCCGAAGCTGAACGCCCAGTAGCCGGGCACGAATGCCTGTTGGCGGATCCACGGCAGCAAACGCAGCAGCATCAGCGCCTGATAGAGACCGTAGCCGAGCAACGCGTAGGCGAACAGATCGGGCGTGCCGCTGGTGAGGCTCAAATACGCGACACCACCAACGACTGGCGGCGCGAGTTGCACGCCGAGGGTCGGGCGCAGCGCTTCGGGCAGCGGTTCATGCACGGCGGCGCGATGCAGGATCATCGATTCGAGCGCGAGCCACGCCAGCATGCCGCCGCCGAAAAACAGCTCGCCCAGTTGATGGAAGCCGAATGCGGCCGAGCTCGCCGCCGCGACGAAGCCCGCTCCGACCGTCGGCAGATAGATCGCCGGCGTGGTCAGTTCGGGCTTGCGGCCGCCTTGCCACAGCTTGCCCTGTAGATAGACGCCGAGCCCAAGTTGCGCGATCGCCGCGATGCCGTACAGCGTCAGCGCGAGGGTATGCGCGTACGGCTGCAGCAGTTGCGCGGCAAGCAGCGTCGAGATCGGCGCGAGCGCGACGAACGAAGACTGCACCGGATGGTCCAGTTCGGCGCGTGCGTCGGCGGTCTGTGCGAACCACTTGTGCGCGTAGGCGGACAGAATGATGACCCAGACGGCGAGCGCCGCGATCGTCACCACGCTGCCGGCGACGGCCGGCAAATGCCATAGGCGGATTGCGACGCGCCACAGGTTGGCCAGCGCCAACGAGCCCACCGCGATGCCCAGGAAGCTAGCGGGAACCGCACCACGATTGCTGTTCATGACGACCTCCGAAAGTTGCGTCGCGCTGCGGGTTGCTGGCCATGCGCGATCGATGGCCTACTGTAAAAGGCCAAGGAGAATCGCAGAACGCTGCAAACGCTCGACAAATGGCGCGAGCGTCTCAAGCTGTGTTTTAGCGGGGGAAAGGGGCAGAGAAGACGGGGGAAGGAAGGGCGGCCGTCAACCACCCATGCGCACCAGCATCGCCAGCAGCCGGTCGAACGAAAGCGGCTTGCGCGCGTAGGCAATATGTGGATTCGGCTGCACCGGAATGTCCGATGCGGCACTGCACAGGATGATCGGAATGTCGCGCAGCTCTGGGTCCTCATACAGCGCCGCGCACAACTGGAGGCCCGACATGACCGGCATCATGCAATCGGACACGACGATACCGGGCCGGCTCGAGCGGACCAGTTCGAGCGCGACGGCGCCGTTCGACGCCGTCCGTACCGCATAGCCGTGTCGTTCCAGCAGCAGCCGCCACACCGTGAGGATGTCGAACTCGTCGTCCACCACCAGAATGGTTTTCATGAGCGGCTAGGTTTTTCGCCGCGATTGCAGCGTAACCGACAGGCCCGGCGTCGATTGGATGCCCGCGGCGCCGGGCGAGCCGTCGATCACGTCGAGTCCTTGCGACGAAATCGACAGTTCGCGCAGTGACGTGTCGTGCGCGCTTTCGCGTTGCTTCACCACCGAAATCACGCGCCGCAGTCCGCCTTCGGTCTCGGCGTAGCGCAGCAGCACGAGGTTTTCGGTCAGCGCCGACACGCGCACGGCCTTCGCGTGACCCGGCTCGCTGTACAGCGGCAGCTCCTCGGTGACGAGCGTCGTGATGGCCGCTTCGCGCAACTGATGCAGCAGTGCGTTCAGGAACAGGCCGAAGCGCTCGGTACGCAACGCCGAATCGCGAAAGCCCTCGACGCCGTCGATCACGATGCGCGTCGCGCCGGTCTGCTTGACGGTGGCGAGCGCTTTCGACGCGATTTCATCGACCGCGAGTTCGATCGCCGGCTGCCAAAGCACCATCAGACGACCGTCCTGCCACGCATCGGCAAGCGCGATCGACACCGCTTCGGCCTTGCCGATGAGTCTCTGCGGACCCTCGTAGAAGCCGAGATACACGCAACGCTCGCCGCGTGCGAGACCGGCGGCGAGGAACTGCAGGCACAGCAGCGTCTTGCCGACGCCCGACGGGCCGATCAGCGTGGTCGTCGAGCCTTGCGCGAAGCCGCCGCCGAGCAGGTTGTCCAGATGCGGCAAGCCGAAGCCGAGCCGGGCTTTCAGATCGACGGGGCCCGCTTGCTTCGCGCATTGCGCTTCGAGGCGCGGGAACATCAGCAGGCCGCTGCCGGCGATGCGGAAGAAGTGCTTGCCCATCAGATGATCGCGTGCGCGCATCTTGTGCACTTCGATTTCGCGCGCGCGCCGCATGCCGTCGTGATAGCGGTTCAGCTCGATCAGACCGTCCACCAGCGTGTGCTCGGGATGCGACTCGTTGCCCGACAGCGGCGCGAGCAGCAGTGTCGTGCAGTCCATCGCGGCGACCAGCGCGTTCAGCTCGTGGATGAACTTCGACAGCGACAGCTCGGTTTCGCTGAATTCGCGCGCACTGCGAAAGCCGTCGATGATCATCAGGCTCGGCCGGTAGTCGTAGATGCTCGACGCGATCAGCTTCAGGAAACCGTCGAGTCCGTCCTGCATCAGTTCGTGATAGCCGGACACGAACAGCATCTGCTGCGCGACCGCGGCTTCGTCGAAAAAGCTCAGGCCTTTCAGGTGAGCGAGCAGCTTGTCGTGCGATTCGGCGATCAGCGTCATGTACAGCACTTTCTCGCCTTGCCGCACCCGATGAAAACCAATCTGGCTCGACAGGATCGTCTTGCCGGCGCCGGCCATCCCCTCCAGTAGATAGACGCCACCGCTCACCAGACCGCCGCCGAGGATCTCGTCGAAACCGGGCACGCCGGTTTCGACATTGCGTCGCGCCGCGTCAGGCCGGGCCGCGTTAGGTCGCGCCGCGTCGGACGGGCGAGACGTGTTGGATGCGTCGGTAGTCATTGTCGATGTGTCGTTCAAAGTGCAAGCGACGGCCTGGTCGTAACCGTCCTGTGCTCAACCCCGTGGTGGCAGCAATCCCCATTCCCGATCGCGAGCGACAGTGTCCCGCGGCGTGAAATGCGGGGAGTCTATCCGGCAACGCGTGCCCGGCGAACGGCGTGTGCTCGACGGGGCGGCGTGAGAGGGCGAAAAAGGCCGGCGGCGAGGAGCCCGGTGCATGCGGTATGAGTGGGGAGTGAAGTGCGGTGGCCGGTCGAATTTGCAAACCGATGCAATGAAACGGAAAGGCGAGCGCTTCGCTCATACGGCGCCGCAGGCTGCGCTCGAGGCTGCCGATCACATAGGTCAGGTGCAGGTTCGAACGGCGGCTGCGAGCGGCGCCGGCTTCGGCGGACGGCTTCTGATGCTGGTTCATGGTGTACCGGGTGACGCGCCTCGCCGTATACAATTCGGCAGCGCCTGATCCCAGCGGGCTTTCACCCGCCTATTTGCCAACCGATCCAACCCATGCCGAATCCGACCCGGGCCTTTCTTCTCGGCCCGCTCCTGAAAGGCGTTTCACGCTCCTTCTATCTGACGCTGCGCGTGCTGCCCATCGGCATGCGCGATCCGATCGGCCTTGCATATCTGCTCGCGCGCGCGGCCGATACGATTGCGGACACCTCGCTGATCGCGCCGGGCCAACGCCTCGAATTGCTGCTCGCGTTGCGCGATCAGGTCAATGGCGTGGCCGTCGACAGCGCGCCGTTCCAGCGCATCGCCGCGGAAGTCGCGGGTCAGCAGGCGCAGTCGGATGAAAAGCTGCTGCTCGAATCGTTGAGCCCCGCGCTCGACGTGCTCGCGCAACTGAGCGAGTCCGACCGCCACGCGGTGCGCGCGATCGTCACGACGCTGACCGAGGGCATGGAATTCGATCTGCGCACGTTCCCCGACGAACGCTCCGGCCAGATCGCGGCGCTGCGCGAATACGACGAACTCGATCGCTATACGTATCTGGTCGCGGGCTGCGTCGGCGAGTTCTGGACCACGATGACTTACGCGCACATGCCGGCCACGCTGAAAGAACAGCCCGACACGATGAAGCAGCGTGGCGTGCGTTTCGGCAAGGCATTGCAGATGACCAACGTGCTGCGCGATTGCGGAAAGGACTTGCGCATCGGCCGCTGCTATCTGCCGCAGAGCATGCTCGAGCGCCACGGTCTGAGCGCGCGCGATCTGCTGCAACCGGCCAATTCGATGCGCGCGCGGCCGCTGCTCGTCGAACTGCTGCGCAAGACGCTCGATCATTTCCGCGCGGCGCTCGACTATACGCTCGCGATTCCGGTGAGCGCGGTGCGCTTGCGGCTCGCCTGCCTGTGGCCGATCCTCATCGGCCTCGACACCTTACTGCTGCTCGCGGATAACGACGCGTGGCTGGATCCGGCGAAAGTGTCGAAGGTGACGCGCCATGACGTGTATCGGATCATCGCGTCATCGCTGCTGCTGGTGCCGTCGAATGCGCTGGTGCGCCATGCGATCAATAGCCGCATCGCGCGGATCGAAACTCGGCTGTAGGCGTAAACGCCTACGGTTGCGCGCACAGTCACGCGCATCGAATAAAACTGAATCGCTTCAATGCACTACGAATCGCCCGCAGCAGCCGCGATTTATTCTGGATCATTGAATCTTCAACAATCGGGAAAGCCCCAGGCCACTGCATTCGCGCTTCACGTTAGTCTCTTCGAAAAGGAGACGACCCATGCGACAAGCGTTCAATATTGCGTTGGTGCTTTTGCTTGGCTATCTGATGGCGGATCGGGCGTTGATGCGTGCGCAGGCGGGCGAGGTCGGCACGATTACGTGTCACCAGGGCGCGGCGCTCGTCAAATCGGACGCGTTGAAAAAGGGCTTTGGTGACGCTGGCGCGAGCGCGCAGAGCGAGAGCTTCCTGTCGAGTTGCCTAGTGACCGGGCGCGGCCAGGTCGGCAATCTGATCGCACGCGACTGAGCGCGGGCAGCTGAGAATTCATCGCGGCGCACGCAGAGCGTCGCGAAAAAGCGCCCAGACCGTGAAGGCCTGGGCGAAGTCATCGGGAGCCCGATGACGGAGGTAACCACATACGAACTGGCCCGCGCTCGGAGATACCCGAGTCGCGGGCCAGTTCATTTGAATCGGGGGGCGCGTCGCAAGGACGCGCTATCTGGAAGTGCTCGCGGTTCGTTTCGCCGTACGGCTTCGTGGCCACACAGCTGCGCTTGACGAACCGCCTGCCACCTACCGCTTACTGACCGAAGTAGACCGACTTCGGGCCACTCGTCGGAGCCGCATGGCTCGTTTGCGACGTACCGCTTACCACACCACCGAAGCCGGTAGCGGCTTGACCGACGCCGTTTTGCGCGTCGACGCGGGCTTGCGCAGCCTGGATGTCAGCCGGGTAGTGCGGGTCGGCGTGACCAGGTTGATAGCCTGCCTTTTCCAGTTGGATCAGCTCGGCGCGCACTTGAGCGCGGGTCACGGGCTGGTTGGCTTGCGCGAACGCGGCGACCGGAGCGGCGACAGCGACGGCGATGACAACGGCTTGAATCAGCGATTTCATGATACTTACCTCCAGTTCAGGGTTTTATCTTGCTGCGAACTTGCTTGTTCGTAGTCAGTGATTGCATTGTAATTTGTCAAACTTGACAGAGTAAGTCGTGAGATAGGTAATGTTTGTTGCGAAAATTGATATAAAGCGACGGAACTTTTAGGGTTAACGCGTAGACGTGTGTCCGGTGTCACAGGAAATGAAAACTATGCGAGGTCGGTGACGTCTGAGCCGCTCCCCTCGTATCGGCGACTTCCCGTCATGCCGGCGAGATTCGGGCTCCCTTTAGTTAAAGTATCTGCGTCTGTTGCCGATATGCCGTGTGAGTGCCGACCCGTCAAGAGCTCCAGGCAGCCCTGTTTTATAAACATTCAGGTGCCGATCGATAGGCGTCGTCGATGAGAAAAGATCGGCCGGCAGCGAGAAGGATTTGTGATGAAATGCGCAGCGGCATGCCGGGCTTCGTCACAACTTACCGCTGCAGGGACGCCGCCATGGTTATGCAAGTGATTCGACCGCGATGAAAGTTTCACCGGTTTGCCATCGAATGCGCCCATAGCCTCTGCCGAGGGCCGCCCAATCCATGCCGAACCTGAAAAAGTGAACCCCACGTGCGACAAACTGAGTTTGGCTCCTTGCTGTCGGTCTTGGCCTGTTTCATTCTTTTCTCGTTGTGCGGTTGCCATCAGCGAGACCACGATTCTTCGAGCACGAGCGGGCCGGCCAGTACCACCATCACCGCCTTGGTCTGGGCTCCTGACTGGCCGGAAGAAATGCTTCAGATTGCTGCCGAATTCAGCAAGCTGAATCCGGACATACACGTGGATGTGCAGTTCATGATTGGCAATTCGGTGGAAGAAAATATCAAGCCGCGGATCGCCTCCGGCAACTTGCCCGATCTGGTGAGCATCAATCCGAATGCCTACGCGGCCGACCTGGCCGATCAAGGGCTCCTCGCCGACGTTAGCAAGACATCCGCCTGGAACAACATGCTCGATCCTCTCAAAAAAGACTGGACCAGTCGCCAATCCAGGCACTTTGGAATAGCGGGGGGAATGGCTACGACTTTGATCTATTACAACCAGGACATGTTTGCGAAGGCGGGGATCAGGGATCTGCCGACCAATTTCAACGAATTCCTGGCGGTTTGCGAACAGCTCAAACGTGCGGGCTATACGCCAATAATGTGGAACGGCGGCTTCCCAAATATGCTCGGCAACGGCCCCTTCAGTTCAGGCTTTGCTAACAATGTGGTTGCGCGCGAGCCAGACTGGAAGGACAAAATCAGCGATGGCACGCTGGATTTGAACACCCCCCAGGTAGCGGATATTTTCGCCAGGATCAGGCTGATGCCGGAACGGGGTTTCGTACAGGAATCGTTCATGACAACTGGCTACGATGATGGCATACGGCTATTCAAGGAGGGCAAAGTCGCGATGGCTTTTCACGGTAGCTGGGCAGCCGGTCTGTTGCTGCACGGCAATCCCTTTGAAGTTGGCGTGCTCATCCCGCCCTGGAACGCGCAAGGCGAGCAGGTGGTGCCCGTGATCGGCAGCGAAACCGGGTTTGCGGTGTCGGAAACGCCCAACAAGGCCGCGGCAATGCGTTTTCTCGAGTTCGTCGCTGGGCAGGGGTTTTCCATCCTCCAGATCAAGCGCCAGAACATTTCTCCATTCAAGCAGTTCCCGGGGACGGTGGTGAGCGATCAGAAGATTGTCGACTACACAAACATGGTCAGTCGCTATGCTGTGACCGGCAGCCCGTACTATTCGTTTCTACCCTCCAATTCCATCGAGCGCTTGCATCGATTGATACAGGATGTGCTGTTCAGGAAAATCACGCCAATGCAGGCTGCAAAACTCCTGGACGAGTCTGTTAAGAATGAAGCGAAGATGCACTACAAATGAGCCCACTGATCGCCTGGCTGCGAAGCGCATTCGCCTACTTCTCGTTGGATCTGCTGCGCCGGGTCGAAATTCGCTACCGGCTGATAACCGCGTTTATCCTGCTTTCGCTGATACCGATACTTGTCTCCAGCTACATATCGTATGTGGAGTCAACAGCAGAGTTCAAGCACAAAGCGGAGATATTTTCCAAAGAGGTAGTCAAACAGGTATCCAAAAACATCTCGTTACGGATGGAGCAGATCGAGACGGAGAGCAGCCTTCTGGTGCTCTCCGATCAGGTTCAAGACGCGCTGACCCGCATCGCACACGGCAATGAAAAGGAGCAGAGCGAAGCTCGCCAGGATCTGACCCGACTGCTCCTGGAGCACTACGGCGCGGTTGATTTCATCAACCAGAAATATTTTCTCGACAAGGACAACCGGATCACGGACACCCAGGCGTTCGCGCAATTGACGCGGAGTGTGGTGCATCTGGTCCAGCAGGCTCCCGATCGAAATGGCCGGCCTTACTGGGGCAGCTATGACAACGGGGCCGGTCAGCAAGATCTCGGGATGGTGCGCGCCATCATCGGCAAGAGCGACAATCGGCAGATCGGTAATCTGGTTCTAGTGATTCGCCCCGAGTATTTCTCAGCGATTTTCAATGACGTCGCCGTGGGCAGTGGAACGGAGATCTATGTACTTGACGCCAGCAGCGACAAGCTGATTGTTCGTGCCGACGGTTCTTCAATGAGCACCGATGGAAAGGCTGAACCGGGTCTGCTCGAAAGAATCACAAACGCCGATCCGCACGGCGAGCCAAATGGCTTCGTCGACTTCCATGGCAAGAATGGCGACCGCGTTCTCAAATCTGAAGTGCAACACCCTGACTCGTATAAGGTGTTGCCATGGAAAAACAATATCAACAGCTACAACCTGAGGAGCGGCTGACG
>NZ_JACHDL010000029.1:0-99671 GCF_014201055.1 Paraburkholderia sp. CI2
CCACCCCTTCCCATCCCGAACAGGACCGTGAAACGACTCCACGCCGATGATAGTGCGGATTGCCCGTGTGAAAGTAGGTAATCGTCAGGCTCCCCTCCAGTCAGAAACCCCACCCGCCGCGGTGGGGTTTCTGCGTTTACGCGGCCGACTTTGCGCGCTTCACTACTTTCCGATCCGCAATGCATCCGCGTAACCCGTCAGTTCCAGATAGGCTCGCCCTACATCCGCATTCTGTTGACTCACCCGTACCGCGCCTTCCCAATACACGGCACCGGTCGACTGTCGTGAGTCGAGTTCCTGATCGTCCATCAGCGGATCGAGTTGCCATGTCAGCGTTCCCGCTCTAACCGTCATCGAGACCGGATACGAAGTATTCGTGTGCGGCGAGCGCCACATGCGACGCGGCGTGAAGTCGACTTCACCGGGGTCGAAATTCGTTACTTGACCATCGGGTCTGCGAAGCGTCGCGTGGGCCCATATTGCATGTCCGTCGCGGCTGCGGATCTTGAACGCCATTAGCGCCGAGCCGTCCGTCAAATTGGCGCCGAGCCAATCCCATCCGACCGCATTGGCGTCGAGCAACGTGCTCGACCACTCGTGATCGAGCCATGCGGTCCCCGTCACTGCTGCATCGCGCGTCGTGTCGTTTCCACCTCCGGCTGGGCGCACCACAGTGCCCGTCACGCGGAGTTGCGGTTCGCTGTAGTAATAGCTCGCCTGTTCGGGCCGCGGTCCTTTGCGCGAGTAACCGCGCTCGCCCTGAATCAGCGGAGGCTGCGTTGGCGTGAGTTGGAGGTGTAGCGAGAATCCACTTGCATCGGCGGTGACGTCGTAGTGGCCGTCCGCGGCGCGAATCATTTTCCAGGCGTCGAGTTTGACGTCGGTGTTGGCGGTCTTCGCGTAGGCGAGCCCGAGGCCCTGCCGAGCGATGCGTTGATCGTGAACGAGGTGTCCGATGGCCGGATCGCTCAGCGCAGCGTGCGCGATGATCAGTTGCGACGGGGCGAAATCGCTGGGATCGGCGGCATCGTGACCAGTCGACGTACGAAAGAACGTGATCTGGAATCCGAGCGGTCGGTTGTCGGGCGTCGTGAGCCAGCCTGTCGCGTACCACCATTCGGTGCGGAAAGCCGGATGAGCACCGCTGTCCCGCGGAAACGAGATCGGATGGTCTGGCGTGACTGCCGCGAAGGCGACCGGGGTGGATCCAGTGGAGTCGCTACTAGCGCCAAAAGAGGGCGACACAGCGGCTACGCCAATCCAAAGTAGCCCTCGGAAAAAAAGCTGAAGGCGCCGCGGAGGTGACCCGCCGTGTCGGCGCGCGATGCACGTCGCGCAGCCATCAAGCGCAGAGCAAACCTCGCGAGTGGCCGCGCTATCCCAGATCAACCGCATTTTCCACGCACGCCGCGCAACTGGCATCACCAGTCCTCCTTCACCGCGCGCACTGCATCCACCGACACCGCGCCGCGTCCCGCGACCACCGCCGTCGTACACGACAGCACCAGCATTACCAACGCGACTGTGCCCAGCACGAACCACGGTACATGCAGCGACATGCTCCAGTGAAACGACTGTGGATTGACGACGAACACGAGAATCAGGCTGATCGCGAAACCAAGCGCGAAACCGAGCGCAATGCCGCATGTGGTGAGCAGACCGCCCTCCGAAGCGAGGATCGCGAGAATCTGCGCGCGCGTCACCCCGACGTGGCGCAACATCCCGAACTCACGGGCGCGCGCGAGCGTCTGCGCGGAAAAAGTCGCTGCGACGCCGAACAATCCGATCACGATCGCCACCGCCTCGAGCAGATACGTGACCGCGAAACTGCGATCGAAGATCACCAGCGTGCGCGCACGGATCTCGCCCGGTTGCGACACCTCGAGCGAAGCGCCGAACGGCAGCGCCTTCAAACTTGCGACGACGCGTTCGACAGTCACGCCCGGCTCGACGGTCACGGCGACATCGGTTGCGGTGGAGTCGCCGGTCAGCCGCCGATAATCGGCAAGCCGTATCTGGATCGCGCCGCTCTGCCGCGCGTAGTCGCGCCAGACGCCGGCTACGACGAACGTCTGGCCATGCTCGCCGAGCGACAACCGCACACGTTGACCTAACTCATATCCATACAGGTCGATCATTGCTTCGGAGACCCAAATAGGTATGTCGCCGGCGCGAAGCGCGGACGGCGGCAGCACCGCGCCGGTCATCTGCAGAGTCGCGCCCGGATCGTTCGCGTCGATTTCGCGGGCGAGCAGCGCGACGTCCGGGCGCGCGGGATCGAGCGTCAGATGTGTGATGCGCGCGAACGCGGCGTTGCCGATGCCGGGCACCGTCGCGATGCGCGTCTGTTCGTCGGGCCGCAAGCCGCCACTGTCGCCGCTATTGCCGCCCGACGCTACGCGCACATACAGATCGGCGGACAGCAGATGCGTGATCCAGTCGTCGACAGACACGCGGAAGCTGGCCACCATGATCGCCATCGCGACGATCAGCGCGAAGCTCGACAGCACGCCGCCCATCGCGATCGACGCCTGCCCCGGCGCGTTCGCGAGACGCGCAATCGCGAGCGTGCCCGTCGCGCCCGCGCGGCGTCGCGTGCCGCGCGCGGGGCCTGCCGCGCCGAATATCAGCGCGATCACGCGCGGCATCAGCGCAATGCCGCCGACGAGCAGCAACGCGACCGCCAGATAACCGGCGATCGGTGCATCGAACCACGGCGGCACGCGCGTCAGCGCGGCGGCCGCCAGCAAACAGCCGAACGCCGGCCACGGCGTGGCGAGCCGCGCCAATGCGCTTTCCTCGGCACCGGCCTTGAGTGCCGGGGCAGGCCGTGCGCGCGCCGCGTCGATAGCGGGCGCTACGCTGCCCAACACCGACACCGCGACCCCGAGCGCGAGAAACACCGCGCTCGCGAGCGGCTCGAAACCGACTCGCGGTTGCACGCCCGGAAAATAGCCGCCGCCGAGATCGCTGCCGAAGAAGCGCAGCGCACCGCTGGCCATCGCGTAGCCGAGCGCAAGTCCACACAACGAGCCGAGCAACCCGAGCAGCGCGCCTTCAAGCAGGATCTGCCGCAATAGCTGAGCGCGCGTGAGCCCGAGCACGCGCAGCATCGCGAATTGCGATCGGCGTCGCACGACACCGAGTGCCTGAGTCGAAAACACGAGGAACGCGCCCGTGAACAGCGCGACCAGCGCGAGCACGTTCATGTTGATCCGGTAAGCACGCGACAGGCGATCGGTGCGGCTCTCAGTGTCGCGCGTCTCGGCGACTACCCATGTGCTGCCGAGCTGCTGTTGCAGATCGCGTTTGAAGCGTTGCCGATCGACGCCGCGTGCGAGTTGCACGTCAACGCGCGTCAGCTTGCCCACCTTGCCGAATCGCCATTGCGCGGCGGCGATGTCCATCACCGCGAGCCGTTGACCCGGCCGCGTGCGCACGAGCCCACCCGCGACGCGCAGATGCAGATCCGACGTACCGCTGCGTAGCGTGACGTGGTCGCCGGTCCTGACGTTCAGCCATTGCTGCGCGGCCGTCGACAGAAATATCGCATCGGAGGCGAGCGTGTCGAACGGGCGATCGGGCGAGGGCACGCCGATCAGATCGGGCGTGATCGACCTCGCCTTGAAAACATCGATGCCGAGAACGGGCAGTGCACCGGTGCGGCCCGGCACCGCGACGTCGAGCGCGAGCACGGGACTCGCCAGCACCACGCCCGGTTCGTTGGCGAGTCGCGGATAGAGGGACTCGTCGACGAAAGGCTGCGCGCCGCGCACCTGCAGATCCGCTTCGCCTGACAGACTGCGCGCGGCCGCCGAGAATTCGTTGAAGGCGGCGCTGTTGATCAATTGCACCGCGTAGCCGAGCGCGACGCCTAGCGCGATCGTCGCGACGGCGACGAGTGCGCGTCCGCGATGACTGCGCCATTCCGCGACCATCAGCCAGCGCGCGAGAACACGATATCCCGGCGCGCGCGGCAGTGGACGAAGGTCAACGGCCATCGTGGGTCGAGCGGGCCGCGGCGTGCGCGACGTTCGCGGCCTTATCGCGCGCGCCATGCAAGCCGCCCTCGCTGAGGATCAACACGCGGTCCGCCACGGCGGCCGCGGCCTCCGAATGCGTGACCATGATCGTCGCCGCGCCGGTCGCCTTGCTTTGCGCGCGGAACAGGCCGAGCACGTCGCGCGCGGTGGCAGGGTCGAGGTTGCCGGTCGGTTCGTCGGCGAGAAGCAGCGTCGGACGATGCACGAGTGCGCGTGCAATGGCTACACGCTGCAACTCGCCGCCGGAGAGATCGCGCGGAAAGTCGTCGCCGCGTCCGCCGAGGCCGACCGCCGCGAGCATGTCGAGCGCGGCGGCCGTCGGTAGATCATTGAGCAGCAGTGGCAGCGCGACGTTCTGCGCGAGCGTCAGATGCGGCAGCACGTGAAACGCCTGGAACACGAAGCCGAGCTTCTGGCGCCGCAGTCGCGTCGCGGCGTTGTCGTCGAGTTGTTCGACCGGGCGTCCGTCGATTAGCACGCTGCCGCTATCGGCGCGGTCGAGCCCGGCGATCAGGTTGAGCAATGTCGACTTGCCGACGCCCGAGTCGCCCATGATCGCGACGAACTCGCCCGCAGCGAGTGTGAAGTCGAGCTGCGCGAGCACGATGCGGCCGGTGCCGTACCGCTTGCTCAGGCCGCGGCATTCGAGTGCGGATACGACGTCGTCACGAAGCGCCATGCGAGGAGGTCCGGAAAAGGAGTCGGGCGAGGGGAGCCCGCTGCGCGAATTGAGTGTGCCTCGCCGCGCGAGTTTCTGCAGCAGTTACCATGGCGCGGCGCTGGCCTGTGTAAGGAAAACGGAAGATTCGTGCGCCTGGAGTGGAACATTTTCAGCGCACCTTGATCGAGGCGCGCGGCACCGCTCGCGACCTCCTCGCCGGTCGGTTTAGACCGCCCGCACAAAAATTTTTTTATCGCCGACGAGGCAAATTTTTGTTTGGTTGCCGCTCGTCCCCGACCGTCAAAAGGCACTCGACAGCACGATCCGTTCCAGTCGAACCAGCCCCATAAACAGCGAATGTCTAACAGCGGTCAACCTCCGGCTAATTGCCAGCTTTTGCTGCGAAACTGCCAAGGCCTATCGACGCCTTTGTAACAATGTGCAAGCGCACATTTCGCCCCATTTTGCAAGCGCCCACGTCGCAACAATGTATTGTGGCGCGGATTTCGCGGCTGTTGCGATGCAAAATTATTCTTATCTTGGTAATCTCCCACCCTTGGTAAGTTGGCTGCGGGTAAACGTGTAGCGGGAATCCCCTCCACGTGTCAATTTCAGCGAACTCCAACTTACATTTCCATTTCAATGTCTGCTTGTTTCAGGGGGCGTTGACGCGGCGTTTTGTACTTCAAGTTTTGACAGAGCACATGCCATTGCCTCTCCTAAGTCTTCTCATCTGGATCCCCATCGTCGCCGGGTTCGTCGTTCTGCGCGCCGGGTCGGACGCGGCGCGTGATCGCACGCGCTGGCTCGCGCTGATCGGCGCGGTGGCGGGTTTCTTGCCGGTGATCCCGCTCGTGGCGAGTTTCCGTAACGACGTGACCTCGATGCAGTTCGTCGAGAACGTCCGCTGGTCGCCGACGTTCGATATCGCATGGCATGTGGGAATCGACGGGATTTCGCTGTGGCTGGTCGCGCTGACCGCGCTGACGACGATCATCATCGTGATCGCATCGTGGGAGTCGATCACGCAGCGCACCGCTCAGTACTTCGGCGCGTTCCTGATGCTGTCGGGCTTCATGCAGGGTGTGTTCACGTCCCTCGACGGCATGATGTTCTTCATTGCGTTCGAGGCGACGCTGATCCCGCTGTATCTGCTGATCGGCACCTACGGTCACAAGAACCGCACGTATGCGGCGGTGAAGTTCTTCTTCGTGTCGTTCCTCGGCTCGCTGATGATGCTGATGTCGCTGCTCTACCTGTATAGCCAGACGCATAGCTTCGACCTCGCCGTGTGGCGCGAAGCGCACCTCGACATGGTGCCGCAGGCGCTGATCTTCCTCGGCTTCCTTGCCGCGTTCGGCGTGAAGGTGCCGATGTGGCCGCTGCACACGTGGCTGCCCGACGTGCACCTCGACGGCCCGACGGGCGCCGCGGTGATGATCGGCATGCTGAAGATCGGCGGTTACGGTCTGCTGCGTTTCGCGCTGCCGATCGCGCCGCAAGCGAGCCATTTCTTCGCGCCGATGATGATCACGCTGTCGCTCGTCGCGGTGATCTATTCGAGCCTGCTCGCACTCGTGCAGACCGACATGCGCCGCCTGCTCGCGTATTCGACGGT
This sequence comes from Paraburkholderia sp. CI2, assembly GCF_014201055.1. Classification (NCBI taxonomy): domain Bacteria; kingdom Pseudomonadati; phylum Pseudomonadota; class Betaproteobacteria; order Burkholderiales; family Burkholderiaceae; genus Paraburkholderia; species Paraburkholderia sp. CI2. The sequence continues at coordinate 6,323 of NZ_JACHDL010000029.1, forward strand.
CTCGCATATGGGCCTCGTCACGCTCGGTCTGTTCGTCTTCAACCGCTTCGGCCAGTCCGGCGCAATCGTGCAGATGATCTCGTACGGCGTGGTGTCCGGCGCGATGCTGTTGTGCACCGGCATGCTCTACGACCGTACGAAATCCGCGTCGATCGCCGAATACGGCGGCGTCGCCAACACGATGCCGCGCTTTGCCGCTTTCGTGATGCTGTTCTCGATGGCCAACATCGGTCTGCCGGGCACGTCGGGTTTCGTCGGCGAATTCATGGTGCTGATGGGCGCGATCCGCTTCAACTTCTGGATCGGTGCGATCGCCGCGACCACCCTGATCCTGAGCGCGGCCTACACGCTGTGGATGTACAAGCGCGTGATCTTCGGTGCGATCGCCAACGCGCGCGTGGCGAAGCTGAAGGACCTCGGCAAGCGCGAGTTCGCGCTGCTCGGTGCGTTGGCGCTGCTGGTGCTCGCGATCGGTCTCGACCCGAAGCCGTTCACCGATGCGATCGATCCGTCGGTCGGCACGCTACTCGCGCAATCGGAACGCTCGGCGCTGCCTTCGGACTCGGTGCCGACGGAGGGCGGCGAGCATCTGCAGGCAGCGGCGCCCGGACCGGCTCCCGTCGCCACGCAGACTCCGGGTTAAAAGAACAGAGCGCAAGAGTCGGTGTCGCACCCGCGCGTCAGGATGCGGCGACGCTTTTGCGCTTTTGCGCGTCGTTATCAATCCCTTTGTGAATGCATGCGTGTTGCAGTACGTCGAAAACCGCTGCGCGTCCAGCGATTTTTAGCGCTTGTTTCAGGGGACTTTTGCGATGCGTCAGCTTTTCGATGCTTCGTTTCGAAGCGTCGCAAACGACGCTGGTGAATAGGGTGCGCGGGGAAATGCGGCAACGTGTCGCACTGCGTCGCGACGCAATAGTTCGTTGCTAAATCGAGTGTTTATTAGCATCCGATGCCCCCCTATTATGCGAGCGCTTATTAATGGAGAGCCGTCGAATGACGTTCGTTGAAGCCAAAAAAACGAGGCAGTGGATATGAAAGGACGGACGCTAGGAAGGCCGGCAAGTTTCATTTCCGCCAGCCTCATGTTGCTGCTTTCGGGTTGCAGCAACCTCGATATTCTGAATCCGAAGGGCAGTGTGGGACTCGCGGAGCGTGATCTGATCGCGACTTCGACGTGGGCCATGCTGATCGTCGTGGTGCCCGTCATTGCGTTGACTCTGTTTTTCGCGTGGCGTTATCGCGCGTCGAACCGGAACGCCGAGTACCGTCCGGGTTGGACGCATAGCACCGCAATCGAAGTCGCTGTCTGGACGATTCCGACGCTGATCATTCTGTTCCTCGCCGTGTTGACCTGGAAGAGCACGCATGAGCTCGATCCGTATCGTCCGCTCGAGTCGCAGGTCAAGCCGATCAACGTCGAAGTCGTCGCACTCGACTGGAAGTGGCTGTTCATTTATCCGGACCTCGGCATCGCATCGGTGAACCAGCTCGCGATCCCGGTCGGCACGCCGGTGAACTTCCGGATCACGTCGGACACGGTGATGAACTCGTTCTTCATCCCGCAGCTGGGCGGCCAGATCTACGCCATGGCGGGCATGCAGACGCGCCTGCATCTGATCGCGGATCACGCCGGCGACTACGCGGGCCTCGCGGCAAACTTCAGCGGCAAGGGCTTCTCGGACATGAAGTTCCGCACGCTCGCGACGTCGCCTGAAGACTTCAACGCGTGGGTTGAGAAGGTGCGCGCTTCGTCGGACCGCCTCGACATGGACCGCTATCACGCGGTGTCGGAGCCGAGCGAAAAGGACCCGGTGCGGTACTTCTCGACCGTCGATCCGAAGCTCTTCAACAACATCATTGCCCGCTACAACAACGGCAACGTCATCGACAACTTGAAGGACGCCAACTGTGCGCCGAAGGGGTAACGCATGTTCGGAAAACTAACGCTCGATGCGATTCCGTATCACGAGCCCATCATCGTTACGGCGGGCGGCGGCATGGTGCTCGCCGCGCTGGCCGTGCTCGGCGGAATCACGTATTTCGGCAAATGGCGCTACCTGTGGAGCGAATGGCTGACGTCCGTCGATCATAAGAAGATCGGCGTCATGTACATCGTCGTTGCGTTCATCATGCTGCTGCGCGGCTTCGCCGACGCGATCATGATGCGTATGCAGCTGGCGCTGTCGTACCTGAGCCCTGGCTTTCTGCCGCCGCATCACTATGATCAGGTCTTCACCGCGCACGGCGTCATCATGATCTTCTTCATGGCGATGACGTTCATGGTCGGTCTGATGAACCTCGTCGTGCCGCTGCAGATCGGCGCGCGCGACGTCGCGTTCCCGTTCATCAACTCGCTGAGTTTCTGGATGACGGCCGTCAGCGCGATCCTGATCAACATTTCGCTGGTGATCGGTGAATTCGGGCAGACGGGCTGGCTCGCTTATCCGCCGCTGTCCGAACTGCAGTTCAGCCCCGGTGTCGGCGTCGACTATTACCTGTGGAGCTTGCAGCTCTCCGGTATCGGCACCTTGCTGACCGGTGTGAACTTCTTCGTGACGATCGTGAAGATGCGCGCGCCCGGCATGTCGTTCATGAAGATGCCGGTGTTCACGTGGACCGCGCTGTGCACGAACGTGCTGATCATGGCGTCGTTCCCGATCCTGACCGTCACGCTCGCGCTGCTCGGTCTGGACCGATACCTCGGCATGCACTTCTTCACAAACGATGCCGGCGGCAACGCGATGCTGTACCTGAACCTGATCTGGGCCTGGGGTCACCCCGAGGTGTACATCCTGATCCTGCCGGCGTTCGGTATCTTCTCGGAAGTCGTCGCGACCTTCGCGAAAAAGCCGTTGTTCGGCTACAAGACGATGGTGTGGGCGACGTGCGCGATCATGGTGCTGTCGTTCCTCGTGTGGCTGCACCACTTCTTCACGATGGGTTCGGGCGCCGACGTCAATGCGTTCTTCGGTATCGCGACCATGGTGATTGCGATCCCGACCGGCGTCAAAGTGTTCAACTGGCTGTTCACGATCTACAAGGGTCGTCTGCAATTCACGACGCCGATTCTGTGGACCCTCGGCTTCATGGTGACCTTCACGATCGGCGGTATGACCGGCGTGATGATGGCGATTCCGGGCGCGGACTTCGTGCTGCACAACAGCCTGTTCCTGATCGCTCACTTCCATAACGTGATTATCGGTGGCGTGCTGTTCGGCTATCTGGCCGGCTTCAACTACTGGTTCCCGAAGGCGTTCGGCTTCAAGTTGAACGAGAAGATCGGCAAGGCCGCGTTCTGGTTCTGGCAGGTTGGCTTCTGGGTTGCGTTCACGCCGCTGTACGTGCTCGGCTTCATGGGCATGACGCGTCGTCTGAACCACTACGACAACCCGGCATGGCATCCGTGGCTGATCGCCGCCGCGTTTGGCGCGGTGCTGATCGCAATCGGTATCGCTTGCCAGTTGCTGCAACTGGTCGTCAGCATCCGCGATCGCAACCTGCCGGAAAACCGCGATCTCACGGGCGATCCGTGGGACGGTCATACGCTGGAATGGGCGACGAGCTCGCCGCCGCCGGCCTATAACTTCGCGCATATCCCGGACGTCCGCTCGCTCGACGCGTTTACCGAAATGAAGTCGCGCAAGGGCGGTGTGAAAGTGCCGGTGTATCGCGACATTCACATGCCGTCGAATACGTCCGCGGGTCTGTTGGTGGGTCTGTTCTCGCTGGTGCTCGGTTTTGCCGGTGTGTGGCACATCTGGTGGCTTGCGATCGTTGGCGCGGTCGGCGCGATCGCCACCGTGATCATCTACAGCTTCATGGACAACGACGGCTATTACATTCCTGCCGACACTGTCGCGCTGATTGAAGAGAATCGCAACGGCGGTGCTGGTGCCGTGGCCGGTGTCGGCGCAAGCGCCGGCAAGCAGGTCGCGCTGGAGGTGGACTGATGTTACAGAAGACAATTGCGGTTGAGCCGCAACTCGCGCCGGACCATGTGCCGTCGCACTCGGTGTTCGGTTTCTGGCTGTACCTGATGACCGACTGCATCATCTTCGCGGCGCTGTTCGCGGTGTTCGCGGTGATGAGCCACCAGTTCGCGGGCGGTCCGAGCGGCAAGGACCTGTTCGAGATTCCGGGCGTCGCACTTGAAACGACGATGCTGCTGCTCTCGAGTATCACGTACGGCTTCGCGATGCTCGGCGCGCACAAGAACCGCAAGGGCGTGCTGCTCGGCTGGCTCGGCGTGACGTTCCTGCTGGGCCTCGCGTTCCTCGTGCTGGAAATGCGCGAGTTCTCGCACCTGATCGCCGAAGGCGCGGGTCCGAGCCGCAGCGCGTTCCTGTCGTCGTTCTTCACGCTGGTCGGCACGCACGGCCTGCACGTGACGTTCGGCCTGATCTGGATGGTCGTGCTGGCGCTGCAGGTGATGCGTCATCGCGACCTGACCGAACGCGACATGATCCGTCTGACGTGCCTGAGCCTTTTCTGGCACTTCCTCGACGTCGTGTGGATCGGCGTTTTCACCTTTGTCTATCTTGCGAGCGTGATCTAAATGGACCATAGTCATAGCGCCCATGGCGCACACTCGGAAGGCGGTCACGGCAGCTTCGGCAGCTACACGGCGGGCTTCGTGCTCTCCGTCATTCTGACCGTCGCGGCCTTCGCGATCGTGATGACCGGCACGTTGACGGGCCAGAGCGCGTTGCTCGCGATCGCGGGTCTCGCGGTCGTGCAGATCCTCGTGCATCTGGTGTTCTTCCTGCATATGAACACGTCGTCGTCGCAGCGCTGGAATGTGACAGCGTTTGCGTTCACCGTGCTGACCGCGGTTATCGTGGTTGGCGGGACGTTGTGGGTGATGCATAACGTCAGCATGAATATGATGTCGCGGTAGGCGGATAACGCTTTAGCGTCAAAAGAGAAGCCCCGTAAGAATGAAAGTTCTTGCGGGGCTTTTGTCATGTACGCCCGGAATCGGCGCATTCCTGCTGGTGCAAGTCTCGCCATAAGCTGGTCACGGCGGACGAAGTGAAGCGCAACCGCAGGAGGGTGACCGAGTGACAAGACCCGACGTGGAGCGTGAATCGCGAGACGATGAGCAAAAACCGTATGGAAGGCGTTGTCCAGCGGAGCGAGCAAGTACGAAATCGCGGAGCTTTAGTGAGCAAGGCGAAATGGCGTAGATGCGTTGATTGTGCGATGAAGGAGTGCGCTTTTACCTGGGCGGTTTCAAGAGTGAAGCGCAACGGCGGGATTAATGTTTAGAGCTTTGAGGTTGACTTGCTGATGCGAGGGTCGCGGCGAAGACCTCAAATGGTGAATGGAAGTTGTGAGTTGCACGAGGCCGGGGTACCCGTTGCGACCGCATGCCGACTCGACGGTCATAAAAGACATGATCGATCTGATCCGCGACCTTGGCGCGGCATAGTTCGGGTGTCGGCACAGCCTGGTCAAATCACATACGTCCGCGGGCTATCGGCGCGGGGGGCATGACGGCAGTTGGCACGCGATAGCATCGGAATACCGCATAACCCGGAAACTCAACGTGCAGTTAAGATGAAGCCAATTCAATTTGACACATTGGCATGTTGGAACAAGGAGGATATTCCAATGACGTCTCTACTTGACTGGTTCGCGGCGGCAAGGTGGCGCATGTCCCTGTCTCACTGTCTGGAAGGGTTGCTGGTGCAGATACCGGTTGGGCTACTGTTCGACTTCCGAATTGGAGCCCTTGCCGTAATCGTCTGGTATTGGTCGCGCAAAAAACTCGAGTGTGAACTCGAAACCTTGGATAAGAAAGAATTGCTTGCTTTCGAGTCGCACGCTTATACCTGGGCGATTGGCTGGCTCCCATGGCACTGGGACGCCTACAAAGTACTAGATCTGTTGCTGCCGGCGCTGTCCGCGATGCTGATCGCCATGGCCACGCATGGTTACAGAGGACCTTTTTCGCTATTTTAGGTGCGGGTCCTATATGTATTGTTGAGAAAGAAATTCGTGCCGAAAGAAGAAGCTATTGCGGTGTACTGGGCGTCGGGCGAGGGTACCTGCCATGAGCCATTAAAACAGAGGCGGTGACGCTGTCCTGCGCGAGCCGAAAGCGGGACGGCTTTGAGTGTGCATGTCGATTCGTGCGCACATGCAACTGTGGGCACCCCACGAAAGCCGCCACGAGGGCGTGTCTCGATCGCATTCCTGTAGCTCTTCTCTGCGTGAAGTGCATTTGATCGCGACCTCGTCTTGCCATGTCTTGACGCGCACGCGCAGAACGAAACCAACGATAACTGGGGCTAACGCTGTAGTTTAATTGTATTCGCGCCTGCGCCTCCAGGGGCCAACTCGCCGATGGAGTCCACGCGGGAAACTCAGTCGAGGTCAAGCGCGAACATCGGCACGGGCACCTCCCAATTACTCCGGCGCCAATAAGCACTGGATGATCATCAAGATAACGCACGTGGGATCGGATACGCAGATCGTCGCTCCACGAGTGGAAACCGGCCTCGAGGTAAGCCGAATCGATCGCGCTTGCGCAAACGATCGACGTCCTCTGCAAACAGTGTGAGAGACGCGATCAACCACCGAGAGTGCGGCGAGCGTGGTGGACGCGCTGGTATTGTCGTTCAACACGAGCCGGTCGCGGTAGGTCGCGCAGTTGCGAATGCCAGCGTTACGGTGAGCGATGTGAACTGCGACAAGGGTGCCGCTGGGCCAATCATGAAATGCGTTGCATCGCGAATGAATCGGATCGAAACAGGTGTTGCGCTTCAGATTTGAGGCCGCCAACCTATTCTAACAATTGTCCCAATTGAACTATTTTCGCTTCATTTGAGCATGACCAAACGTTTGCGGTGCTGGCTTTTTTACGGAAATTCAGGTGCCATTTTGAAAAATAATCTTTGCACTTTGCGAACTACTGCATTGATCTTCAGTGGAAAAGCCCGCCAATGTCTACCGGCAAAGCTGGACAGTTGAAGATGCAGATATTTGCGACCCAAGCAAGAAGAAATTTTTATTGCTCACGCGAGGGCGGCGATGGATTGGGCTTGTAACAACTGGAAATTTTCCGTCTGTTGTGAAGACGCGACTCTTACAGAAATATTCGTCAACTGTAATGGTATGAAAGAATCTTCCTGCGCTAATATTCTGCCGGCGCTTACAAGCTTGCCTTTTCGTCTCTTTCAGTACATCTCTTCGCTCGGCACTATCCGTGTTGCGCTGGATTGAATGTTCCCGTGTCGTCGCTAGAGGACGGTGAAAGGATCGGCGCTGCAAGAGCGGACGTTCCGACTTCAAAGTTTTGATTGGCTCAAATCGACGTTAGCGGAAACAGTGGTTGTCCGGCCTCGCAAGTTTTTCAATGAAGGTCTGCGCGTTTCATTCCGTGCGACCACGGCAAAGAAGCAAATAACTCCATTCACAGACCGTGGCAAAACAATATTGCTTGAGATCGGGGGAAGAGTGAGAACGAGTGTGCCGCGTGTAGTCGTTATCACTGGCGGTAGTGCCGGACTCGGGCGTGCGCTGGCCTTAAGCTATTGCGCGCCCGGTATCACGCTAGGGTTAATCGGAAGAAACGCTGAACGTCTCGAGGACGTTGCGGAGGCGTGTCGCGCGCGCGGCGCCGAGGTCGTGGTTGGCAGCGTGGACGTCCGTGATGCAGCGGCGCTTCAGGCGTGGATCTTCGATTTCGACTCGCGACATCCAATCGACTTGCTGATTGCCAATGCTGGCGTTGCCAGCACACTCCGCTCATCTGACGACTGGGAAGGCGTTAGTCGGACTGCCGAAGTCGTCGATACCAATCTCTACGGTGCTTTGCACGCAGTGCTGCCTTCCATCGAGCGCATGCGGAATCGGCGACGCGGCCAGATCGCGATTGTCAGTTCGCTCGCCGGATTGAGGGGGATGGCAATCTCGCCGGCCTATTGCGTGAGCAAGGCCGCGCTCGTGGCGTACTGCGATTCCGTGCGTCCGGTTCTCGCACGCGACCATATTGGAATTTCAGTCGTGATGCCCGGCTTCGTGCGAACTGGGATGAGCGACGTTTTTCCTGGCAACAAGCCCTTCATATGGAGCGCCGAAAAGGCCGCCTTGTTTATCAAGAAGCGCCTGACTCGGCGCCGCGTGGAAATCGCTTTCCCTTTCGGTTTGACGCTCGGCCTCAAGTTACTACGCCTGTTGCCAGCGGCTGTCGGTGACGCAATCCTGGGTCTCCTGTTTCAGATCCCTCGTCGGAATATGTGAAGTGCCGCACGGTATTACGATCGCGGCCGCCATGGTCGCATGCTCCTTCGCCGTTGAAGCGATCTCTGTCACAAGATCGTCGCTCCGTAGGCCGCCTGTCGCGCTGATGCTGCATCTGGCGGCGCTCGCTGCCGTGACGGCAGGTTGCATCGCACTGACGGGGCGGCCGTTATTTTCGATGGGCGTCGCGTTCGTGTTGATTGGCTTGCTCGCGGTCGTCTGCAACGCCAAATACGCCTCGCTGCGCGAACCGCTGGTCTTCAGCGACCTGAGCCTTTTCAGCCAGGTCTTCTCGCATCCGCGTCTTTATTTGCCGTTTCTTGGTTTTGGCAAGCTCATCATCGTGCTCGTCGGAATAGGGGCAGCGGCGGGGGCGTTCATTGCCGAACGTCCCGTGGCGCTGCGGCAAAGATGGGCTGAGGCCGTCGTCGCATTGATTTGTCTACCAGTGTGCATCGCGCTTTCTCGTCGCTTGCCGCTCACGCTGCAACCCTTTTCGGACCAGCGCCGATTCGGTTTTTTCTCGGCGTCCGTTGCCTATTTGATCAACGGATTGAGCAGTGCGCAACGGCGCGCGTTCACTCGCGCCGAAGCTAACAGCCCGTTTTCGGTCGGGCGCCCAGACGTTCATCCGGACGTCATCGTCATTCAGAGCGAGTCGTATTTCGACGCCCGCCGGCTCGGCGAATGCGTGTCTGGCGAGCCCTATGCGCACTTCGATCGCGCAAAACGCGAGTCGTTCGAGCAAGGCGAATTGTCCGTGCCGGCCTGGGGCGCGAATACCATGCGCAGCGAATTCGCCATGCTCACCGGCCTGACGTCGGTCGAACTTGGATACGCGCGCTTTTATCCGTATATGTATGTGCGCCGCGCGTGCGCGTCGCTGGCGGGTTATTTCCGGCGCGGAGGATATCGCACGGTGGCCCTGCATCCGTACCACGCGAACTTCTTTGGCCGTCGACGGGCATTCGCGCACATGCACTTCGACCGCTTTCTGGACATTGAGCATTTCGAAGGTGCGTCTCGTGTGGGGCCTTACGTTGGGGATCTTGCGGTAGCGGACAAGCTCATCGCCCTCCTGCAGGCCAGTGACGACAAACCGCTGTTTGCGTTTGCGATCACGATGGAAAATCACGGCCCTTTGCATCTGGAGACGGTTTCCCCTGGGGAGTCCTCATCGCGGCACACGCTAGGAGACGACGCACGCTGGCTCGACCTGACCGCGTACCTTCGGCATGTGGAAAACGCGGACGCGATGATCGGCAGGTTGACCGACTATCTGCGCGGGCGTAATAGGCCGACGGTCCTGTGTTTTTATGGCGATCACGTCCCTGCTATGTCTTCCGTGTTCGATGCGCTCGAAACGGAACCGACGAACAGTGATTACTTTATTTGGCGCAATTTCGGAAGCGACACCGGCAAGCGCCGAGATGTTGGTGTCGAGACTCTCGGTTCCACGATACAGCGCGCGATGATGCCTGCCGACGGCGGCGACACCGATTCGCGAAACGAATTGCAGCAGATGCCGGCATGATGATGGAAAGAAAAATAGCAATTATCGGGATGGCATGTCGCTTTCCCGGCGGAGTGACCGGGCCCGAAGACTTCTGGCAACTGCTGTGCGATGAGCGCGACGCAGTGACCGTCGTGCCACCCGATCGATTCGGCACGAAGTTCTACCAGCATCCGTCCAGGAAAGAGCCGGGGAAGAGCTACACGTTCTCGGCGGGTGTTCTCGACAACGTGGCCGGTTTCGATGCCGCTTTCTTCGGCGTTTCGCCGCGCGAGGCGACCCAGATGGATCCGCAGCAGCGTCTGCTGCTCGAACTCGCGTGGGAAGCGTTCGAGGACGCCGGTGTACGTCCAGCGGAGATGCGCGGCCGGGACTGCGGCGTGTTCGTCGGCGCCGCAAGCATGGACTACGGCAACCGCAGCATGGACGACCTGAACTGGATCGATCCATACTCGGCCACGGGCAACACGCTCAGCATTGCGTCCAATCGCGTTTCCTATCTGTTCGATCTGCGCGGTCCGAGCATGTCGGTGGACACTGCCTGCTCGTCGTCGATCGTCGCGCTGCATCAGGCCGTGCAGGCATTGCAGTCAGGCGAAACCGAAATGGCGCTCGCGGGTGGCGTCAATCTGCTGCTTCATCCGTTTGGCTTCGTGAGCTTCTCGAAGGCGTCGATGCTGTCGCCGCGAGGCCGCTGCCGCGCATTCGATGCGACCGGCGACGGCTATGTGCGCGCCGAGGGCGGCGCCTTCGTGCTGCTCAAGCCGCTCGAGCGCGCGCTTGCGGACGGCGACACAATTCACGCGGTCATCGCCGGTTCGGGCGTGAATTCCAACGGCCATTCGCACGGCGGTATCAGTGTGCCGACGACGGCCATGCAGGCTGAACTGCTGCGCTCGGTCTACCACCGCGCGGGCGTTGATCCGCGCTCGCTCGCCTATCTGGAAGCTCACGGCACTGGTACCGCAGTCGGCGACCCGATCGAGGCGCGCGCGCTAATAGAGGCAGTCGCGGGCGGCCGTCCGGCCGACGATCCGCTCCTGATCGGCTCGGTCAAGACCAACGTCGGGCACCTCGAAACCGCCTCGGGCATGGCCGGCCTCTTCAAGGCGATCCTCTGCCTGAAGCACGGCGCGGTGCCGCGCTCGCTCCATTTCGAAACGCCCAATCCCGCCATCGATTTCGAGGGCGGACGCCTACGCGTCGTCGACCGCTTCACCCCACTCTCGCGGCGTGATGGTGCGCCGCTGACGATTGGCGTCAACTCGTTCGGCTTCGGCGGCACCAACGCGCACGTCGTGCTAGCGGAGGCGGTGAGGGTAGCCGCGCCCGTCGCGCCCGCCGCGCCTGTCATGGGCAGCACGCCGGCCGCGCGTGGAGCGTTGCCGCCGCTCGTTCTCACGGCGCGCTCGCAGGATGCGCTCGCCGCACTTGCCGCGCGCTATCTCGCGTGTTTGCAGAACGGCGCCGATTGGGCCGCGCTCGCGGCCGGCGCCGCGCGCCGCCGTGAATGGCTCGAACAGCGCGTGGTCATTGCGCCTCCCGACCTGAAAGCGGGTTGTGCCACACTCTTGATGCTCGCCGAGTCGTCCGATCAGGCGCTCCCGGCGTATGTTGCGCGCGGCCAGGCCGTAGCGACGGCCGCCAAGGTGGCGTTCGTCTACGCGGGCAACGGCTGCCAGTGGGCCGGCATGGGCAAGCAGCTCTATGCGGAAGACACAGTGTTCCGCGCGGCGCTCGACGAAGTCGACGCGCTCTGGCGCGCCGACGGCAGCGACTCGCTCGTCGACGTGCTACGCGCGGGCGCGAGCGCCGAATGGCTCGCGGCGACGGAGAACGCGCAGCCGCTGTTGTTCGCGATTCAGGTCGGCATCACGCGCACACTCGAAGCGCGCGGCCTCGGCTTTGATGCGGCGGTCGGTCATAGCGTTGGTGAAATCGCGGCCGCGTGGGCATCGGGCGCGCTGACGCTTGCCCAGGCCGTGCGCGTGATCCGCGTTCGCAGCAGCGCGCAGGGCCTGACGCGCGGCACCGGCAAGATGGCTGCGGCGGGCATTGGCGAAGCCGAGGCACGGCAGTTGATCGCACACCTCGGTCTCGCGGAGACGGTCGAGCTGGCCGGCACCAACAGCCCCGAAGCCGTCACGCTGGCCGGATCGCCCGAAGAACTCGAAGCGATCGGCGCTTCGCTCGCCGCGAACGGCAGCTTCTTCCAGCTGCTCGATCTCGATTACGCGTTCCACAGCAGCCGCATGGACGCCATCGAGCCGGTCGTGCGCGCCGGTCTCGCCGATCTGGCGCCGCGCGAAGGCACGAAGCGCTACGTCTCGACTGTCACCGGCGACACGCTTGCCGGCACGTCGCTCGACGCAGGCTACTGGTGGCGCAACATCCGCGAGCCGGTGCGTTTTGGCGAAGCGCTCACGCGTCTCGCCGATACAGGCGTAAGCGTGTTCATCGAAATCGCGCCGCACTCGATTCTGCGCCACTACGTCAAGCAGACGCTCGCGAGCCTGAATCTCGCCGGTGAGGTCGTGCCCACACTCAAGCGCCATCACGACGGCGCGCAGATGCTCGCGCATTCGACGCTATCGGCGGTCGCGCACGGCGCGCGCGTCGATGTCGACCGCTTCGTGCCAGTGGCGTCTCAGGGCTCACATGTGGCGCTGCCGACTTACCCGTGGCAGCGCGAACGCCACTGGCAGACGGCCACCATCGAGGGCTACAACCTCGTGAATCGCCGCGTCGATCATCCGCTGCTCGGCTACCGTCTGCACGAGCATGCGTTTGCATGGGAAAACCAGCTCGATCCGCAGCGCGTGCCAATGCTCGCCGATCACGTCGTCGATGGTGGCGTTGCATTTCCGGGCGCGGGCTACGTGGAAATGGCGCTGGCCGCTGCGCGCGTGTTCTTCCGCACGTCGGACGTCGCGCTCGAGAACCTCGAGATCCGCATGCCGGTCGTGTTCCAGCCGCAGCACGCGAAGCTGTTCCGGTTCGTGATCGACGCGCGCACCGCGTCGTTTACGATCGAGACGCGCGAGCGCATGAGCGACGGGCCGTGGAATCTCAACGTGACGGGCCGCCTGCTCGAAAGCGGCAGCACGCTAGGCGCGCAGAGCACGGCCGATGAATCGGTGCTGGCGCGCCTCGAAGCTATCCCCGCGATGTCCGGCGACGCCCTCTATGCAAGCACGACCGCTATCGGTCTGAGCTATGGTCCGGCGTTCCGCTGGGTGCACAAGGTGCAGGTGCAAGGCGACGACGCGCTCGCTGACTTTGAAGTGCCGCAGGTGCTTGCCGGCGCGCACGCGGTGGCCGGCTGGCTGCTGCATCCCGCGCTGATGGACAGCGGTTTTCATCCGCTCTTCGCCGTGCTGGGCCAGGCCGGCGCCGCGCCAGGCGAAGCGCGAGCGGCCTTCGTGCCGGTACAGATCGGCCGCGTCGACTTTCTGCGTGGCGACTCGGTACGGCGTGTGCTGGCGCGTGTGCAGCGGCGCAGCCCGCATTCGATCGTTGCGTCGTTTGAATTCCTCGACGCCGACAATGCAATCGTCGCGCGTCTTTCTGCGTGCCGTTTCCGCCGCGTCGACCTTACGGGCCGACGCCACGCCGCACCGGCGCGCTTTGCCTACGCGCTTGACGCGCGTCCGCTGCCTGAGGGCTTCACGGCCGCCGCGCTGCCCACGCCGGCTGCGCTCGTCGAACGTGCGAGCTCGCGTCTCGCTTCGCATGAGGACAGCGCGCAACGTACGCGTCACTTGACCGAAACGCTGCCGTTGCTCGACGTGCTCGCGGGCCTGTACGCGTTGAACGCGCTAGAAGCGATCGGCGCATTCGCGCAGCTCGTGCTGCCCACGCTCGCCAATACGCCACTGCTCGCGCGCCTTGCGCAGATCGTCGTGGAAGACGGACTCGCCCGCTTCGAGGGCGAGCGTCTCGTGCGCGACGACGCGGCCGCCTTCGCGGCGATGCCTTCGCATGATGCGCTGTGGCGCGATGTGCTGGGGGCTTCGCCCGCGCACGTCGCCGAACTGACACTGCTCGCGCACGTGGGCGCGGCGCTGCCACGCGTGCTGCGCGATGGAGCATCCGATGCCGATGCGCCCGCGTTGCTGTCGCCGACGGGGCGCAGCCTCGTCGAGCAGTTTTTCGACGCTTCGCCCACGTGGTCGCATGCCCGCGCGATGCTCGCCGCCTGCGCGAAAGAAGCGCTGGCAGCGTGGCCGGGCACTCGTCGCCTGCGCATGCTGGAAATCGGCGCGACGAGCGTCGAAGTGCTCCAGCCGCTCGACATCGGCGTGCCGGCTTCGCGGTGCGAACACGTGATTGCAGGCACGCACCAGCAGCTCGCCGCGCTCGACGCGGAAGCGCACGCGCACGTTCAGACGCTGCAGCTCGGAGAGAACGAACCGCTTTTCACGCATTACCGTGACGCCGCGCCGTTCGACGTGATCGTCGTCAATCGCATGATCGGCGAACAGGCCGATCCACTCTCCACGCTGCAAGCAATTGCCGAACGGCTCGCGCCGGGCGGGGTAGTCGTGCTCGCCGACGCGCGCCGCAGCCGTTTCGCCGACATCGTCTTCGGCGTGGCGGGCCACGAGGTCGCCGCACAGGCCTACGGCGCGCTCGCACCGGCCGCGCTTCGCACGCTTTGCGAACGCGCCGGTCTGCAGGACGTCGTGCGTCACTCAGAGCAGGGGCTCGATCTCGAAGGTGCGCCGACGCTGATGGTCGCGCGCAAGCCTGCGCCCGCTCAGCAGATGCAACCCAGTTCGACCGACGCGCAGCCGTGGCTGATCGTGCAGAGCGGCAACGACGCGTTCGGGTCTGCGCTCGCGGAAGAACTCGAGCGCTTTGGCTGCCAGATTGAAGCGACGAGCGTGCACGAAGCGGCCGCATGGCTCGAACGCAAGAACACGCAAGCGCAGATCGTGTTCGTGGCACCGCTCGTACAGCTCGACGACGCCAGCGGCGCCGACATCATGCGCGCGCAGCAGGACGGCGTGCTCGCGCTCGCCATGCTCGCACGCGAATTCGACGCAGCCGGCGTGGCCGCGCTGGCGCGCCTGTCCGTGGTGACACGCGGAGGCGCGCCGTTCAGTCAAGGCTCGGGCACAGCGGCGCAGCCCGAGCAGGCGAGCCTATGGGGCCTCGGCCGCGTGATGGCGAACGAATACCCGACGCTTGCGCTGCGCCTTATCGACGTGGCGGGCGCGGATGGCGAGGCCGTATCGCAGTTGGCGCACGCGCTCACGCACGATGACGGCGAGGAAGAGGTGCTGCTCACGGCGCAGGGCCGCTACGTGCCACGCATGCTGCCGGCGCAAACAGCGGAACGGCAGACGCCGCGCGACGAATCCACGGCTAAACAGGTGGCCGACCCCGTGCCCGCAGTGCTGGCGTTCGATATGCCCGGCTCGCTACGCAACCTCGAATGGTTCGCGTTGCCCGAGCGCGAACTGAGTCCAGGCGAAGTCGAGATCGCGCCGATGGCGACCGGTCTGAACTTCCGCGACGTCATGTATTCGATGGGCCTGCTCTCCGACGAGGCGGTCGAAACCGGCTTCGCGGGCGCGACGATCGGTATGGAACTCTCGGGCCGCATCATGCGCGTCGGCGCGGGCGTCGAAGGCTGGGCGCCCGGCGACGCGGTGCTCGGCTTCGCGCCGGCTTCGTTCGCCACGCGCGTGGTCACGCGTGCGAGCGCGATCGCGCGCAAGCCCGAAACGATTTCGTTCGAAGCAGCCGCTACGATTCCCACGACCTTCTTCACCGCGTACTACGCACTGTGCGAGCTCGCACGGCTGCGCCGGGGCGAGCGCGTGCTCGTTCACGGCGGTGCGGGCGGTGTCGGCATCGCGGCGATCCAGATCGCCCACCATCTCGGCGCGGAAGTGTTCGCCACCGCTGGCGCCGACGAGAAGCGCGAGTTCGTGCGCCTGCTCGGCGCCGATCGTGTGTTCGACTCGCGCAGCCTGGCGTTCGCCGACGAGGTGCGCGCCTGCACGAACGGCGAGGGCGTCGACATCGTGCTCAACTCGCTCGCGGGCGAGGCGATGGTGCGCGGCATCGACACGCTGCGTCCGTTTGGCCGCTTCCTTGAACTGGGCAAGCGCGACTTCTACGAGAACAGCCAGATCGGCCTGCGGCCGTTCCGCAACAACATCAGCTATTTTGGCATCGACGCCGATCAGCTCATGGGCGTGCTGCCCGCACTCACCACGCGCCTCTTCGAGGAAGTGATGGCGCTCTTCGTGAACGGCGTGCTGCATCCGTTGCCGTATCGTGCCTTCCCGGCCGCGCGCGCGGAGGAGGCGTTCCGCTACATGCAGCAGGCGCGCCAGATCGGCAAGGTGCTCGTCACCTATCCGTCGGGTACGCCGGCGCCCACGCGCGGCGTCGCGCAGCCCGTGCTGCGCCTCGACCCGCAGGCGGCGTATCTGATCGTCGGCGGAACGGGTGGTCTCGGTTACGCAAGCGCGCGCTGGATGATCGCGCGCGGCGCGCGTCACGTGACGCTCGCGAGCCGCGGCGGCGCACTCGACTCGGCGAAGCAGCAGGAACTCGAACGCTGGCGTGCCGAGCATGGCGCGACCGTGACAGTGGTGTCGTGCGACGTGACCGATGCGGCGGCGCTCGATGGTCTGATCGAGCGCATCGAGGCGCGCGGAACGCCGCTCAAGGGCGTGCTGCACTCCGCGATGCGCATCGACGACGGCCTGCTGCGCAACTTCGACGACGCGCGCATGCTCGCCGTGCTCGAACCCAAAGTTGCCGGTGCATGGAATCTGCACCGCGCGACGCAGCGCTGCGCGCTCGACTTCTTCGTGCTGTATTCCTCGGCCACGACTTATCTCGGCAATCCGGGCCAGGGCGCGTATGTGGCGGCCAATAGCTTCCTCGAAGCGCTTGTCGCCCATCGCCGCGCGGCCGGGCTGGCCGCCACCTTCATGGCGTGGGGGCCGATCGAGGATGTCGGCTTCCTCGCGCGCAACAGCACGACGCGTGAAGCGCTGCAGGCGCGCATCGGCGGTGCGTCGATCACCTCTGACGAGGCGATGACGGCGCTCGAGCGCGCGCTCGCAACCGGTGCGGTCGGCGAGGCTGTGGTGCGTCTGGACTGGGCGGCGATCGCGCGCGGCATGCCCGCCGCGCAGGCGCGTCGCTACATGGCGCTGCAAGGCGGCGGCGCTAGCGAGACAACGAGCGAGGACGGCGCACTGCTCGAACAGCTGCGCGCTCTCCCGAAGGCCGAAGCGGTCGCGGCGGTCGAGACCGCGTTGCGCGGTCACATCGCGCGCATCCTGCACATGTCGCCGGAGCGCATCGCGCTCGACCGCTCGGTGCTCGATCTTGGCATGGACTCGCTGATGGGGATGGAACTCGGCATGGCGGTCGAGGAGTCGTTCGGCGTGAAGCTGTCGATCATGGCGATTGCGGAAGGCGCGACGGTGCATACGCTCGCCGTGCGCATCGTCGACATGCTCGACGACGAGAGCGGCGAAAACGAGCCCGGCACGCAGGGGGCCGCGAATGGCGCGAACGAGGAATTCGCGGCGCTGGCCGCGCGCCACGCGCTCGACGAGAACGAGGCGCGCGCGCTGCTCGAACGTAATCGAAACGCGGGCAACGACGATCAGGATCAACAGGGAGACGAGTCATGTCAGTCGACGCCGGCGTTTGCGGAGTGAAGCTGCCTGCGGGCTGGCGGCCGAGCGAAGGCACGCTGGCGCGGCCGCTCGAACTGTCGGGGCACGGCTTGCACACCGGGCGGCGCGTGAACGTGCGCATTTTGCCCGTCGAGACCTCGGCGACGGCGGGCGGACGACACGGCATCGTGTTTCGGCGCCTGCACAAGGGGCAAGCGCTCGGCACGGTGGCCGCCGATCCGTCGTTGCGCCGGGGGCAGCCGCTCTGCACGATGTTGCGCGCGAAGGATGGCCTCGGCGTGCGCACGGTCGAGCACCTGCTCGCGTCGTTGCTCGCGTGCGAGATCGATCACGCGATCGTCGAACTCGACGCTGAAGAAGTGCCGATTCTCGACGGCAGCGCGCAGCCATGGATCGATGCGATCCTGGCATGCGGGCGCACCGCGCTGCCGCAGCCGAAGCGCTTCTTGCGCGTGCTCAAGACTGTGAGCGTCGCCGACGGTGAGGGCGCCGCGCGCCGTGAAATGCGCGTCGAGGCCGCCGACGACTATGCGCTCAGCGTGCACAACAACGACCTCAAGGGGTTCGGCGACATGGAATGGCACGGCCGGCTCACGCCGCGCGCCTTTGCCGATGAGATCGCTTCGTCGCGCTCGTATGGGCAGATCAAGTGGGCCGTGCCCGCGATCGTCGTGGGCTATCTGCGCGGCTGGCCCATTCTGCGCGGCGCACGGATGTCATGCACGGCGGCGATTGTCGGCAAGCGTGTAGTAGGCGGCTTGCGTCAACCAGACGAGTTCGTGCGCCATCGCGTGCTCGATCTGGTCGGTGACCTCGCGCTCGCCGGTGCGCCGCTGCTCGGTCACGTGAGCGCGCGGCGGCCAACGCATGAAATGAACTATCGGCTGCTCGCGGCGCTGTTGGGCACACCGGGCGCATACGAGTGGGTCGAGGCGCACGCATAACGCAGGCATGCTACATAAACAGGTTAGATCGGATTACATGGGACTCGGGGAAACACTACGCCAGCAATTGGCGGCCAAAGCGCTGAAGCGGCAACTGGAGCGCGCGACCGATGCGGTTGCGGCGCCCGGCATGCCTGATGGCCAGGCGGCGCAGGCAGCGCAGACACTGTCTGCGCGCAGCCGCTTCGAAGCGATGCCGCAATTCCAGCAGGTCAAGCTGATGCGCGAGATGGGTGAGACGCTGCGCGTCGAGTCGCCGTTTTTTCGCGTGCACGACGGCATTGCGGGTGCGACTACGCAGATAGGTGGGCGCGAGTATGTGAACTTCGCGAACTACAGCTATCTCGGGTTCGCGGGCGACCCCATCGTGGCGTCGCGTGCGAAGGCCGCCATCGACCGGTATGGCACGTCGGCGTCAGCGAGCCGCATTGTCGCGGGCGAACGGCCCGTGCATCGCGAACTCGAGCGCGCAATTGCAGCGTTTTATGAAACCGACGATTGCGTCGCGTTCGTGAGCGGGCATGCGACGAACGTGACCGTGATCGGCGCGCTGTTCGGGCCCGGCGATCTGATCGTGCACGATGCGCTCGCGCACAACAGTATCGTGCAGGGCGCGCAACTGAGCGGTGCGAAGCGTCTGAGCTTCGTGCACAACGATTGGCGGGCGCTCGACGAGCAGCTCACGCGCGTGCGCCGCGAGTATCGTCATGTGCTGATCGCGATCGAAGGGCTGTACAGCATGGACGGCGACTTTCCCGATCTGCAGCGCTTTTGTGAGGTGAAGGAGCGGCACGGTGCGTTTCTGCTGGTCGATGAAGCGCATTCGCTCGGGGTGCTTGGCGCGACGGGACGGGGCATTCGCGAGCAGTGCGGCGTGGCCCCCGATCGCGTCGATCTGTGGATGGGCACGATGAGTAAGACGTTGGCGGGTTGCGGCGGTTTTATCGCCGGTTGCCAGCCGCTCGCCGACATGCTGCGTCATCTGGCGCCGGGATTTTTATATAGCGTGGGCCTTGCTCCGGCGCTCGCCGAGGCGTCGCTTGCCGCGCTCGAAGGTTTGATCGAGCAACCCGAACGGGTCGCGCAACTGCAGGAGCGGGGGCATCAGTTTCTTGCCGAAGCGCGTGCGGCTGGTCTCAATGTCGGCACGAGCGAGGGCTACGCGGTCGTGCCGGTGATCACGGGCAGCTCGTTGAAGGCCGCGCAGTGGGCGAACGCTTTGTTCGAGGAAGGCATTAACGTGCAGCCGATTTTTTATCCGGCTGTTGAGGAGAAGGCGGCGCGGTTGCGCTTTTTTATCTGTTCGACGCATGAGGCGGAGCAGATCAGTCGGACGGTGAGGGCGGTGGCGCGGTTGGCGGGGCGGTAACAGTTGTCGTTACTTCGCTGATGCTTTTTTCGTCGGCACGGCGCAGCTCGCGGAATGGAAACAATAGTTGCAAGAGCGTTCAGCGGAAGTGCTCGGCACGACCGCTGTATTGTCGCCGGACGGTGAGACCGTGGATTAATTCCATAAATTACCAACCGCTCTGCCGACACTTCGGAATGGTTTTTAAAAGGCGCGCTCAACCGGGCGGGCTTGCGTAACGCGAGGCGCTGGCTGATAGGGTCATGCGTGGTGAGCCTTGCGGCAAGTCCGGCGGAAAGACAACGCCAGATCCAGAATTCACGGTTCATGAAGAAAAATCTTTTGGTACTTTGCCTTCCCGCTGTGCTAACGCTTTCGGGGTGCGGGACATTTCCAGGATGGCTGCCGGCGTCGGGACCGAGCCGTCAGCAGATACAGGAGCAGAGCGCAGCGGGCAACGTCGAAGGCATCCAGATCATCGACGTCGACGACGCGATCGCGCGCAAGCTCGCGGCTGGAAAGCAACTCGGCCTGTTCTCCGATGTCTTTGTGAGCAAGACGGCCAATAACTATGTGATTGGCCTGGGCGACGTGATCGAAGTCACAATCTGGGAAGCGCCGCCTGCGATGTTGTTTGGCTCGATGTCGCCGGTTTCGCTGCCGTCGGCTGGAGCCGGCACTTCGAATAGCATCACGCTGCCGACGCAAATGGTGGCGGCCGACGGCACCATCTCTATTCCGTTCGCGGGCCGCATCGGCGTGGCCGGCCGCACGACCGAACAAATCGAGTCGAGCATCGTCAGCCATCTCAAAGGCAAGGCGAATCAGCCGCAAGTGCTCGTGGGCGTGACCAAGAACAATGCGTCGAATGTCACGATCGTCGGCGAAGTCAATACGAGCACGATGATGCCGATCACGCCGAAGGGCGAGCGTCTGCTGGATGCGATCGCGTTTGCAGGCGGTCTGAAGCAGCCCGTCAGCCATATGGCAGTGCAGCTTTCGCGCGGTGACACGACAGCGACGATGGCGCTCGATGCCGTGATTCGGGATCCGAAGCAGAACGTGATACTCAAGCCGGGCGACGTGGTGACGGCGTTGTTCCAGCCGCAGACCTTCTCGGTGCTAGGCGCAACGGGCAAGAACGACGAAGTCCCGTTCGAGGCACAGGGCATTTCTCTCGCGCAGGCGCTCGCGCGTTCAGGCGGGCTGAACGACAGTCGCGCGGACGCACGCGCGATTTTTGTATTCCGCTTCGAAGACGCGAAGCTGGTGGACAAGACCGATCCTTCGGTGAAGGCAAGCAATGGCAAGGTGCCGGTCGTGTACGAAATCAACCTTCGCGATCCAGCGGCGTTCTTCGTCACGCAGAATTTCCCGATTCAGAATCACGACGTCGTTTATGTTTCGAACTCGCCTGGTGCCGAATTCCGCAAATTCCTGACGTATGTCGTCATGGTTGCCGATCCGACGGTGACGTTTACTCATGATTTGCAGTAACGGGTTATGACGGAAAAAATTCGTACGCCGTTTGAGGTCACATTCGCTGTCTGGCGCGCCCTGTTTTTGAGGGAGGCGCTAGATCGCCTTTTTGAGGCGCGCGCGGCGTGGTTCTGGCTGCTACTCGAACCGATTATCTACATATCGCTTCACGCATTCGGATTCGAGACGCTTCGTATTCGACAGGTGGGTGGTATTGGAATCAACATGTGGATCATCGCCGGCTTCATCGGGTTTCTGCTCTGGCGTCGCACGTGGACTCAGGTGCTGCATGGAGTTGACTCGAACAAGGCCTTCTTCGCTTATCGGCAAGTGAAGCCTTTCGATGTCGCCATCGTCCGGGCAGTTCTCGAACTGTTCCTGATGGTGCCGGTTGCTATTGTCCTGATGTGCATTGTGATTGCCACAGGCCATGCGATCACGCCAGACCTTCTCAATCCGGTCTGGCTACCCCAAGATCCGCTGATGGTGATGGCGAGCGTCATTGGGCTTTGGTTGCTTGGTCTGGGCTTCGGTTTGGCCACGTCAGTGGCCATGCGCTTCGTGCGAGAACTTGACCACATCTTCAAGATCATCTATTTGCCGCTCTATTACATATCGGGCGCACTGCTTCCATTGTCGATCCTCGTGCCGGAACCCTATCAGTACATCTTTGCCGCAAATCCCATCGTGAATGGTCTCGAATTGATGAGGCAGGGCTTTATGCCGTCGTACCGAACCATGGAGGGGATTAGGTTGGGCTATTTGTACGCATGGGCGCTGGGGCTCAATTTGCTTGGCTTGGCTCTATACAGGCGTTTTTCGAAAAAGCTGGTGATGCGGTGATTCTCATCGAAAATGTTCATAAGCGTTACGTGTCTGAGCATGGGGCAGGAAAGTGGGTGCTGCGCGGCATCACTATGACCATTCCTACAACGAGGAGTGTCGCTCTGATTGGACGCAATGGCGCAGGAAAATCGACACTCTTACGAATCATCGGCGGTATCGATTTTCCGAATAAGGGTCGCGTTCAACGCCTATGCAAGGTTTCGTGGCCCATGGGTGCGGGGGGGCTGGAAGGAACACTGAGTGGACGCCAGAACGCAAAATTTGTTTGTCGCGTGCACGGACATCAGGACGAACTTTCGGACAGACTAGAGTTCATTCAGAGCTTTGCAGAGTTGGGTGACGCGTTCGATCAGCCCGTCGCGACATATTCGTCCGGGATGCGGTCGCGTCTGCAGTTTGCGTTGTCGCTCGCGTTTGACTTCGACGTATTTATTTCCGACGAAGTCACGGCTGCCGGCGACGCCCGATTCAGGAAAAAGACTGCTGAAGCCTTCAAAAACAGAACGAGTCGCGCAAGCGTGATCATGGTTTCTCACGACGAAGCGACGCTCAAACAATTTTGTCAGTCGGCGATCTGGATCGACGAGGGCCAGGCATATTGGTTCGACGATCTGGAGCAAGGATTGAACGCCTACAAAACGAAACTTCTCCCATGAAAGAAACAGTAGCAATCGAAAATTGGCGTTCGTCCGGTAGATGGACTGCAGCCTACGATAAAGTAAAAAGCACATTTTTCTCTTTCCGGCTCTTTAAGCTGATCATTCGCTTGATGATCATCTTCGCAATCGTGTCGGTGCCATATTGGGTACTCGTGGCTTCTGATCGCTATGTTTCACAAGCGACCGTGATTATCCAGCGAACGGACCAGGTCAATGGGCCAAGCGTCGCAATTTCTGCACTCAGCGCCGCCGGGGGGACTGCCAATAGCGCCGATCAGCTCCTTTTGCGTGAGTATTTGCTGTCCCAGGACATGCTTGACCAACTGGACGCTGCTCTCGATCTGCGGTCGCACTACAGCAATTGGCACCGCGACCCAATCTCACGTATGTGGTTTAAGAATGGGCCGGAAGAATGGTTTTTCCAATACTGGCTAAACCGCGTCGACGTTGAATACGACGACTACAGCGGTGTATTGCGCATTCAAGCTCAGGCCTACGACGCGAAAACCGCAAAGGCGATCGTTGCGCTGATGGTCAAGTTGGGCGAGCAGCATATGAACGAGCTTGGACATCAACTCGCACAGTCGCAGGTTGATTTTCTGCAGAAGCAGGTCACTTTCGCACACGATCGTTTCCTCGACGCGTCTCGTGACGTTTTGAACTTCCAGAACGAGAAGGGGCTGGCGGCGCCTGCGTCCACGGCGGGCAATATGGATACCATTATCGACAGATTGGAAGGACAGAAGACTGACCTTCAGACGCAGATTGCCTCGCTGCCTGCAAACCTCAGCCCGAATCAGCCGACCGTCGTGATGCTTAAGAAGAATCTTGCCGCTCTGGAGCAGCAGATTGCGCTGAAGCGTGCCGAACTGGCGTCGCCTAAGAGCCGGACACTGAATTACACGGTTGAAGAATTCCAGCGTTTGCAAATGCAGGTCAATTTCACGCAAGACCTCTATAAAACTGCACTTTCTTCACTGGAGCAAGGGCGGATGGACGCGGCGCGCAAACTTAAAATGGTTTCGATTCTCCAGTCTCCGACCACGCCATCCTATCCGATGGAGCCGCAACGCTTCTATAACGTGCTTATCACACTGCTTATCACGCTGGCATTGATCGGCGTAATCAAGCTGCTCGAAAGCATCATCCTCGATCACGTGGATTGAGATCGGCAAAGCGTGAGAACCCTGATTGTCGTCGGAAAACGACCGGGACGACCCAAAAGGGCGCCTCGGGTCAATTTGTTGAACAACAATCAGGACATCGACAAGAAAATCGGCGTAACGGCGCAGCATCGCAGCGCATTTGCGAAAATTCTGGTGAACGTATCTTGAACACAATATCAATAATAGGTCTAGGCTATATCGGTTTGCCGACTGCAACGCTGTTCGCGTCGCGAAAAATGCGAGTGGTCGGTGTCGACGTTTCGGAATATGTCGTCGATACCATCAATCGGGGAAATATTCATATCGTCGAACCCGAATTGGATATTCTGGTTCAGGCGGCGGTTGGCGCGGGTTATTTGCGCGCGACCATGCAAGCAGAGCCCGCCGATGCGTTCGTGATTGCGGTGCCGACGCCGTTGACGTCCGAGCAGAAGCCCGACGTGAGTTGCATCGAGGCCGCAGCGAAATCGCTCGCGCCAGTGCTTGCAAAAGGCAATCTCGTCATTCTGGAATCTACGTCGCCAGTGGGAACCACGGAAAAGCTCGCGCAATGGCTGGCCGGGATGCGTCCCGACCTGACGTTTCCACAGCAAGCCGGTAACGATTCTGACATTCGCATTGCTTACTGTCCGGAGCGGGTGCTGCCTGGGCGCATCGTGCACGAACTCGTTGCCAACGACCGTGTGATTGGCGGCATGACGCACAAATGCTCGGAGGCGGCAGTCGCGCTTTACAAGTCGTTCGTGCAGGGCGAATGCGTGGTGACGCAGGTGCGCGCGGCTGAAATGTGCAAGCTGGCCGAGAACAGTTTCCGCGATGTGAATATTGCCTTCGCCAACGAACTGTCGATGATTTGCGACGACCAGGGCATCGATGTATGGGAACTGATCCGTCTTGCAAACCGGCATCCGCGCGTGAATATTCTGCAACCGGGTTGTGGCGTGGGCGGTCATTGCATTGCCGTCGACCCTTGGTTCATTGTGAACAGCGCGCCGGAAACCGCCAAGCTGATCGCGACCGCGCGCTCCGTCAATGATACGAAACCTAAATGGGTGCTTCAGAAAGTCGATGAAGCAATCGCGGAACTGAAAACGGACGGGATGACGGCGACAGACATCAGCATCGCGTGCTTCGGTCTCACGTTCAAGCCGGACATCGACGATTTGCGGGAAAGCCCGGCCCTTCATATCGCAGAGGCGTTGGCAGATCGTCACGCAGGCAAGGTTTTTGTCGTCGAACCGAACCTGGAGAGTCTGCCGCAGAGCCTGACCGATCGTCGCGTTGCGCAAATGGATTTGAACGCCGCGATGGAGCGCGCGAGCGTTCTTGTGCTGCTGGTCGATCACTCGCAGTTCAAGAACATTTCTCCGCAATTGCCCCGTTTTCAAAAACTCGTCGATACCCGCGGCGTCTGGAAGAAGAAACATGGCTAACAATACTGGTATCAAAGAAGCGTTCGAATCCCGCGTCTCGGAACTTCAGCAGGAGAACGAGTTGTTGCTCGTTCAACTTCATCATGCGCAAGAGGAGCTGGAGCGCAATTATTCCAGGGCCCAACCTGCCGCGTCCAAACTGACGACCAGTTCGAATCCCGGTGTGGCGAATGCGTCCACAATCGCGAACGGATGGGTCGCCGATGAGCTGCCGGAAATGTACGCGGAAAACCGACGCCTGCGGGCGCTCGTCGACGCGCAGAAGAAGATTCACGAGCGCGAATCGAATCACGCATTGAATGCTCGGCTAGGCAACATTCTGATCGAGGGCGTGGATGCACCCGGTTCGCTTCTTTCGGTGCCCGGCAAGCTCGTCAAGATATGGCGTCAATCGACTCGTCGGACTCCGCCAGCAGCGCTGGGCGGCAAAGATTTCAGTAAGATCATCGCGGCGTGGCAAAGCGGCGGTTTCAACGCTGTCGAAAAGGCGATGGGCGCACAGTCCATCGCTCCTGCGATGCAGGCCCAAGGCTACACGGCACTCGCCCGACACGTGGGAAAAGGCGATCGCGCAAATGCGGCGGAAGCGGCCCGCCGTGCCTATGACCTCGATCCGAAGGCGTTTCGTCTGAAGTGGTTGGCGTTCCGGCTGCATGAGGCCGGCGACGTCGTCGAAGCGGAGGCCATGCTCGAATTGCTGCCTGTCGACACCCAGTTCAGCGAGTCTGAAGCTCGTCAGGCCAAACAACTGCGCAATGAGGCAAAGCGTGCGCGCGACAGTGAAGCGAAGCAGAAAACCGCGTTTGCGGAGCGCCGTGCGGCTGCCGACAAGCAGTTGAGCGATCTCGCACGCGAACGTGATCAACAGTCTAGGCTCGCAACTGATCGGGCGCGCAAAGTTGTAGAGCTGAAGCAGTCGAAGGCGAAGTTGGAGCAGGAAAAAGTTATGCTGTCGGCGCGCTACGAATCGCAGGCGCGTCTGCTGGACCAACGCAATCGCGAACTCGAAGCGTTCAAGCAGGCAAACTCACAATTGCAGAAAGAGAACGTGGTTCTAGTCGCAGAGCGCGATCAAAGCGAAACGGAATTGCGCGACGCGCTTGACGCGTCGACTCGGAAGAGCGGCGATAACGAGTCGCTGCTGGCAAGTCTTCATCTGGTTCAGGAAGAACTGGAGCAGAGTCTTGCCGAGCGCGAGAGTCTGCAGCGCGTCAATGAGCAGCTTGAAGCGCAGGCACGCGAAGCGCAAGAACGCGCACGGGAACTGGAATCTCTTCGGGCCGCAAAGGCGACCGTCGAACAGGAACTGCGAGCGTTGGAAGTCAAGCATGAAGTCGAGCGTCGCATCGCCGAAGAACGCCTTCGAGAACTCGACGCGCTGAGACAGACAAAGGCGCTGTTGGAGCAGGAAAAACAATCGCTGACCGAAGGACGCGAGACGCAAGCACGTTTAGCAGAAGAGCGTGAGCGCGAGTTGACGTCATTGAAGCAGGCCACGGTCAAGCTGGAACAGGAAAAAGCCGCTCTAGAGAAGTTGAAGCAGACGATTGTTCTCAAAGCAAATAAGGGCGATGCCGATATCGACGACTTGCTCGCCGATCTGGAGTTGTTCTTTAACGGCAAGGCGATTATCTACGTCGACGTCGGCGCCTATGTGGGCGACGTGTTCCTGAAGATCAAGCGTTCGAGTAAGAAATTCCGAATTCACGAAGCACATTTGTTCGAGCCTAATCCGAACAGCTACGCGCAACTCATGAGCAAGATCGCTGGCTCCGATAGTCCGGTCGTGCACGCGTACAACCTCGCAATTGCTGAATCGAGCGATGCGCATCGCTTCATCCCAGCAAAGAGCATGACCAAAGCTTTATCGGCTGACCTCGTGTCAGAAATTGGTCCAGGTGACGTGTTTACCGCACGCTGCGTGAGCCTTGATAGTCAGGCTCCGATTTTTACCGATGGCAAGATCAATCTGCTCAAGGTCGACGTCGAAGGCAAGGAAATGGACGTGCTCGCGAGTGCACGCAAATTGTTCGAGAGTCAAAGCGTCGACATTATTTATATCGAGGTCGGTTTCAATCGTTCAGGAACGCAGCAGACCTATTTCGCGGAAGTTGATCAATTCCTGCAGGCATTTGGTTATCGAGTATTGCGCATTTATGAGCAGAAGGAAGAATGGATGCGCGATTCCCCATTGTTGCGTCGCGCGAACATTGCATATATGAGTGAACGGTTCGCAAATGCTCATCCGCTCAAATTGATGCAAGAGCTGCAGGAACTGAAGAACCGGCTCAATGAGCTAACGGGTAGCATGTTAAGATCGGAAAAATAGTCCACGTTGAATTTTTCGCAATATCGTATCCAACGGTCGATCTTTCACGACGAAACTTTAATTCGGTTGATGCAGCAGCGTCTGTCCTAACGGGGTAGTGATGAGTATCAAGCAGGGAAACGACCTGGTTCGCGCTGGCGATCTCGCCGCTGCAATCAGGGAATACAAAAAAATCGTGACTAACGATCCGCTGTATAAATTCGCCGAATTTAATATTGCGTGGGCTGAGAAAAAGCTTCGCTTTGATCCGCCCGCAATTCCGGCAGTGCGAGACCTGCATCGCGAAATGGGCCACGTCGGCCCCAAAATTTCGATTGTCATGCCGGTCTTTAATGTGGGGCCGTATCTTGATGCGTGTATTCTGTCGGTCCGTTATCAGACTTATAGCAACTTCGAGCTGATTATTGTCGATGACGCTTCCACCGATAATGGTATGGAAATCATCAGGATGCACGCGGAACTGGATAGCCGCATCCGCGTGATTCATCTCGATCACAACACATTGGGCGGTGCGGGCATTCCGAGCAATATCGGTATCAGTGCTGCGACAGGGACGTATATCGGCTTTGTCGACAGTGACGACTGGATTACAGAGACGGCGTTCGAGAACATGGTCGCTGCTGCCGAGCGGCATAAGGCAGACGTCGTCATTGGTGGTTTTCGGACCTTCGTCGAACATAGTCGGCACTATTCGGAAGCGTACGATCTGCAGATGTTCGAAAAGATTTCGACCGATAAAGCTTTTACGGCAAAGTCTTTTCCGGAGGTATTCCGCACCTCCCCTGTGCCGTGGCGAAAGCTTTATCGTCGGGCATTTCTGGAAAACAATCAGATTGCGTATCCGGAAGGCGATTATTTCTACGAAGACAATCCGCTTCACTGGTTTGTGCTCGCGTCGCATGGCACGCTCGTCAAGGTCGACGACATTATCAGCTACCATCGGATGGCGCGCGAAGGTCAAACGATGGGCGCAGCCGATTTCAAGCTCGCGGCCATGTGCAGTCATATCAACACGATTGGTTGCTTTCTGGCCGATCACGTCGAATTGCCGGCAGATCAGCTGATCGTCGACGAGTTCTATGATTTCTGTTATCGCAGCATCTGGATTTCGCAGCGTCAGGAGCGCGAAGAGGTCAAGGCAATTATCGGCAAACGCATTGCCCAGATCGTATCGAAAAATCAGAAACGGCTCCCGGCAAAGAACCTTCGTTCGAACTTCAATAGCCGTATCGAGGAGTTTTACAAAGGTTACGCGCAACATGATCTGACCATCGTGATTCCCACGTACAACTGCGAGACGTTCGTTGAAGAAACGATCAACTGCGTACTAAATGTACCGGGCATCTCGACCAATGTCCTCGTGATCGACGACGGCTCGCAGGACCGCACCGCAGAGATTTGCCGCGAACTAGAGGAGCAGCACGACAATCTGCATTTCTTCCAGCAGAAGAATCGCGGAGCGGGGCGCGCACGCAACGCTGTGATCCCTTTGTGCACAGGGCTGTATACGTTCTTCCTTGACGCGGACGACGTTGTCGATGGCGAGGAGCTGGGTAAGACCGTCATCGAAGCTAAACGGCACGGCAATGACCTGTATTTCATGAAATACAGAATCGAATACTACGAGAAGAACCAGGTTCGCGAAATGTTTAATGCGGACAAAGTGTTGTGGGAGAACTTCCGTCACGCAAAGGACAACAATGAACTGCGCCGCATCGCATCCTCGCTGATCAACTATCCGTGGAATCGGATTATCAAGACGGAGTTGCTTCACGACGCGAATATCTTTTTTGGCGCGACGGTGGTTCATAACGACATTGCCTTCCATTGGGAAAGCCTGCTGGCAGCCAACAACATTGGTTACGGCGAAGGTGAGGTCTGCGCGCACCGCAAGTTCGAGCAACGGTCGCAAATCACCAATGTTTCGGACCATCGGCGTTTGGCTGCGTTCGATGCGTTGGAATTTACTCATCATCGCATCGTCAATCACGTGAACGGCACTTATCTGATCGACGTTTGGAACGAGTTCGCCAGCAACCTCGTGAAATGGGTGAAGGAACGAGTTCCCGAGGATTTACAGTCTCAATACGAGGCCAGGAAAGCAAAACTATTAGATCTGCTGGCAAGCCGGCAAGAAGAGGAAACCCACAATGTATGACTATCTGATCGTTGGCGCCGGTATGTTCGGCTCTACCTTTGCACGTCTGGCCGCCGATGACGGCAAGACCTGTCTGATTATCGACAAGCGCGAGCACATTGCGGGCAATTGTCACACGGAAGAGAAGGAAGGAATTCAGGTCCACGTCTATGGGCCGCATATTTTTCACTGTAACGACGAACAGATCTGGTCGTTCGTGAATCGCTTTTCACGCTTCAATAACTTCCGGAATCAGCCGATTTCCGTATCTGATGGGAAGGTCTATTCGCTTCCTTTCAATATGTACACCTTTAACCACATGTGGGGTGTGAAGACGCCGCAAGAAGCGAAAGAGAAGATCGCGTCGCAAAAACTCGATCTTCAAGGCCGCGAGCCACGCAATCTCGAGGAGCAGGCGTTGTCGCAAGTCGGCACGGATATCTACGAAAAGCTGATTCGGGGCTATACGGCAAAACAGTGGAAGCGCGACCCGAAAGATTTGCCGGCGTCGATCATCAAGCGATTGCCTGTGCGCCTGACGTGGGATAACAACTACTTCAATGACAAGTACCAGGGCGTGCCTGAAGACGGCTACACGGCCATGTTTGAGAAAATGCTCGAAGGGATCGAGGTGAAGCTTGGCGTCGACTATCTTGCTGATCGCGAAGCATGGAATGCGAAAGCGAAGACCGTCGTCTTCACTGGCAAGATCGATGACTATTTCGATTGTCAGTTCGGCGAACTCGAATATCGGACCCTTGATTTCGAGACCTGGGTAGAAGATACCGACAACTATCAGGGTAATGCAGTCGTCAATTACGGCGATTCCGAGGTGCCTTGGACGCGCATAATCGAGCACAAGCATTTCGCGCCGGGTAACAAGAGCGAGAAGACGGTAGTGACGAAGGAAATTCCCGCGACTTGGGCAAACGGAAAGGTTCCGTATTACCCGGTCGGCGACGAGGTCAACTCAGACCGTTATGAGAAGTATTGCGAGCTCGCGGAAAAAGAAGACAAGGTTGTGTTTGGCGGACGGCTTTCTGAATACAAGTACTACGACATGCACCAGGTGATCGGGTCGGCGTTTGCGAAGTACAAGTCGATGGTGTGAGCGGAGACCGGTGCAGCGAATTCATCTTTTCCACTGCATATCAGTTTTGCTGCGCCCGAAGTCAAAAATTGACTGCAGGTGATCATGGTCAGCATTCGAGGAAACTTGATCGATCTGACGTCGTCAATTTTTGTAATTAACGAAACCCGAAGTCGCTCTCGATTGCGAATGTATTTCTCGCTTGATCATCGGCGCCGCTCCCTGCTTGACGAGCCGATTCCCGATGAATTCCTCGAATAAGGACGCTTGATGCTTGTACGAAACTTGATGTTGGCGCTATGCGCTTATGCGTTGTCATCCAACTCAGCCTGGGCAGGGCCGGTCAGTCTGAACGGCGCTGAAGCTGAAACGCTGAAGCAATTAATTGCGCAGGATCGGGAGGCCGAGACTCTGTACAAGGGCGTAGTCAAGGTTGCAAATGACGCGCTCAACGACGTTCCGCATCCTGTCTCAGTCATTGTTGGCGAAGGTCGTCTTGACTCGGACTCGGCGAAGATGGAGACGGAAGTCGCGCTCAAGGACATGCCCAAGATCTCGGCTTTAGCATGGGCGTGGCTGGTTGATCAAGACGGGAAGTATGCTCAAAAGGGGGGTGATTTCATTCTCGCGTGGGCTCGTGAAAATCGGCCCGATGGTGATCCTATTAACGAAACGACCCTTGAGCCGCTAATCGTAGGTTACGACATTTTACGGAGTCAGTTTTCTCCACGCGATCGCGTCACGGTAGACAACTGGATGAGGAACACGGCGGTAACCACTTGGAACGACTCCAGACATCGCACAGGGAATTGGCAAAGCCATCGCCTTAAAACGGTTGGACTCGTTGCCACTGTGCTTCAAGATAATGATCTCTGGAGTGCCGTCGAAGACGGGTTTAGGCAGCAGATGAATACCAGTTTCCTGGCCGATGGGAAGAGTATCGATTTCGATCTGCGAGACGCAATGCATTACCATCTGTTTAGCGTTCAGCCGTTGCTGACGCTGGCGTGTGTCGCGCATCAACGCAATCACGATTGGTACAGCTATCAGGCAAAGTCGGGCGCGTCACTCAAGCTCGCCGTAGACTTCATCAAGCCCTTTGCGTTAGGGCAGGAAACCCACACAGAATTTAAACATTCGAAAGCCAAGTTCGACCAGGCGCGCGCGGCCGCAGGGCAGCATGAATATGCGCCGCACATTTGGAGCACTTGCAACGCTGGACCGGTGTTTGCAGAGGCGAGTTGTGTTGATCCGGAAGCGGAGAACTTTGCTGCTAAAGTCTGGTGCGGCTCACCTCATAAAAAGTTCGTCAATTGGGAAAGCGTAGTGAACTACGTGAGAGCAGTCAAATAGTCGCGGTGGACGAAGACTCGACGATCTTCAGGCGTCCGCTAACGACAGTCACACATCAATCTGACAGATCGAGCTGGCCGGATAACAAATTATCGTGTCGCCGGCTCGGGCTTTTATCTGTTGTCGTGATGCAGATTGCGACTCCTCGCCAACTCGTACTCTGGGATTCTTGCGCGGTCCCAGTTGACGCCCGTTTTGACCACGCGTGCTGGCGTACCGGCGATTGCGACGAATTTCTCCTCGAACTTTCGCGAAAGCAACGTGTTCGAACCCACGATTACGTTGCTGGATATCTGAGCGCCCTTAAGAAAAGTCGCTCCGGCGCCGATCCAGACGTGATCACCTACGACAATAGGGGTAGATTTATTCAATACTTCGCCCGTTGCAACGTTGAAGATCGTGTGTCCGTCCGCGCCACGGAAAAGAATGTTGGAACTCATCATGCAATCTTTTCCAATGGAAACGAAAAGATTTGCGTCGTTCACCAACGCAAAGCGTGACCCTTCGATGGAACAACCCTCATCGATGAACAGTTGCTTGAATTTACACGGGCAGGCGGTTTCGATCCTGGTATTTTTGATACCTTTGGAGTGAGTTCTTTTAATGGTGATCAGTGCAGCGCCGCCCGCCGAAATCCGGGTGTTGCGGAAAATAGACCCTTCTTCGATCTCGACGACGCCTCCGAGACGTCCCAGAAATTCGACCTCGAGTCCGTCTATACGGGGGTTTTCGATGATGCTGCCGTCGTTACAACGAAGACGATAGACGCATTTCCCCACTTCTACATCCATTACTAGCTCCAAGCGTATGCTTATTTCCGGGTGATCAGACATGCAATTTCAATCAGAAGCCGACGACGCGTTTCGAGAGCGATGCGAGCCACGACTTGCCGAAGCCGATGGGAGGGCATCCCGGCGGATTCTTCGCGAGGCAATTATACGATCACTGCTCCCAAAGGTAGTGTGTTGGTTCAGCCGACTTTCGGAAACTGTTGCGCGCGCGTCTTCGTCAATCGGCGAAATCTCGATTGCTGCGTGTTGTTTATCGACAACTTTTTGATGAAGTTAGATCGGCCCATATCGGCGATGCGTTGTCGTCGGTACGCCGGTGTTCCACCCAGCCTGATGCAGTGGAGTCTGTGTAGTGCGCCACCTACGGAATTCGACTCGGCGGCTCGTTTTGCCAACGCTCAAAATGATAAGATGGCGACTCGGTTTTGAGCGGGCGTCGTGGGGGTTGCTTCGAGATTGACGGGTTTGGATGCATTGATTTTTAATATTTTACTTCTTATCCCGGTTTTCAACGCTCCCAATGATCGATTAATTTCCAGTTGGCGCAGGTGGGATTTTGGGGTATATCGAGACGTCGTTCGCTGCAATGCCGCTTGTCCGGGATATCGCGCAGCGAAGGATGATGGACGGGAGTGTGCGGAAAAGCCTTGATCGCCGAATTGAGGCTGGTAACAAGGTACAAGCCTCGCACAGGGAATGCACTCTGCGCGTGGCGCAAGAGGTATGCGGAAACATAAAATATGCTGGTTGTGAAGAGAGCGTCGCATCTGGCGAAACGATGCAAATCCAGCCCGCGTCGAAAGGTTTTATAAGGTAAGCCAATGAAAATCGCAATCGCCGGCACAGGCTACGTCGGTCTTTCTCTTGCTGTATTGCTCGCTCAGAATAACAAGGTCATCGCGCTGGACATCGTTCCTGAGAAAGTGGCGATGCTCAACCGCAAGGAATCGCCGATCGAGGACGCGGAGATCGAGGAATTCCTCGCTCACAAGTCGCTCAACTTCCGAGCCACGCTCGACAAGGTTGAAGCCTATGCGAACGCCGACTATGTGATCATCGCCACGCCGACCGACTACGATCCGGAAACTAACTATTTCAACACTCGCTCGATTGAAAGCGTCGTTCGCGATGTGAAGGAAATCAATCCGCAAG
This sequence comes from Paraburkholderia sp. CI2, assembly GCF_014201055.1. NCBI lineage: Bacteria > Pseudomonadati > Pseudomonadota > Betaproteobacteria > Burkholderiales > Burkholderiaceae > Paraburkholderia > Paraburkholderia sp. CI2. The sequence continues at coordinate 40,489 of NZ_JACHDL010000029.1, forward strand.
CGGTCATGGTCATCAAGTCGACCATTCCGGTGGGCTACACGGCGCGCACGCGCGAAACACTGGGCACGCAAAATCTGATCTTCTCGCCGGAATTCCTGCGCGAAGGCAAGGCGCTGTACGACAATCTTTACCCGTCGCGTATCGTCGTCGGCGAGCGTTCGGAGCGCGCTGAAGTTTTCGCCGAGGTGCTGAAGCAAGGCGCGGTCAAGCAGGACATTCCGACGCTCTTCACCGGCAGCACCGAAGCTGAGGCGATCAAGCTGTTCGCCAATACGTATCTCGCGATGCGGGTTGCGTATTTCAACGAACTCGACACCTACGCGGCGCAGCACGGCCTCGATCCGAATCAGATCATTCAAGGTGTGTGTCTCGACCCGCGGATCGGCGCTCACTACAACAATCCGAGCTTCGGCTATGGTGGCTACTGTCTGCCGAAAGACACGAAGCAACTGCTCGCGAATTACCGAGATGTGCCGCAAAACCTGATTCACGCGATCGTCGAATCGAACGGAACGCGCAAGGACTTCATCGCCGAGAGCGTGCTCCAACGTAGCCCGAAGGTGGTCGGCATCTACCGGCTAGCGATGAAAGCGGGTTCCGACAATTTCCGCGCGTCGAGCATTCAGGGCGTGATGAAACGCATCAAGGCGAAGGGCGTGGAAGTGATCGTCTACGAACCGGCGATGCACGAATCGAGTTTTTTCAATTCGTCAGTGGTCAACGATCTGGTTGAATTCAAGCGCTCGGCCGATGTGATCGTCGCAAATCGCATGACGGCCGATCTGGCGGACGTGGCGGACAAGGTATACACGCGCGATCTGTTCGGCGGCGACGCATGAACGATCCGCAACCGGCTCGCAACGACTCGACCGGCTCGCAGCTTCCCCGCATTCTGTTCTTCAACGTGAATGGCTCAGGCATGGGCCATCTGAATCGTTGTCTTTCGTATGCGCGGCGGTTGCGCGGCCGTGCCCGACCGGTTTTCTTTTCCCTGGCGTCTGCCATCGAGCTCATCGAAGAGATGGGATTCGAGGCGGATTATTTCGTTTCGCCATACTGGTCGACGAGTTCCACGTTTGCGTGGAATAGCGAGCTGGCTGTGCGTTTCGGCATGATGCTCGAACGCGTTCGTCCCGACGTAATCGTCTTCGACGGCACTTGGCCGTTTCAAGGGTTTCTGGCGACGTGCGAGACGTTCGGTTCGCCAGCGCTCGTCTGGTCGAACCGTGGTTTGCTCAAGGAGGGCGGCAAGACGGTCTCCGTGGACGAGTCGCGCTTCGATCTCGTGATCCAGCCCGGCGAATTGGGCGCGCAGGAAAGCGAGCGGCCGCTCGAAGCCGACGGCACGCGTGCGCTCGTACCGCCCGTGTGCGTGCTCGAGGACGACGAGTTGCTTGACCGCGCTACAGCGCGCGAGGCGTTGAGCCTTCCGAAGGATTGCCGTTTTGTCCTGTTCGCGTTGGGCCCTGGCAATCTGAAGGATGTGGCAGGAATCGGCCACGGGCTGATTCGTGTGTTCGAGGCGGCCGGTTTCAAAGTGGTCTGGGTGCTAGCGCCCATTTCCGTGCGCGACATCGAATTGCCGGCCGGCGTGATGCCGCTGACGGTCTATCCGCTCGCGCGCTATTTGCGTGCGTTCGACGCCTTTGTCGGCGCCGCCGGTTACAACACCTGCTGCGAACTCGTGCAGGCGGGCGTGCCCGCGCTGCTCGTACCAAATGCGCAGCTCGCCGACGATCAGGTGCGTCGCGCCCACATGGTTGCCGACGTTATGCCGGCTGTCGTGTCTGCCTGCGAGACCGATGACGAACGCGAGGCTGCGGTCGGTAGACTGCTCGATATGCTGAACGATACGCCCGCTGAACGCGCAACGATTCGGATGAACGGCGCCGTGGTCGCAGCGGAAAAAATCCTCGCTTTGGCAGCAAGACGGGAGCGCATGCAGTGAGCGTGATTGCAGAAGCCAAAGCATTGCGGCGTGAGGTGAAAGCGCTCGCGGCCAGACCCGAATGGGATCTGCTCGTCCGTTACGACCTGCTCGGGAAAAAGCCGCCTTCGTCATGGCAGGAGCGTGTTTGGCGGCGCATTCGGCATTTGTTGGCGTCGGCAAATCTGATTTCGCCGCACGTAACGCCATATCCGTGGCTGCCAACCCTCAAGCACAGGCCGCTTTCTGCCGATGTAAAGACAGTGATGATCTGGGCGCTCGGCGCCGATCGTCATCAGTTGCGCGCCGCATGCGAGGGCTTGTCGAATAAGCTTCAAGGCGGCGATGATCTGGCGCCGGTTCTGGTGACGGATATCGCCGATTTCGCCTTTTATTCCCGGCTGGGTTGGCTGGTGGAATATGTGCCGTCATTAAGCGGCGAGGGCCCATCGCTACAGCAGAGAAAGCAGGCGTATCTCGCGTGGCGCTATCGAGACGCAATCGTCCTGCCGTTGAGCGCTGGTTTGGCCAGCGACGCGCAATGGCATGCATTGCTGAAATCGAGCTGAGAAAGATGCAAAAGAATCGTTATGCCATGTTGACGGTCGATGCCGAAGCGCTGCCCAAACGCGCGCCGCACGATCACGTCAAGCGGCTCATGTGGGGCGTACACGAGCGTGGAACCGCGGGAATTCGTGAAATGGCCGAGATTGGTGACGAGTTCGGCGCCAGGCACGTCTATTTCGTCGATCAATGCGGCGCGTGGTCGTATCTGGAAGAAACGCGCGAAGTGGTGCGCTGGCTCGATTCCGTGGGTCAGGACGTGCAACTGCACACGCACCCGGAATATTTGCCCGATTCGTTCTGGGCCGAGCATGGACTCGCGCGCCGTCCGCAGTATATGAATCAATATACCGACGACGCACGCGCCGAGTTCGTCATCAAACATTTTGGCGGGCTTATCTCGGAGCAAACCGGCAAGCCGGTTCTCGCGCATCGGGCAGGTTCGTTCCGCTGGAATGCGTCCACGATACGCGCCTTGAAAGCCGCGGGCGTGCAGGCGTCGTTCAACAATTCGATGTGCGCCGTCCACGCGAAACAGGCCATTTTCAGCGAGCCGACGAATCTGCCGTACGCATGGTCGAACGGTGTGATCGAAGTACCGATGACGGAAAAAAAGATCTTGCCGAAGGTCGGCAAAGACGAATGGTGGGCGCGCCTCACGTATCCGGAGTCGCCGTATTTCCGCTTCCGTCCCTGGTGGGGCAAATTGCTGCTCGATGCGTTCAGCGGCAGCCCGACGTTTTCCATTTTCCTGCTGCATTCGTGGTCGCTGCTGTACTGGGATGAAAAGGGCTACGCGACTTATCGCGACGATCAACGTGTCGAGGGCTATCGCAAGCTCTTGCGCCGTCTGACAAAAGACTACGACGTGATCACGACCGCCGAATTTCTCGACCTGCACGCGCGCGGCAAGATCAGGGTGTCGCAAACGGTCGATCTCGCACGCGCGGAACTCAAGCAGCAGGGGACCGTGCGGGCATGAGCAGCACATTCGATTCTCTGCAAACATTCGTTAGCGAGCCGTATTTGGGATTGAGCCGTTGGCTAACGGTCCGCACGCTGGATCGCAAGGCGAAGCGGCGTGCGCCCGCCGCGTCATTCGACGCCGGTGCCGGGGGACTTCTGTATGTGGCCGCGAGCGCGTTGCCGTATCACACGAGCGGCTATACGACGCGCACGCACGAGATCATTCGAGCAATGGCGTCGGCGGGCGGGCGCGTGCATGCGATGACGCGGCCCGGTTATCCATTTGATCGGATCGACCGTTTGCGCGACGCGTTGAGCGAAGAGACCCAGGTCGATGAAGTACGGTATCTACATGCCGTGGGGCCAGCCAATAATCGGCCGGTGCTGCTGTATGCGATGCAGGCGGCGCGCGTGGTGGCGCAGTGGGCGAAGCAACATCGCGTGTCGGTCATTCACGCTGCGTCGAATCATGTGAACGCCTTGCCGGCATTGCTGGCGGCGCGCCAATTGGGCATTCCGTTTCAGTATGAAATGCGCGGCCTGTGGGAACTCACGCGTATTTCGCGCGCGCCGCACTACGAAGGTCGCCAGGGCTTCCAGCAAGGCCTCGAACTCGAAGGGCTCGTCGCGCGCCACGCGGATCGTGTGTTCGTGATTTCAGAGCAACTGGGACGCTTCGCGCGCGCGCGCTGGGGCATCGACAAGGAACGCATGTTCCTGCTGCCCAATTGTGTCGAACCCGAGCGATTCGTATCGCTCGCATCGCGTGAAATAATGCATGACACGATCGGCTATGCGGGCTCGTTGATGGCCTATGAGGGACTCGACACCCTAATCGACGCCGTGGCGCAATTGCGCGCACGCCGCGTGCGGATTTCCGTGAGCCTCATCGGCGATGGTGAAGCGCGGTTGTCGCTCGAATCGCAAGTGCAGCGCCTCGGCTTGTCGGAACACATCCGCTTTTTGGGCCGGACGTCACCGCAACAGGCGCATGAGGCGTTGAGCCGCTGCGCGCTCGTGTGCATCCCGCGCAAACCGTTCAAGGTTTGCGAGATCGTCCCTCCCATCAAGCTCGTCGAAGCGATGGCGATGGGCAAACCGGTCATCGTGCCCGACCTGCCGGTGTTTCGCGACGAAATGGGCGCACACCCGGCAGGCTGGTTCTTCAACGCTGGCGACGCGGCGGATCTCGCGCGCGTGATCGAAACGGCATTGGCCGATCGCCCGGCGCTCGCCGCGCTCGGCGAACAAGCAAAAGAATACGCGACCACACAGCGTTGCTGGCGCGATTTTGTCATCAAGGCGCTACCAAAAAGTGCGGGGTGAGGGGAATGGTTGGCAGGGTCATTAGAAGACTGGGTTCGCTGGTCTACGACTATCCGAAAGTATCGGAAGATGTCGAACGAGACGGGCCATTTGGCCGTCTGAAGATTGCGCTCGTCACGGACTATTTCACGGCAGACTGTCTGTCTGCCGAATGCCGTGTTCGTGTGATGACGCCCTCGAATTACCGCGACGTCATCACTAACTGGAAGCCGGATCTGGTGCTCGCCGAATCCGCATTCCACGGCGTGGACGGTAGCTGGCGCTACGAACTGGCGAAGCAGCCGAAAACGTTGCGCCTCACAAAGCCAACCGCGATTTTCCGTCTGGTCGATTTCGCGAGGAAAGCAGGCGTTCCCACGGTATTCTGGAATAAGGACGACGGTCCGTTCTTCGAAGCGTTCATCGACGTGGCGAAGGCGTTCGATTACGTCTTCACCACAGATGAAGAATGCCTCGCACGCTATCGCCAGCAGGTGCCGGCGCACGTGCCCGTGAATACGCTAATCATGCCCTTTCAGCCGGCTTTTCATAGCTTCACGGGCTTCAATTTCACGCGCAACGAAGTCTGTTTTACAGGCAGCTATTACCGGCGCATTCTGAATGAGAGGCGCCGCTTTCTCGACATGGTGTTCGAAATCTGCGAGCACAACGAGATGCCGCTCAATGTGTTCGACCGGAATCACGACCGGCTGTCGCGCCATTTCGAGTTCCGCTTTCCGAAGACAAGCCAGATGCGCCTGCATGGCAAGGTGCCACATCGGGAAACGGCGAACGTCTACAAGTCGCACGCGGTTTCGATCAACGTGAATTCGGTCACGAGTTCCGAAACGATGTTTTCGCGCCGCTTGCTCGAGATTCTAGCCTGCGGGGGTATTGCGGTGACAAACCCGAGCCGCGCCGTCGATCGCCATTTCCGCGATTTCTGTCACGTTGTGAATACCTATGAAGAAACGCGAGATCTGTTCGCGCGGCTGCGTCACGGACCTTCGCGTGCGGACCTCGATCGCGCCGAAGCCGGTGCGAAATACGTGCGAGAGAACCATACCTGGGCACATCGATTGGAAGAAATCTGCGCCGTCGTGAAGCTTTGATGGAGCGGTCACGATGCTCGCATTGCTTTCCTGGTTTTGCCAGGCAGTTTTTCTCGTCGTGGTCGTCTATTTTGCGCTGTACGTGCTCCTTGAATTGCGGGTCTTTCTGATTTCGCGAAAGGTGGAACGGCGCAAATTGACCGAACTCGAGCATTCGGCTGCCGAAGCCAACGCCGATTGCCGGCCGTCGGTGAGCGTGCTGTTGCCCATCTGCAATGAATCAGAGGTGGTGGAGCGGCTGATCGATGCCGCCTGCCGTCTGAGCTATCCCGCGGAATTGCTCGAAATTCTGGTGCTCGACGATTCGTCGGACGGCACCACACAACTCGCGCGCGGGAAAGTCGCGCAATACGCGGCGCAAGGCGTCGATATTCGTCTGCTCAGGCGACTCGACCGCAAGGGCTACAAAGCGGGCAATCTGGTCAACGGCATTCAGCAGTCGCGCGGGGAGTTCTTCGCTATTTTCGACGCGGATTTCGTGCCGCCCGTCGACTTTCTGCTGAAGACGATTCCGTGTTTCCGGGACCCAAAACTGGGATTCCTGCAAACGGGCATCGGTTACGAGAATCGCGACGTGTCATTTCTGACGCGTTTCCAGGCGATGGAAATGGGCCATCAGCAATACGTGACGGTCGGCCTGAGCGAGGATGGCGACATGGCATCGCTCAGCGGCAGTTCGTGTGTATGGCGCAAGGCGTGCGTCGATGCGTTGGGCGGGTGGAATGCGTCGACCGTCACGGAAGACGTCGATCTCGGTTATCGCGCGCAATTCGGCGACTGGAAATACGCTTATTTGCGCGACGTGGTGTCGATGTCGGTGCTGCCCGAGACCATTAGCGCATTTCGCATTCAACGCGAGCGTTGGGGGCGCGGACTAATTCATAGCGGCTTCAAGCATGTGAAGCAGATGGTGGTGCAACGCATGCCTCTGATGAAGCGAATGCACGCTATCTCCGTGATGTTTTCGTCGGTGCTGCTCGCGTCAATCTATGTACTGATCTTGCTGAGCCTGCCGCTTACCTGTTTCGTACATTTCGATGCCGCATTCATGCGCTGGGGGGCGTTTACGTTCTTCGGCCTGGCTGTGCTCTGGGGGCTCGAAAATGCGCTCGGTGCGCGCCGCGGGGCACGTTTCGATGACAAGCGGAGCGCCGTGAAAGATTTGTGGGACACCTACCGCTATATCGCGATGTTTTTGCCGATGGCCTGGTACTACTTCGTCGGCGGCGTGCGTGCTCTGTTCGGCGTGTATGGCGACTTTCACAGAACGCCGAAAGGCACGAATGGCTATCGCGCCATCATGCCGCGGATCAATACCGTGTTGCTGGCGGGCGAGATCTTCAGCTTCCTCTATTCGGCGATTTCGGTACTGCTAGGATTCAAAAAAGGGAATTATTTTTTGATTCCACTGAATGTGACTGTGTGCGTCGGTTTTGGCATGGTGCTCTATTGGACGTGCAAGGAAAAGCGAACTTTTAAAAGATACTGACTTCCTGTCAGCCTGGCTAATTATAAAGACCAGTGCGCGCTCGCGCGCCTGCCGCGCTAAACACAAAGAATCAACGAATCCACGAAAGGGCAGTCTGCTATGTATGCCGTAGAACCCGCACGTGCGCACGCGCCCGCTCGCGACGACGAACCGCTCCTCCTGCGCTTTCGCGCCGCGCGCGCCGACGATGCCGAAGCATGCGCGCCGCTGATCTTCGCATCTGGCGTGCGTGAATTCGGTTTCTTTCTCGGTGAGCCGGCCGAAGCTTGCATCGAATTTCTGGCGTTTGCGTTTGCCTCGAAGCTCGGGCGCTTTTCGTATCGACGCCACCGTGTTGCCGTGACCGGAAACGATCAGCCGGTCGCGGTGCTCGCGCTGCATGACGGACGCCACACATGGTTCGACGATCCGCACGTCGCGCTGATGCTACTGCTGTTCTTTGGCTTGCGCCGCACGGTTCGCATGTTGTTGCGCGGCCTCGTGCTCGAAAGCGAATTGCCGGCGCCGAAGTCGTCGCAGAGGTTGATCGCGCATTGCGCGACGCATGAGCGCCTGCGCGGCACGGGTGTTTTCAGCACGCTGTTTGCGGATGCGATGCGCGCGGGTGAGCTGATGAATTTGCAGGCTCGCGCGGGGCGTGGCGAACGCGATCGGCAGCAACTCGTGCTCGATGTGCTGATCAGCAATAAGCGCGCATACGCGCTCTACCGGCGTCTCGGCTTCGTCGAATTGCCGCGCCGGGCGCCTGTCTCACCGCGTTTGCCGCGAGAACTCGAGTCGGTGCGGATGGAGTGGGTCAGGAAGGATTGAGAGGCGCGGTGGGGTACACATTCGCCTCACGCATCCGCCACTGCAAGTGCACAATACCCCGACGCCCCCCCAACCGACACGCCAAGGAGCCCGCATGACCCAGCCCAAAGCAATCGAATACACGGACGCATCACCCGAAGTCAAAGCCGTCTACGACGACATCAAAGCGACCCGCCAGGTCGACGACGTGAACAACTTCTGGAAGTACATCGCGCAGCATCCGCCGACCCTCGCGCGCACGTGGGACAGCCTGAAGGAAGTGATGGCGCCCGGCGCGCTCGACCCGCTCGTCAAGGAGCTGTTATACGTCGCGGTCAGCGTGACGAACAACTGCGGCTATTGCGTCGCGAGCCACACGGCGGCGGCACGCCGCGCCGGCATGACCAACGAGATGTTCGGCGAGCTGCAGGCCATCGTCGGGATGGCGAACGAAACGAACCGGCTAGCGGTCGGCTATCGCGTGCCGATCGATCCGGCCTTCGAATAAGAGCATGAAGCGCGCGATGCGGCCCGATCGTACCAACCCAGGCCGCAACCCATGCATGATTGCGCCGTCGTACGCAACGGCGCTGGGCCTCGTGCTTACAGCGGCACGATTTTGCCCGGCTCCGGATGGCAGACCGGGGTGTAGACCGGCCCGCAGCCGTAATGCACGGGCTGGCAGGGGTTGTAGGAGGGCGGGTTGTAGTACGACGGGCCGCGAACCGGCGGTTTTTCGCCGTAACACGAAGGCGGGTATTCGTGCGGGAAACACGAATGGCCGCCGCGCACGGACTGTGCGGCTGCGTGGTCGAGGTCGTCGCAGCGCGACAGGTCGGCAAGGGTCAAGTTGGACATGATGAATCTCCGGCAACGTTGGATGGGTAGCGAGCGCGCAAATGCTTTGCGCTCGGGCGTTCCAGTTGCACGCACCATGCCATGCGGCGGGATTCAACGTCTGTGCTGGCTCGAGCGCTGATCGACCGTATCTGCGCAGTCGAAAACTGATCGGCGTTGGCCAACTTGCGGCAAGCCGGTGTCGTTCAACCGCCAACACGTCGGTCGATCAGCGCGTGCCCCATCCCGCGAGCAACGCCGGTAGCTCAACCATCTCCCTGAACACGTGCACCGCGCCCGCGCCATGCAACGCGGTCGCGCTGCTATGGCCGAGGTGCGTCGAGCAATAGCCGAATACCGTCGCGCCGGCCGCGACGCCCGCGGTCGCGCCCGTTACCGTATCCTCGATGACCGCACAGCGTGTCGGCTCGACGCCGAGTGCCGCGGCCGCGGCGAGGTAGACGTCGGGAAACGGCTTGCTGCGCGGCGTTTCGTGGCCGCTGAAGATGCGTCCGTCGAAGCAGTCGAGGATGCCGGCCTTCACGAGCTGCAATTCGATCTTGATGCGATCCGCGCCCGACGCCACCGCGATGCGTCCATTCAACCTCTGCTGCAGCGCGCGGACCGCGAAAGGCGCGCCGTCGATCGCGCGCAACTCATTGTCGAGCGCCACGTTGCGACGCGCGCGGAACTGCGCCAGCCACCCGGCCGTGATCGCGAAGCCGGTGCGCGCCTCGATCAACGCGGCTTCGTCCCTGACCATCTTGCCGACGAAAATGCGCATCGTCTCTTCGACGCTCAAATGCCAGCCGAGCTCGCCGAGCATCTCGGTGAGCACGCGGTTCGTGATCGGTTCGGAATCGACGAGCACGCCGTCGCAGTCGAAGAGCACAGCGTCGAAAGGAAAATCGGCCATCGGGGAGGGTAGGGATAAGGTCGCGGACCGGCAAGGATAGCGCACCGGGCCGCGTGCCGCAGCCTGGAAGGTGCAGCGCGGCGGCGTCCAGCGCGGCTGCTCAGTCCTTGTACCCGTCGCTCAGCGTCTTCATGAACGCGATGATGTCCTGGATGTCTTGATCGGTCATCGCGGGCTGGTCGCCGAACTTGCGGTCGAACGGCGCATCGGCGACATCCACGTTCGCATGGTATTGCGGCGGCAGATCGTCGTACTTCTGCACCTTGCCCGACGCATCGCGCGGATAGATTCTGTCCGGCGACGTATTGCGCAGGTTGTAGAAGTCCAGCACCTGCTTGAGGTCGTGATACACGCCATTGTGGAAGAACGTCTTGCGTTCGGCGGCATTGCGCAGTGTCGGCGTCAGGAACATGCCGCAATACTGCGTCTCGCTGGCCATGTCGGTCCGGAATGGCCCACAAATGCCCATGTCGTAGAACTTCGGATTCCTGTTCTGCGCAAGTTCGCGATTGCGCGGCACGCCGAGCGCTTCATACTGCGTGTCGGTAAAAAGAGGTGGAAGGCCGTCCGACGTCGGCTGGCTCAGGTGGCAACCCGCGCAATTGGCCTTGTCCTTATCGTTGAACAGACGCAAGCCACGTAGTTCGGCTTGTGTGAGGCGTGCACGTCCTTCGAGCCAGGCGTCGTATTTGCTCGAGAATGGATGGAACGCCGGGTCTTCGAATTGATACCGACCGATCGCGAACATGGCTTCCGACACGAGCAGATTGGGATCGTTGACGACGTGCGGACCGAAAAGTTGCCTGAGCGTATCGATGTGCTTCGAGTGCCTTAGCTTGTCGGCAACCGAAGCCAGATCGGGGTTCGCCATCTCGACCGGGTTGGTCAGCGGCCCAAGCGCCTGGTCCTGCAGCGTGCTTGCCCGGCCGTCCCAGAAGAGTCCCCCTTGCGGCACCATAGCCGGCGCGGCAGGCGCCGCGCCCGCGGTTTTCTGGGCGCGCTGCACGCCTAGCGCGGCCGATGCCTGCGTATCGAGGCTGACCGGTGCGGCGTCGGTATCGCCCTGATCGGGACCGATGCTGAACGGCGCCTGGCGATACAGGTACGCGAGCGATGGCACCGGCCGATAGCCCGCTTCCGTCATGTGAAGGCCGCCTGGTTGTACCGTCAGGTCGTTGGGAGGCGAGAAAGCGTGCGCGGCGCTGTGGCACGACGCGCACGACTGTTTGCCCGACGCCGAAAGCGACGGATCATTGAACAGGTCCCTGCCGAGTACCGCGACCGCGCTAAGGGGCGCGACGGGGGGACGCTGGAGCTTGACCGGATGGGCGTTGAGGCCCGTCAGATTCTCGACCGTATCGCCGATCGGCGCGGGCATACGCTCGGGATAGATCAGCGCGTAGCCAACCAGAGCGGCGCCCAGCAGCACGATGCCCAGCACTATCCGGAGGATCAGGCGACGCCACGTGCTGCTCGCAGCGCGAGGGGACGGGCCGCTTCCGGTGGGTAGTTGCGAAGACAAGGTGGCGTTCGAACGACGATTCATGGCGATAGCGGTAGTCAAGCTGAACTGCAAACAAGCACGTCGAGCCACCGTACCGGCTGGCTCGACGTCATCACTGATTGACGGGCATCAACAGCTCCGTTCCCTGAACGTCACACCGCGTACTTCCCTGTGCGGCAGAACGGACGGATAAACGGTGGCTCCTTAGTTCGTTGCAGGAGGAGCCGACAGCTTGGTGCCAAGGTTCGTGTCGAGGTACAACGCCGGCGTTTTGCCACCGTTGGTGAAGTCGAACAGCGACGCGATGCTCCCCGTCGTCGCATCGTGCGATCCGTTGCCGATGCGGGCGCCGCCGAGCCAGTTGTCTTCGATGAACCTGACAACCGAAGCCTGAGTGACCGCCGTGTGGTCAACGTAGTTGCTGCGTGCGTACGGCGAGATCACCAGAAGCGGAACACGCGTTCCCGGGCCGCAACGGCCGTTGACAGCCGCGCCTGTCACGCCGACGCCTTGCTTAGCGCCCGTTGCGTTGCAGGTGCCCGCGCCGTTCAGCTGGTCGGCGGTGGCGTCAAACGACGAAGTCGTCGGCGTCGCATAAGCGTGGTCGTACCAGCCATCCGAATCGTCGTACGTGATGATGACGGCGGTGTTCTTCCAGTCCGGCTGTTGTTGCAGGAAGTTGACGACCTTCGTGATGAACGCCTGCTCGTCGATCGGATCCGAGTTGCCCGGGTGCGCATCGCCGACGGCCGGTGCCTTCAGGTAGCTGACCGACGGGAAGTTGCCCGCCGAGACGGCCGTGAAGAAGTCGTTGACGTCGTATTGATGGTGCACCGGCGTAGCCGTCGAATCGAGCGGGTCGGCCTGTCCAATCAGCGCGGTCGACGTCGGGCGCGTGTGCGCCAGGTTGGCCGTCGTAGCGTAGTACTGGAACCAGTTGTGGTGAGGTATGTAGTCCGTCTTCGTTGCGCCGAGGACCGACGAGTAGGTACTGCGCTTGCACGCCGTGGTGCCGTTCGAGTTGGTGGCGCTCAGGTCGAAGCCGCCCATGAAGCCGCCCCACGTAATCCCTTTCGCGTTGAGGAGGTCACCGATGTTTTTGTTATTCGAGCTCAGCGTGGCCTGGCCGCTCGACGTCGAGGTGTTGCACACGTCCCCGGTCGGGTCGGAATCGCCGTTCATCGTGAAGCTGCCCGCGCCGTCGGCAATCACGTTGTCGCCTTGAGCGGCACCGTTCGCAGGAATAGCGCCGTTGGTCTGGCCGGAAACCACCTCGAGCGCGCCCGGTGTCGACGGACCGTACGTGTCGGTGTACATGTTGTCGCTCATCGCGAAGTTCTGCGCGTAATTCCACAGCGCGGTGACCGTGTTGCCGTCGAAATAGCCCATCACGAGACCCGGCGTGCCGAACGTCGAACCGCTGCCGGCGCTGTTGTTACCCGTGTACTTGGGGAACAGGTCCGCCGCGCCATTGTTGTAGGCGAGCTGTTCCTTCATGTAGTCGTGCGACTGGCCGTTGGTGTTGGCCTGGCTGCGGTCGAGGCGGAACGGATTGATACCGCTGCCTGCGGAGGCCGCGTTGTTCGCCGCGTTCAGGAAGTTCGGGTTGCTCGTCAGAAGCGAATTCTGATTCAGATTGTTGATCTGGGCCGGCGTGTTCGCCGCCGCCGTGAACGCCTGTTCACCGGCCGGGTTCTGCGCGTTCGGATAGGTGCCGAAGTAGTGATCGAAAGAACGATTCTCACCGAAGATCACGACGAGGTGCTTGATTGGCGTTGCCGTTGCCAACGCGTCCTGGGCGGATACGGTAGCAGCCGGTGCGGAGGCCGGCGTGGATGCAGTCGAAGGAGAGCTGATGCTGCTGTTGCCGCATGCGCTCAGCACGAACAGTGCGGCGGCAAACGGAATGGGCAAAAGGGCTTTACGGAACATTCTTTGGTGGCTCCACATTCGCGGTCCAGCCCTTCCATCGATAGGTATGAACGGTGCTGGAAATTGTTGTTAGAAGCGTAACGGCCGACGCCAGTGATTGCAGCCCGGGCATTGGACCATCAAAAGGTGAAAATTTCCGGGCAATACGCCGACTATTGCCTTTCATGAGCCCGACTGTATTCGTGCTTTTTTGCCAAAAGCGCGACGGATTTCTTCCGCTGCCGCGTTCAAGTAGAAACGGGGCCGTCCTGGGCGCCGACTTGTTCCAGCCTTGAAGGGAGAAATCGACATGAACACCAACCGCATCAGTCGCTTGCTCGGTTCCACGCTGAGCGCCGCGCTGTGCTGCGCGGCCACGCTGACGGCCGCGCCCGCCTCCGCACAAGTGATGATCGCGCCGATGGCACCGCCGCCGCCGCGCGTCGAAGTCGTGCCCGCGCCACGGAACGGCTATGTGTGGGATCAGGGCCGCTGGCGCTGGGAGCACGGCCGCTATGTGTGGGTGCCGGGCCACTGGCAGCCGGTGCGCGTCGGCTATCACTGGGTGCCCGGGCATTGGGCGCAACGTGGGCCGCACTGGCGCTGGATCGAAGGACATTGGGCTTGAACGAGGCTTGCGATGAAAACACTCGTGATGATTCTGCTGGCGGCCTCGCTCGCCGGCTGTGTGGTCTATCCGGCACGCCCGGCCTATTACCGGCCGGCGGTCGTCGTATATTGACCGCGTACGTGATACCTGGCCGGATAGCGGCGTAGCGGCACGACAACATAACGACACGACAGCTGAAGGAGCGGCGGCAAGTGAACGACGTTGATCCCGTGATGCGGTCCTCACGCGAAAGCGCGCGCGTGATGTCGCGACCGAGCCGCACGCCTTGAGCGACGCACCACCCGATCCGGACGCCGAGCTGATCGCGCGGGTGGGCCGCGCGGAGCCCGGCGCGGTCCGCTCGCTGGTCGCGCGCAAGCTGCCGCGGCTACTTGCGCTCGCCACGCGCATGCTCGGCGATCGCATGGAAGCGGAGGACGTCGCGCAGGAGGTCTTCGTGCGAATCTGGAAACAGGCGGCCCGCTGGCGTGAAGGCGAAGCGAAGTTCGACACGTGGATGCATCGGGTCGCGCTCAATCTTTGCTATGACCGTCTGCGCGGCCAGCGCGAAGACCCGAGCGACGAACTGCCCGATTCGGCCGATCCCGCCGCGCCGCCCGACGCGCGGCTCGAAGCACGTGCCGACCACGCGCGCGTGCGCGCGGCGCTCGCCGCGCTGCCGGCGCGACAGCGCGAGGCACTCGTGCTGACCTACTACCAGGAGATGTCGAACCTCGACGCTGCGGCCTTGATGGGCGTCAGCGTCGATGCGCTGGAGAGTCTGCTGGGCCGCGCGCGCCGCGGTTTGCGCGCTCAACTGGCCGGCAGCGGCCTTAGCAAGGACAAGTCATGACGCCCGAAAGATTCCATCAGATCGTTGCAGCTTACGGTGCCGACGCGCGCCGCTGGCCGGAGCGCGAACGCGAAGCCGCCCAGGCGTGGGCGCGCGCGCATCGCGACGAAGCCGATGCAGCGTTGAGCGATGCGGCCAGCCTCGACGCGTGGCTCGCCGCCGACGAGCTCGAGCCGCCGAGCCTCGAACTGCAGCGTCGCATCATCGACCGCGCGCCGTCCCGACGCCCAGCGGCGCGCTGGCGTTTGTGGTGGTCGGGCGCGGCGGTGGCAGGTGTCGGGCTGCTCGGCGGCGTGGCGGGGGCGTTCGCGGTGTCGTTCTTCGTGCTGACCGAGAACGCGCCGGTCGTGCATGAATCCTCGTATCTGACTTCGAGCTTCGGCGGCAGCTCCGCCGATTGGAGCGGCGAATGAACGGGCGCTCGTGGAAATTTGCGCTGCTGGGCTCGGTGGTGCTCAACGTGTTTCTGCTCGGCGCGATCGCCGGCGGCGCGTATCAATGGTTCGCCGCGCACGGTGCGAATCCGCCGGCGGCGGCGCAGGACCGGCGCGCGCTGCGGTTTGCCGCCGAGCCGCTGTCGGCGCAGCAGCGGCAGGCGTTTATCGACGGCCTGAAGAGCGCGCGGCGCGACGGCCGCCAGTATGCGCGCGAGGCTCGCGAAGGGCGTCGTGAGGTGCTGCGTCTGCTGGCCGCGCCGCAGTTCGATCGCGCCGCACTCGATGCCGCGCTCGCGCGCACGCGCGCGGCCGACGTCAGCCTGCGCGCGATGGTCGAAGCGAGCGTCGCCGATTTCGCGGCGACGCTGACGCCCGAGGAGCGCGTCGAATTCGCCGAGAGTTTGAAGTTGCGCGGGCAATGGCGCGAAGCGCAGCCGGCGCCGAACGCGAAAAAACCGGCGGCGAATGCCGCATCGAGCGAATAAAAAATGCGCGCGATAGCGACGGATTTCAGCGTGTCGGCCGTTTAACGGACATGCAGGTGTCCTACCTGCCGACGAGGAGCGTATGGCCAACTCACCGAACCTGAATGCCGCGGCGATCGCACTGAACCGCTTCGGCCTCGGCGCGCGCGCCGACGACACGCCGCCCGCCGATCCGAAAGGCTGGCTGCTCGCGCAGTTCGAGCAATATCAGCCGCGGCCCGACGCGTGGGCGAACCAACCCGATTCGATCGCATTGTCGACGCAGCTCGTGCAGCAGCGCATGCAGATGGAACAGCAGTCGAAACAGAAGGCGGCTGAGGAGACCACCCCGAGCCAGAATGCGAACAACACCGCAGCACCCAGCCAGACCGACGCGCAAGCCGCCAGGCAAGCCGAAAGAAAAGCACTGCGCGTCGAGATACTCGACATGTACCGCTCGTCGGTCAATGCGCGCGTCGCAAGCGCGCTGACCACGCAGACGCCGTTCATCGAACGCCTCGTGCATTTCTGGGCGAATCACTTCGCGGTGTCGACCGAAAAGCCCGGCGTCGCGGCGCTCGCCGGGTCGTTCGAAGCGGAGGCGATTCGCCCGCACGTGCTCGGCCGTTTCGAGGACATGCTGGTGGCCGTCGAGCGTCATCCGGCCATGCAGCTGTTCCTCGACCAGACCCGCTCGGTCGGTCCCGACAGCATGGCCGCGCTGCGCGCCGCGCGCCGCAATCCGGACAACAAACGCGGACTCAACGAGAACCTCGCGCGCGAGATCATGGAGCTGCATACGCTCGGCGTGCGCAGCGGCTATAGCCAGGACGACGTGACCGAGTTCGCGCGTGCGCTGACCGGCTGGAGTCTCGTCGGCAATCCGGGGAACGGGGGCGCCAATGCAAACCGCCGCGCGCTGGAACAGAACGGCGAACCCGGCAGCTTCGTGTTTCGTCCCGCGCTGCACGAGCCCGGCTCGCGCACGATCATGGGACGCCGCTACGACGAAGCCGGCGAACAGCAGGCGCTCGCGATCCTGCACGACCTCGCGCACGCGCCGGCCACCGCGCAGCATATCGGCACGAAGCTCGCGCGCCATTTCGTCGCCGACAATCCGCCACCTGGCGTCGGCGAACGTCTGGCCGATGCGTTCACGCGCAGCGACGGCGATCTGCCGACCGTCTATCGCGCGTTGATCGATACGCCGCAAGCGTGGTCGCCGGCCGCGGTGAAGTTCAAGACGCCGTGGGAGTGGACCATCTCGTCGATGCGCGGACTCGGCTGGCACGAGCCCGGCAATCTGCAGAGCGCGCCGATCCTCACGCAGCTTGGCCAGCCGGTGTGGCGGCCCGGTTCACCCGCCGGCTACGACGATATCGCCGCGAGCTGGGCCGCGCCCGATGCGCTCGTGCGCCGCGTCGAAGTCGCGCAACGTTTCGCCGCGCGCGTGGGTGACCGGCTCGATGCGCGCTCGCTCGGCCAGACCTTGCTGGCTGGCTCGCTCAGCGAGCCGACGGCCACGGCGGTGTCGCGCGCGGAAAGCGCATCGACGGCGATCGCGCTGCTGCTCGTATCGCCCGATTTTCAACGGAGATGAACGCCATGCTGTCACGCCGTCAGTTTCTGAGCGTCGCCGCCGCCGGTGCCGGCGCACTGCTCGTGTCGCCGCGGATTGCGTTCGCGCATGTCGCGACCGACCGCCGCTTCGTGTTCGTGATCCAGCGTGGCGCGGCCGACGGGCTGAACATCGTCGTGCCGTACGCGGACCCCGCGTATGCGACGCTGCGCGGGCCGCTCGCGATCGATGCGTCGAACGCGCCGCATCTGGACGGCACGTTCGCGCTGCATCCGGCGCTCGCGCAGATGGCGACGCTGTACGCGCAGCGCGAGGCGTTGTTCGTGCACGCGGTCGCCTCACCGTATCGCGACCGCTCGCATTTCGACGGACAGAACGTGCTGGAAACCGGCGGCACGTCGCCGTATCAGACGAAGGACGGCTGGCTCAACCGGCTCGCCGCGCAACTGCCCGCCACCCGCGAAAACGCGATCGCGTTCGCGCCGACCGTGCCGATGGCGCTGCGCGGGCCCGCGGCGGTGACGTCGTATGCACCGTCGGCCTTGCCGCAGGCGCCCGATGATCTGCTCGCGCGCGTATCGCAACTGTACGAGCACGACGCGCAGCTGCGCGCGCTGTGGGAATCGGCGATGGCGGCGCGCGGCCTTGCGGGCGACGCTGGCGCGCGCCAGGACCCGGCGAGCCTCGGCAAGCTCGCGGCCGGTTTTCTGGCCCGCGACGACGGTCCGCGCATCGCGATGATCGAGACCGGCGGGTGGGACACGCACAGCGCGCAGAACGCGCGGCTCGCGAATCAACTGAAGGCACTCGACACGATGCTCGCGGCGTTGCGCGACGGCATGGGTTCATCGTGGAGCAAGACCACGGTGCTGGTCGCGACGGAGTTCGGCAGGACCGCCGCCGCGAACGGCACGGGCGGCACCGATCACGGCACCGGCTCGGTCGCGATGGTGGTGGGCGGGTCGGTGCAGGGCGGACGCGTGATGGCGGATTGGCCGGGCCTCGCGCCGCATCAGCTGTATCAGTCGCGCGACCTGAAGCCGACCGCCTCGCTCGATGCGTTGATCGCCGGCACCGCGAGTGAAAGTCTCGGGCTCGATCCCGCACGGACGGCGGCAGCGCTGTTTGGCCGGACCATGGCGGGCAGACCGATGACGGGCGTCGTGCGGGCGTGACGCGTTGATCGAACGACGGCGTGCAATGACGCATGGCACGGAGGCGTGATGGGCGATCGAGGATTCCGTGGGCGAGCGACGTGCGATCGCGGCGGACGGGGGTTCGCGTCGCATCGGCATGGCGAGTCGCGGGAGCCGACGCTGACTGCTTTGCTCGACGCGTTGATCGTCGGTGCAGCGAGCGAAAGTATTGCGCTCGATCCGGAGCGCACCGCGGCAGCGCTATTCGGCCGGACGATCGCGGCCGGGCCGTTGGCGAGGCTGGGGCGGGGCAGGTGAAGCGGCGGGCGTCGCGTGAACCGAGCGCTCGCCGACGCGATGATAGCGGCGGCCGTAGTAGATCAGCGCATCGCCCGCGCCCTGCGTGCGCGCGGCTTTCACCGCGCAGAAGAACACCGTGTGCGTGCCGACTTCGGTCACCGACTCGATCTCGCAGTCGAGCGATGCGAGCGCGTCCTGCAACACCGGCGCGCCGGTTGCGAGGTCGTCCCATTGCGCGGCGGCGAAGCGCTCTTCGATCGCGAGCGCGCTCGTGGCGAAGTGCGCGGCAAGCGCCTGCTGCTCGGCGCTCAGCACGTTCACGCAGAGCTTGCCGTTGCTGCGAAACGCCGCGTTGTTGCGGCTGCTGCGGTTGATGCAAACGAGCAGGGTGGGCGGCTCGTCGGTGACGCCGCAGACCGCCGAGGCGGTGCAGCCCGCAAGGCCGGCTTCGCCGTCGCTGCTGATGATGTTGACGGCCGCGCCAAGCCCGGCCATCGCGTCGCGGAACGTGCTCTTGTCAAGCATGGGGGCCTCTGCTGGAAGTCGGGTTCGCCAAAACAACGGTGGTCGAGTTAGCCGCGAGCCTCGTCGTCCGGCGCCGCCGCGCAAGCCGGCGAACGGAAGCGCGCCGCCGTGTGGCTCTCAGGCAGCCGCGCATGGCCGAACAGCTTTTCGCGCAGCGTGCCGTCACGATACGCGCGCTTGTACGCGCCACGTTCCTGCAGCAGCGGCACGACCAGTTCGATGAAATCGTCGAAGCACTCGGGCACGACGGTGCGCGACAGATTGAAGCCATCGACGCCGGTTTGCTCGGTCCACGCGATCAGATCGTCGGCGATCTTGTCGGCCGAACCGACGAGCGGCTGCTGGCGGCTGCCGAGCACCATCTGTTCGAGCAGCTTGCGCTTCGTCCATTGCGGACCGGCCGCGCGCGTCATCGCTTCGACGTTCGACACGATCGCCTGGCTCTTGCCCGTTTCGATCGGCTCGTCGAGGTCGTAGCGCGCGAAGTCGATGCCAAGCGATGCGGCCGCATGCACCAGCGCCGCCTCCGAGCTCACATAGCGGCGGTACTCCTCGAATTTCTCCCGCGCTTCCTGATCGGTGCGGCCCGTGATCACGGTCTGGCCGAGCAGTACCTTGATGTCGTCGGCGCGGCGGCCGCCGGCGACCGCGTGCGCGCGGATGTCGTCGACGATCGTCTTGACCGCCGGCTTCGCCTGGCCGTTGACGAACACGCACTCCGCGTGTGCCGCCGCGAACTGTTTGCCGCGCGCAGACGAACCGGCCTGATACAGCACCGGCGTGCGCTGCGGCGACGGCTCCGCGAGATGCATCGCATCGACGCGGTACTGCTTGCCTTGGTGATGGATCACGTGGACCTTCGACGCGTTCGCATAGACGCCGCGCGCCTTGTCGCGCAGCACCGCGCCGTCTTCCCAGCTGCATTCCCACAGCTTGTACACGAGCTCCATGTACTCGTCGGCGAGATCGTAGCGGTCGTCGTGCGCCATCTGTCCGCTCAGGCCGATCGCGCGCGATGCGCTGTCCAGATAGCCGGTCACGATGTTCCAGCCGACCCGGCCGCGCGTCAGATGATCGAGCGTCGACATGCGGCGCGCGAACAGAAACGGCTGCTCGACCGACAGATTCGACGTGACGCCGAACGACAGATGCCGCGTGAGCGCGGCCATCGCCGGAATCAGCAGCGTCGGATCGTTGACCGGCACCTGCACGGCGCCGCCGATTGCCGCGTCCGGGCTGCCGCCGTAGACGTCGTACACGCCAACCACGTCCGCGAAAAAGATGCCGTCGAACAGGCCCGCTTCGAGCTTGCGCGCGTAGTCGGTCCAGTACTGCAGATCCGTGTAGCGCGTGGACTGATCGCGCGGATGGGTCCACAGCCCTTGCTGGATGTGGCCTACGCAGTTCATGTCGAACGCGTTGAGAACGATTTCCTTCGGCATGGTGTGTTCCTGCTGACGAGCGGGTTCGGGCGAGGGCGTTGCGTTTAATATAGTGGACGAAAAATCACTATGCAAGACATGGTTGGCTGGCTGTGCCGGTTGCGGTGGTCGTAGCCGCCGGAACTGGTCTGCGCTGATCCTGGCGCTGCTGCGTCAAAGGTAATCAGCTTGGCGTAGGGCGTGCCGGGGCAGCAAGCCCGCCAACGCAACCGGCATGGCGCGGGAGGTGAAGGCATTGCGAGTCTCGACTCAATCGCTTATCGTCTCGATGAGTTTCGATAAGAAAGGATGCCCATGCGACCGTCCGTTGTTCTCGACATGAAGCGCAGCGTAGTGCGCGAAGCGACGAGTCGCTTCCGCGCAGCGAACCCGCGCGTGTTCGGCTCGGTGCTGCACGGCACCGACCGGGACGGCAGCGACCTCGATCTGCTGGTCGATGCGCTGCCAGGGGCGACGCTGTTCGACCTTGGGGGGTTGCAGGATGAACTGGAAGCGCTACTCGGCGTCCACGTCGATCTGCTGACCCCGGCCGACCTGCCGCAGAAGTTCCGGGCCAAGGTGCTTGCGGAGGCGCAGCCGGTATGAACGAGAACCGCTTGCCGGACTACCTCGACCACATGCAGCAAGCCGCAACCGATGCTTGCAGTGCAAACGGCGCTACCAGAGCTACTGAAACAACTGCCTGCCGCGTGCCAGGATGCCGAAGATGAAGACCGCAAGGACGATGGAATGAAGCAATGACCGAGCGGATGGAGCTAACGGAACTGAAGGCAACTATCTCGGCCGCCGGCGGCAACGAACTCGTCAATCGGCACTGTCACGCCACGATCATCGGCTACCCCCGTGTCTCGACGCAGGATCAGAACCTTGAGTTGCAACAAGAGGCCTTGACCAAGGCCGGTTGTCGAAAGGTCTTTGAGGATAAGGTGCCACCCACTTGCGCAACGACGACCCCGCCATGTCCGAAACTTCCGCCATCGATCTGACCCAGGCGATCTCCGCGCGCGTGAAGACCGAGCGCGAGGCGCGCAACTGGTCGCTCGCCGAGCTGGCCGAGCGCTCGGGTGTATCGAAGGCGATGATCAGCAAGATCGAGCGTGGCGAGGCGAGTCCGACCGCGACGGTGCTCGGGCGGCTGTCGGGCGCGTTCGGGCTGACGCTGTCCACGTTGCTCGCACTCGCCGAGCAGACCGGCGAGCGGCTCGTGCGTCATGCGGACCAGCCGCTGTGGGAGGACCCCGAAACCGGCTATACGCGGCGGCGTATTTCACCGCCGACCGGCGGCGTGCTGGAACTGCTCGAAATCGAATTGCCGACTGGGGTGAGGGTGCCTTATCCGTCGGATGCGTTCGTGTTTCAGCATCAGCAGATCTGGGTCACGCAAGGGGTGCTGACGTTTCGCGAGGGCGCGCTGACGCACCGGCTCGAAGCGGGGGATTGTTTGCAACTCGGTGCGCCGGTCGAATGCGAGTTCTTCAATGCGGGCACCGAGGTGTGCAGATACGTGGTGGGGTTGGTGCGGCGCTGAGTTGCGTCCAGCTTGTGCTCAGCTCCCGCCACTCCCGCGGGATGGCAGGTTCAGGGTGAGTCTGTTGGTCACCGAGGTCACGCCCGGCACGCCTTTCGCAACATCGCCAGCCTGCTGGATCATGTCGCCCTGAGGCACCGAGCCAGTCAACGTCACCGCGCCGCCGCGCGCCCGCACGAACACGTTCGATACATTGAAGCCCGGCGCTTTACCGAGCGCGCGCCGCACGTCGCGGCCGAGCTTGCGATCTGCTGCACGCGTCGATTGGGCGGTCGTGGCCGGCGCAGGTGCCGTGGCGGCGGGCGCTTGCGCGTCGCTTGCCTGCGCATAGGCGCTGGATGCGGTTGCCACGCACAATGCCATACCGAGCGCCTTCAAAAGATTGACTGTTTTCACGGATTCACCATCCTCGATAAGTTGATGTCGCTTCGTTGCATGTTAGAAACTTCGCGCTTTGTCGAGCTGGTCTGGACCCTGGGAAGCGTCTGTCTTGTAGAGGAGTGGTGGTGTTGGCGCTTCCGGCGCGGTTAAAAGATACTCCTGACGGCGCGGACATGCCAAAAAACTGAATCGCGGAAGGAAGTGCGTGCGGCTTGAATCCAGCACGGTGAGACACAGGCACCGGCATACGACGCAGCCGACTATAAGCGCGGGCGCGCGGCGGCTAGTTTGTCCCAGAACGACGGAGGTAACGAAATACTCGAATCTCCTTCACCGCCATCTCCGCGGGAAAATTCGACGGACGGACCGAGATAACGGGGCGGCGAATACGGATTCAGCGAGTATCGCAGACCCGTTGACCAGAAAAGATCGGGGACAGGCGTGCTGAACGTGCGCTGTGCAAGCAGCTTCCCAGTTTTTGCATCGAATAGCCTGCCGACATATTCAGGGCTTCCACTGCGGCCCGGAATCCATCGCAACAGGCAAAGCTCTGCCGTGTACAGGCCGTGGGCAGGTGCCGATTTGCGACACTCGCTTCCTTGCGGAGTATGGTCGAACAGACCGAGATAAAGCACGGCAATGAGACCCGCTAACAATGCGACACGCGTAGAGATGCGTTTCATAGATAGAGCACGATCGGCGGAAAGATGTGAACGAAGCGACGGTCCGAGTAGATGATGAAATCACCACCGCGCTGATGTCTGATCGCCCATTGTCGGAAATCGCTGTTGTGGATCGGGTAATAGACCTGTCCTTTGATAACCGGATCGCCAAGCGTAACAGGCGACTCCACGTAAGGAATATATCGTGATGCCGCGGCTACGCCATCGAGCGGCATCACGATAACGCCGTTACTGCTCCAATGCCCCAGATACTGGGACCGCTGCCCCGGCTCATCGGTAAACGTGAAGTTATCTTTCACATAGATCCATGCACCCGTTACTTCGGCAGTGGTTTTTTGCGTACCAAATGGGTCCCTCGACAGGCGGACGTGAGCAATAGCGGCATAGATTACGAACGATCCAAGCGCAGCGGTCAAATCGTCGGGGACGCCTGTTCGCACAGCATCCGCCATCAGTTGCAGCTTGATTTTTTCCGCAAAGGTACCGTCAACCTCGACGTGTTGAAACTGGAAAAACTGATGCAGGTGTTGGGGATCATCCCGACAGATATCGTGCGTAGATAGCTCGCTTCTGTGCCTGTAGAAACGAAGCTTCTTTTGAAGCACTTGAAGCGCCGCGGGTGAACGGATTGCATCGTTGATCAGGTAGTCGTATTTCCGTCTGGCACGAGCGAACTCCAATATCCAGTCCATCTTTACCGTGGTTGTGTCGTACATGTCAGGCGGATACGGTTTGCCTTCCTGATTGATTTCCTTGATCTCATCGCTGGGGATTGCGGAATAGTTCAAGCGGCCGGCAAACCATCGCTCCATTAACTTTGCCCCAATGGGCATCATTTCCTTGCGCAGAGCCTGCGGGATTTCCTGGATATCGAATGGCGGTACCGTCTTTTTCGGGGCGGCGATCTTCTCCGCTTTGGGTGGTTTGGGCGGCACAGGCGTCTTTAACCATGTGCTGAACCGGGAAACCGAATCGGCGACCTTGAGAAGGTCGTTGATCATTTTTACGGTCGGATCAGATTTGGGTGACTTGGGTGGGCTTGGCACGGCTTTCGGCTTCGCGACTGGCAGGGCCGGAAGCGGAGGCGGTGGATTGTCAGTGGAGAGCGAGACCTCATGCACGATGCGGGCCCCGTCTTGCTTCTTCCAACGCCAAAAAAGCTTGTCGATCTTGTAGTAAGAGAATTTTTCGTCGTGGTTCATAGGCGCTTACGGCTCGTGATGTAAAAATCAACGGAACTGGATAGCCCCAAACGCTCGAATTCGACTATCGGGAATTGAGCATGGCCGCGTTGCAACCGATCCGCGCCACTATTGTTCGCGAGTCAATCCGCGGCAAAAGCCGGAGTATTCTGAAATTGAGGCCGCAGGGCCGAGCCGCTGCCAAAATGGCAGCGCCGCGTCAAAGCCCAACAACGCGTTTCATTTACCTCGTCAGTCCTTGTAATCAAGCCGAACTTGGCGATTACGATGTTCGAGAGAAAGAAGCCGTACCGTTTTGTAATTCTGCAATGCAGCACGACCTAAAACGGTGCACAGCAAGTGTCACCCATGAATACCCACCGATGAAGCGACGCCCGCAGCAGTCCACGCTCCCGACCCACCTCCCGCTATTTGGCTGTAAGCTCCCGTTGACGGGTTCGCGTGGAGGCTGCGCGACCCGGCGTGTGGTTCACGATTCGCAGACGCAACTCGTACGTTATTGCCAATTTTTTCAGGGGATATCAGTGATGAAGAGCTTCGCCATTAAACGAATCATGCTGGGGTTTTCGGCCGTCGCACTGATGGCCGGTACGATTCCGCTCGCGCTCGCGCAGGGCTCGACGGATGCCGCAGCCCAGGAAGGCGCGACGACGACCACCCCAAAGCCGACCAAGGCCGAGCGCAAGGCAGAGCGCAAACAGGCCCGCGCGAAAAAGAACGCCGAGTTGAAGAAACTCGAAGACGCGGGCTACCAGCCGGCGCAGAACGATCCGAACTATCCGGACAAGCTGCAGGCAGCCCAGAAGAAGGCCGGCGTTGGTGCGCCTGCCAGCCAGTAACGGACAGGCGGACGCCCGGCGTGGCATTCATCGTTGATGAGGCGCCGGGCAGTTGCGAGGCGCGATCATGGCAACGAAACATGAAGTGAAACGCTACAAGGCGAATCTCTCCGACGAACTGCACAGCGCCGCCCTCTATGAGACGCTCGCGCAGGTCGAGAAAGACGAGACCCGCAAGCAGGTCTATCAGGATCTCGCGCAATCCGAACACAGCCACGCGCAAGTGTGGGCCGACAAGCTCAGAGCCAATGGCATCGAACCGAAGGGCCGTGGCCATGCGGTCAAGACGCGTCTGATGAAGGGGCTCGTGCGCGTGTGCGGCGCGGACTTCGTGCTGCCGACGCTCGCCGCAGCCGAATACGCGGACCGCAACAAATATCAAGGCCAACGCGACGCGGGCCACATGTCGGCCGACGAACATCATCACGCGGCCGTCGTGCAGACCCTCGCGAGCACCGGCAATGCCAACCTGTCGTCCGGCGCGCGCATTGCCGCGGCCGAGTCGTGGCACAAGGGCGTCGCGTCGGGCAACGATCTGCGCGCGGCGGTTCTCGGCGCGAACGATGGCCTCGTGTCCAACTTCTGCCTGATCATGGGCGTCGCCGGCGCGGGCACCGGCAACAAGGCGATCCTGTTGACCGGCCTCGCCGGGCTGATCGCCGGTGCCTGTTCGATGGCGCTCGGCGAATGGCTGTCGGTCACCAATGCGCGCGAACTCGCGAGCACACAGATCGCCAAGGAAGCCGAGGAGATCGAAGAACAGCCCGAAGCGGAGGAGCACGAGCTCGCGCTGATCTACCGCGCGAAAGGGCTCGACGCGAGCGAGGCGAAACGCGTGGCCTCGCAGATGATGCGCGACAAGGACAAGGCGCTCGACACCCTCACGCGCGAGGAGCTCGGTCTCGATCCGTCGGAACTGGGCGGCAATCCGTGGTCGGCGGCGGGTGTGTCGTTCTGCTTGTTCTCGCTCGGCGCGATTTTCCCGGTGATGCCGTTCCTGTGGACGCGCGGCGTCAGCGCAATCGTGCAGTGCGTCGTGCTGAGCATGCTGGCGCTCGCGTCGATCGGCGTGTTCACGTCGCTGTTCAACGGCCGCAGCGCGGGGTTTTCGGCGCTGCGCCAGATCGTCATCGGGCTCATCGCGGCAGGGTTCACGTTCGGCGTCGGGCGCTTGCTGGGCGTGTCGATTTCCTGAACCCGGCGCCTCTCAGGCGCCTCGCGCTCGCCGCCGTCCGGGAGCGCCGCTTGCTCTGTTGCGACAAGCTCCGCGCGCGGGCCAACCTGCGTCAATCCTTTCTCCCACAACTTTCTCCCACAAGGGTTTGCTCGCCGCGCCGAGCGTCCACGGCATGGCCGGGTGTCGCATTTCCTCATGTGGTTGTCGGAATTAGTCGGTTAGCCGCACTTTTTTCTGGCAACTATGTAGGCACAGCGCGGACGGACGTCCGCAGGCGAGGAGAGCACTCGATGAATTCCCCCAAGGTCGTGGTCGAAGGGCTGTGCAAGGTGTTCGGCAGCAACCCGAAACAGGCGCTCGCGATGCTGGCCGGCGGCGCCACGAAAGAAGAGGTGTTTGCCCGCACCGGTCAGATCGTCGGCGTCCACAACGCGTCGTTCGAGGTTCGCGAGGGCGAGATCTTCGTGCTGATGGGCCTGTCCGGCTCGGGCAAGTCGACGCTGATTCGCCTGATCAATCGGCTCGTCGAGCCCAGCGCCGGCAAGGTGCTGATCGACGGCCGCGATGTCGCGGGCGTGCCGCGCGCCGAGCTGACCGCGTTGCGCCGCAAGGACATGAGCATGGTGTTCCAGTCCTTCGCGCTGATGCCGCAGCGCAACGTGCTGGCCAACGCGGCGTTCGGCCTCGAAGTCGCGGGCGTCGGCCGCAAGGAGCGCGAGACGCGGGCGCTGACGGTGCTCGAACAGGTCGGCCTTGCACCGTTCGCGCAGAAACTGCCGGCCGAGTTGTCGGGCGGCATGCAGCAGCGCGTCGGGCTCGCGCGCGCGCTCGCGGTCAACCCGTCGCTGATGATCATGGACGAGGCGTTCTCCGCGCTCGATCCGCTCAAGCGCAAGGAGATGCAGAACGTGCTGCTCGATCTGCAACGCGAGCAGCAGCGCACGATCCTGTTCGTGTCGCACGATCTCGAGGAGGCGATGCGCATCGGCACGCGCATCGCGATCATGGAAGGCGGCCGCGTGGTGCAGATCGGCACGCCGCGGGAAATCATCAAGAACCCGACCGACGATTACGTGCGCGCGTTCTTCGAAGGCATCGACACGAGCCGCTATCTGACGGCCGGCGATCTGATGCAGACCGACGACGTGCCGCTGATGCACGCGCCGCAGATCGACGCGTCGAGCGTCGCCGCGACGCTCAACGGCAGCGCCGACTACGCGTTCGTGCTCGATAGCGAGCGCCGGATTCGCGGCTTCGTGTGCCGCGATGCGGCGGGCAGCGCGTCGCCGAAACTCAACCAGGTCGAATGCATCCGCCGCAGCACGCCGCTCGACGACGTGGTCGCGCGCGTGGTGGCGAGCCGCGCGCCGCTGCCGGTCGTCGAAGCGGACGGCTCCTACTGCGGTTCGGTCAACAAGACGAACGTGCTGAACGTTCTCACGCGCCATCGAGGTTCCCATGTCTGAAGTCATTCCACTTGGCGCCTGGGTCGATCGCGGCGTTCACTACCTGCTCGATCACGACGCGCAGACCTTCGACACGATCGGCAAGGTCATCGAGAGTTTCGCCGCGGCGGTCGAGCATGGTTTGCAGGCCGTGCCGATGTGGGCGCTGATGGCGTTTTTCGTCGGCATCGGCTTGTGGCGCGTCGGCTGGCGCTTCGCGCTGTTCACGCTGGCGGCGCTGCTGCTGATCTACGGCACCGGCTTCTGGGATCAGATGGTGATCACGCTCGGCCTCACGCTGTCATCGACGGTGATCAGTCTCGTGCTCGGCGTGCCGCTCGGCATCTGGATGGCGAAGAGCCGCGCCGTCGAAATGATCGTGCGTCCGGTGCTCGATCTGATGCAGACCATGCCCGCGTTCGTCTACCTGATTCCGGCCGCGATGCTGTTCGGTCTCGGCCGCGTGCCGGGCATCCTGTCGACAGTGATCTTCGCGATGCCGCCCGCGGTGCGTCTGACCGCACTCGGCATCAAGCACGTGAATCGCGAAATCGTCGAAGCGGGACAGGCGTTCGGCTGCACGCCGTGGCAACTGCTGTACAAGGTGCAGTTTCCGAACGCGCTGCCGTCGATCATGACCGGCGTGAACCAGACCATCATGATGGCGCTGTCGATGGTGATCATCGCGTCGATGGTCGGTGCGGGCGGCCTCGGTAACGACGTGCTCGCGAGCATCCAGCGGCTCGATATCGGACTCGGCTTCGAAAGCGGCATGTCGGTCGTGATGCTGGCGATCATTCTGGACCGCATCACCGAGAGCTTCGGCCGGGCGCCGGGCAAGGTACGCGCCCCCCTGTTCGCCGGTTTGCGCAATGCGATGAAAGTGCGCCGCGAGCCGGCGGCGCAACACGGTTGACGGCCTGATTCGATACGTCCATGAAGCGCGACGCAATCGCCTCCGCCGAAGCCGATGCGCGGCTGTGCGCCGTCGCGCACGTCGCGCACGTCGGCTTCCTGACGCTGCCGAACTTCTCGATGATCGCGTTCACGAGCGCGGTCGAGGTGCTGCGCATGGCGAACTACGTGGGCCGCGCGCAGCACTACCGGTGGTCGGTGATCACGCCGGACGGCGAGCCGGCGCGCGCGAGCAACGGCATCACGGTGAAACCGACCACCACGCTCGCCGAGGCCGGCATGCCGGACCTGCTGTTCGTGTGCGCGGGCTGGCACGTGCGCGAGTATGTGAACGACGCGGTGATCGCGCTGCTGCGCGAGGCGGCCGCGCACCGCGTGCCGCTCGGCGGCATCTGCACGGGTCCGTATGCGCTGCTCGCGGCCGGGCTGCTCGACGGCTATCGCGCGACCGTGCATTGGGAGGACATGTCGCCGTTGCACCAGCGCTATCCGCACGTGCATTTCGACGACGAACTGTTCGTGATCGACCGCGACCGGCTGACCTGCACCGGCGGAACCGCGCCGCTCGATCTGATGCTGCATCTGGTGGGCATGCGGCTGGGGGCCGCGGTGGCCGCGCAGGTGTCCGAGCAATTCATCGTCGAGCGGATTCGCGGCTCGACCGATTACCAGCACATTCCGGTCGACGCGCGGGTCGGCCTGTCGCGCACCGAACTGATCGAAGTGGTGCGGCTGATGGAAGCGAACATCGAGGAGCCGCTATCGCTCGACGAACTCGCCCGGCTCGTCAACCTGTCGCAGCGTCATTTGCAACGGATGTTCAAGCTATTCCTGAACGTGTCGCCGACGCATTACTACCTGAGCTTGCGGCTGCGCCGCGCGCGCGATCTGCTGCGCAATACCGACGCGTCGATCGCGCGCGTGACCATGGTGTGCGGTTTTCATTCTCCGTGTCATTTCAGCAAGGCCTATCGCGCGCAGTTCGGACATGCGCCGAGCGTCGAGCGGCGCATGCCGGAGTAGCAGGTGCCGCGGCCTCGCATGCCGCGCGGATTCAGATCGCCTGCGCGCGGCCCGGAAACGTTTCGTCGTAGCACGAGCCGTCGTCGGCTTGCTGCGCCGTGCCGCGCTGCTCGCGATACATCATCGGCGGCACGCCGAACTGTTTGCGAAATTCCCGTCCCAGGTGCGAGGCGTCCGAAAAGCCGCAGCTCGACGCGATATCGGCGACGGTCTTGTCCGAACTCGTCAACAACCACGCGGCGGTGCGCAGGCGCACCTGCTTCGCGTAGGCCTGCGGCGCCTTGCCGGTCTGCGCCTTGAACAGCCGTTCGAGCTGACGCGGCGACAGATCGAGCTTGCCCGCCAGTTCGTCGAGCGGCAGCGCGCGGCCCACGTGCTGCTCCATCAGCAGGATCGCGCGCTTGACCTTCGGATGCGAGGCCGGCGCGAGACCGGGGGGATGAGGCTGCGGCGCGTTGCCTTTCTGCAGGTCGTCGACGAGCAGAATGCGCAGCGCCTTCTGCACCGTGGCGGTTTCGAAATGACGCAGCAGGATCGCGGCGGCGACGTCGATCGACGCGCGGCCGCCGGAACAGGTGATGCGCCGCCGGTCGATCACGAACAGCCGGTCGGCGACCAGCATCTGTTCGTCGACCGACGGAAAGCGCTCGATGAAATCCCAGTAGTGAAACCAGCTCACGCAGATCCGATGGCCGTCGAGCACGCCCGCGCGCATCAGCGAGAACACGCCGGTGCACATGCCGACCAGCGTCGTGTCGCGGGCTGCGGCGCGGCGGATAAACGCGAGCGTCGCCTCGCTCGCGGCCGGCCCCGAGTGCAGCAGTCCGCCGACCACCACCACGTAGTCGAACTTCCCGGCGGTCTCGAAGGTTTCCCACGGCGTGATCTGGATGCCGCAACTCGCGCGCACCGGGGCCAGGGTTTCCCCGATCACGCTCCACGAACAGCGCACCGGCTTGCTGAAGTCGCCTTCGTCGGCGGACAGGCGCAGCAGGTCGACGAAACCCGAGAATGCGGTCAGCGTGAAGTTCGGCAGCAGGATGATGCCGAAGCGGATGCGCTGCTTCGTGGCTGTGTCGAGTGAGGGAGGGGCAAGCGTTTCAGCGGAATTCATGCGCGCGGCGGGTCGGTGAAAAAAACGGCGAAAGAGGAACGGACGTTGACCGAAACGGTGAAGCCGAGGATAGCACCACGGACCTTCAGCATTGCCGGCCGCAATCGGGCCGCCTGTCGCAAATGCGTCCCAAGTCATCGCAAATGCGCCGGGAGACCCGCGTGGCGGCTCACCTGACGACGCCATCCCATTGCGATGCCGTTTTTATTCTATCGATCCGGCCCGGCGTGCGGTGCAATAGACGCACATTCCATCCGGGCGCATGAGTCGAGTCGAAGCGCTTCCGGCCATCGCAACACGCAAGACACAACGCACAAGGCACGCCATGAACGTCAGCGTCTTCGATCTGTTCAAGATCGGCATCGGTCCATC
Source organism: Paraburkholderia sp. CI2 (assembly GCF_014201055.1). Classification (NCBI taxonomy): domain Bacteria; kingdom Pseudomonadati; phylum Pseudomonadota; class Betaproteobacteria; order Burkholderiales; family Burkholderiaceae; genus Paraburkholderia; species Paraburkholderia sp. CI2. The sequence goes on from NZ_JACHDL010000029.1 coordinate 71,834, forward strand.
CAGCTCGCACACGGTCGGGCCGATGATCGCTGCATGCCGCTTCGCATCGCACATCGAGGACGCGAATCTGCTCGGCTTCGTGCGGCGCGTCAGAGCCGAGCTGTTCGGCTCGCTCGGCGCGACCGGCAAGGGCCACGGCACCGACAAGGCGGTGCTGCTCGGCCTCGAAGGCAATCTGCCCGACCGGCTCGATCCTGAGCTGATCGAGCCGCGGCTGCGCGCGATCCGCGAGACCCGACAGCTCGTGCTGCTCGGCAAGCATGCGGTCGCGTTCGACGAGCGCGAACATGTCGGCTTCTTGCGCAAGCTGATGCCGGGCGCGCGGGGCTCGGGCGTCGTGCATCCGAACGGCATGCGCTTCCAGGCCTTCGACGAGAACGGTCAACTGCTCGTCGAAAAAGAATACTTCTCGATCGGCGGCGGCTTCGTCGTCAATCGCGACGGCGACCGCGTGAACGGCCGGCGCGCCAACGCAGAGGTGCCGTATCCGTTTCGCACCGGCGACGATCTGATGCGCGTGTGCCGCGAAAGCGGCCTGTCCATCGCCGAAGTGACGTTGCGCAACGAATGCGCGACCCGGCCCGAGCCCGAAGTGCGCGAGGGCCTGCTGGCGATCTGGCGCACGATGGCCGCATGTGTCGAGCGCGGTTGCAAGGCGCGCGGCGAGTTGCCCGGCCCGATGCACGTGAAGCGTCGCGCGGCCGAGCTGTGCGAGCGCTTGCGCGCACGCTCGGAGGAATCGCTGCGCGACCCGCTGTCGATGCTCGACTGGGTCAACCTGTACGCGATGGCCGTCAACGAGGAGAACGCCGCGGGCGGCCGGGTCGTCACCGCGCCGACCAACGGCGCGGCCGGCGTGATCCCGGCAGTGCTGCACTACTACGTGAAATTCATGCATGCGGCGAACGACGCCGGCATCGTCGACTTCCTGCTGACCGCCGCGGCGATCGGCATCATCTACAAGGAAACGGCGTCGATCTCCGGCGCCGAGGTGGGCTGCCAGGGCGAAGTGGGCGTGGCCTGCTCGATGGCCGCCGCCGCGCTCGCGGCCGTGATGGGCGGCACGCCCACCCAGGTCGAGAACGCCGCCGAAATCGGCATGGAACACAACCTCGGCATGACCTGCGATCCGGTCGGCGGGCTGGTGCAGATTCCGTGCATCGAGCGCAACGCGATGGGCGCGATCAAGGCGATCAACGCGGCCCGCCTCGCGATGAAGGGCGACGGCAAGCACGTGGTGTCGCTCGACAGTGTGATCCGCACCATGCGCGAAACCGGCGCCGACATGAAGACGAAATACAAGGAGACGTCGCGCGGCGGACTGGCCGTGAACGTCATCGAGTGTTGAACCGCTACACCGCATCTGCAAAACCGCAAAGGACCGACGATGAGCCGCTACTCGATATTCAGCCTGCTACGCAACGGGATGTCGTATCACGAGAACTGGGAGCGGCAATGGCGCAGCCCCGAGCCTAAACGTGAATACGACGTCGTGATCGTGGGCGGCGGCGGGCACGGTCTCGCGACCGCGTACTACCTCGCGAAGGAGCATGGCGTGCGCAATGTCGCGGTGCTCGAGAAGGGCTGGATCGGCGGCGGCAACACCGCGCGCAATACGACGATCGTGCGGTCGAACTACCTGTGGGACGAATCCGCCGCGCTCTACGAGAAGGCGATGAAGCTGTGGGAAGGGCTCGCGCAGGATCTGAACTACAACGTGATGTTCAGCCAGCGCGGCGTGATGAATCTCGCGCATACGCTGCAGGACGTGCGCGACACCGAACGCCGCGTCAACGCGAACCGCCTGAACGGCGTCGACGCCGAATTTCTCACGCCGGCGCAGATCAAGGAACTGGAGCCGACCATCAATCTGAACAGCCGCTACCCGGTGCTCGGCGCATCGATCCAGCGGCGCGGCGGCGTGGCCCGGCACGATGCGGTGGCGTGGGGCTTCGCGCGCGGCGCCGATCAGGCCGGCGTCGATATCGTGCAGAACTGCCAGGTCGTCGGCATTCGCCGCGACGGCAGCCAGGTGACGGGCGTCGACACGACGAAGGGTTTCATCAAGGCGAAGAAGGTCGCGGTGGTCGCGGCCGGCAACACGTCGACGCTCGCCGATATGGCCGGCGTGCGGCTGCCGCTCGAAAGCCATCCGTTGCAGGCGCTGGTGTCGGAGCCGATCAAGCCGGTCGTCAACACGGTCGTGATGTCGAATGCGGTCCACGCGTATATCAGCCAGTCCGACAAGGGCGATCTCGTGATCGGCGCGGGCGTCGATCAGTACACCGGGTTTGGGCAGCGCGGCAGCTTCCAGATCATCGAGGGCACGCTCGAGGCGATCGTCGAGATGTTCCCGGTGTTTTCGCGCGTGCGGATGAACCGGCAGTGGGGCGGCATCGTCGACGTGTCGCCGGACGCGTGCCCGATCATCAGCAAGACCGATGTGAAGGGACTGTATTTCAACTGCGGTTGGGGGACGGGCGGCTTCAAGGCGACGCCCGGCTCGGGATGGGTCTATGCGCACACGATCGCGAAGGACGAACCCCATCCGTTGAACGCACCGTTTTCGCTGGACCGGTTCTATACCGGTCATCTGATCGATGAGCATGGCGCTGCCGCCGTGGCCCACTAGTCGACAAGGAGACACAGATGCTGCTGATCGAATGCCCCTGGTGCGGTCCCCGCGCCGAAACCGAATTCTCGTGCGGCGGCGAAGCGGACATCGCCCGCCCGCTCGACACGGACAAGCTCACCGACAAGGAATGGGGCGACTACCTTTTCATGCGCAAGAACCCGCGCGGCGTGCATCGCGAGCAATGGTTCCACACGCAGGGCTGCCGCCGCTGGTTCAAGGCGCAGCGCGACACCGTCAGCTATGCGTTCCAGGGCTATCAGACGTTCGAGCGTCCGTTGCTGGCGCTGGACAGTACCGATACACAGGCAGCAAACGCACAGGTAAAGGCACAGGTAAAGGCACAAGAGGGCAAAGCATCATGAGCCAGAAAGACCGACTCCCGACCGGCGGGCGCATCAATCGCGCGATCGCGCTGAGCTTCACGTTCAACGGCGTCGAGTATCAGGGTTATCAAGGCGATACGCTCGCGTCCGCCTTGCTCGCGAACGGCATGCATTTCGTCGCGCGCAGCTGGAAATATCATCGGCCGCGCGGCATCGTGACCGCGGGCGTCGAGGAGCCGAACGCGGTCGTGCAACTGGAGACCGGCGCCTACACGGTGCCGAACGCGCGCGCCACCGAGGTCGAGTTGTACCAGGGGCTCGTCGCGAGCAGCGTGAACGCGAAACCGAGCATCGAGAAGGACCGCATGGCGATCAACCAGAAGATCGCGCGCTTCATTCCGGCGGGCTTCTACTACAAGACCTTCATGTGGCCGCGCAAACTCTGGCCGAAGTACGAGGAAGCGATTCGCGACGCGGCCGGCCTCGGCACCGCGCCGCGACAGCGCGACGCGGACCGCTACGACAAGTGCTTCGCGCATTGCAACGTGCTGGTGGTCGGCGGCGGCCCGGCCGGGCTCGCGGCCGCGCACGCGGCGGCCTTGTCCGGCGCGCGCGTGACGCTCGTCGACGATCAGCCCGAGCTGGGCGGCTCGCTGCTGTCCTGCGGCGCGGAGATCGACGGCAAGCCCGCGCTGCAGTGGGTGCGGAAAATCGAGGACGAATTGCGGCAGTTGCCCGATGTGAAGATCCTGAGCCGCAGCACCGCGTTCGGCTATCAGGACCACAATCTCGTCACGGTCACGCAGCGCCTAACCGATCATCTGCCCGTGTCGCAGCGCAAGGGCACGCGCGAACTGCTGTGGAAGATCCGCGCGAAACGCGTGATTCTCGCGACCGGCGCGCATGAACGGCCGATCGTGTTCGGCAACAACGATCTGCCTGGCGTGATGCTCGCGTCGGCGGTGTCGAGCTATCTGCATCGGTATGCGGTACTGCCGGGTCGCAATGCGATCGTGTTCACGAACAACGACGACGGCTATCAATGCGCGCTCGACCTGAAAGCGGCCGGCGCGCAGGTGAGCGTCATCGATCCGCGCGCGGGCGCATCGAAGGGCACGCTGCCGGCGCTCGCGCGCCGCCATGGCATCAAGGTGCTGAACGGCACGGTGGTCACGGCGGCGCATGGCAAGCTGCGCGTCGCGTCGGTGTCGCTCGCCTCGTATGCGAAAGGGCAGATCACCGCTCAGCAGGGCCAACTGCCGTGCGATCTGCTCGCGATGTCGGGTGGCTGGAGCCCGGTGCTGCATCTGTTCGCGCAGTCGGGCGGCAAGGCCCATTGGCATGACGACAAGGCCTGCTTCGTGCCGGGCAAGGCGGTCCAGCCTGAGACCAGCGTCGGCGCCTGCGCGGGCGACTTCACGCTCGGCCAGGGCATCCGCTTCGCGCTCGACGCCGGCGTCGAAGCGGCGCGCGCGGCCGGGCACATCGTCGCGCGGCCAAAGCCGGTGCAGGTCGCCGAACTGAGCGAAACGAAGCTGGAACCGCTGTGGCTCGTCGGCGGACGCGAGTTGGCCACGCGCGGGCCCAAGCAGTTCGTCGATTTCCAGAACGACGTCGCGGCGGCCGATATCTTCCTCGCGGCGCGCGAAGGCTTCGAATCCGTCGAACACGTGAAGCGCTACACCGCGATGGGCTTCGGCACCGACCAGGGCAAGCTCGGCAACATCAACGGCATGGCGATTCTCGCCCAGGCGCTCGGTAAGACCATTCCCGAGACCGGCACGACGACGTTCCGGCCGAACTACACGCCGGTCACGTTCGGCACTTTCGCCGGCCGGGAATTGGGCGAATTGCTCGATCCGGTGCGCAAGACGGCGGTGCACGAATGGCACGTGGAACACGGCGCGGCGTTCGAGGACGTCGGCAACTGGAAGCGTCCGTGGTACTACCCGAAGGCGGGCGAGGATCTGCACGCGGCGGTTGCGCGCGAAGCGCTCGCGGTGCGCACGAGCGTCGGCATTCTCGATGCGTCGACGCTGGGCAAGATCGATATTCAGGGCCCCGATTCCGCGAAACTGTTGAACTGGGTGTACACGAATCCGTGGACCAGGCTCGAAGTCGGCAAGTGCCGCTACGGCCTGATGCTCGACGAAAACGGCATGATCTTCGACGACGGCGTGACCGTGCGCCTCGCCGAGCAGCACTACATGATGACGACCACCACCGGCGGCGCGGCGCGTGTGCTCACGTGGCTCGAACGCTGGCTGCAAACCGAATGGACCGACCTGCGCGTGCGGCTCGCGTCGGTCACCGATCACTGGGCTACTTTTGCGGTAGTCGGCCCGATGAGCCGCAAGGTGCTGCAAAAGGTCTGCGACGACATCGACTTCGCGAACGCGGCGTTTCCGTTCATGACGTATCGTGAAGGCACCGTCGCGGGCGCGGCGGCGCGCGTGATGCGCATCAGCTTCTCGGGCGAACTCGCGTATGAGGTGAACGTGCCGGCCAACGTCGGACGCGCGGTGTGGGAAGCGTTGATGGCCGCGGGCGCGGAGTTCAACATCACGCCGTACGGCACCGAGACGATGCACGTGCTGCGCGCGGAGAAGGGCTACATCATCGTCGGCCAGGATACGGACGGCTCGATGACGCCGCACGACCTCGGCATGGGCGGGCTCGTCGCGAACTCGAAGGACTTTCTCGGCAAGCGCTCGCTCGCCCGCTCGGACACCGCGAAGGCGGGACGCAAGCAACTGGTCGGGCTGCTCGCGGAGGATGCGTCGTTCGTGATACCCGAGGGCTCGCAGATCGTCGCCGGTCCGTTCCAGGGCGACACCGCGCCGATGCTCGGGCACGTCACGTCGAGCTATTACAGCCCGATTCTGCAACGCTCGATCGCGATGGCGGTCGTCAAGGGCGGTCTCGACAAGATCGGCACGACCGTCACGATTCCGCTCGCAAGCGGCAAACAGATCGCGGCGAAGATCGCGAGTCCGGTGTTCTACGACAGCGAAGGAGCACGTCAACATGTGGAATGAAACAGGCGGGACGGTGTCCATCGTGGACCGCACGCTCGGGCGGCAAAACGGCGCGTGGCAGGAGTCGCCGCTGGTCGGTGTGGATGGGCTGCTGAAACAGCATCAGGCCAACGCGACTGCCGCGTTCCGGCTCGGCGAGCGGCCATTTCTCGAACTCGTGAACGTGCGCGGCGATACGCGCGACGCGGCGTTCATTCGCGCGGTGGAACAGGTGATCGGCTGCAAGCCGCCGGAGAAGCCGAACACCGTCGCGCGCGGCAACGGCTACGACATGGTCTGGCTCGGCCCGGACGAATGGCTCGTGCGTTCGGAGACCGCGCACGATGCGACGCGCACGGCGCCGTTGCAGGCGAAGCTCGGCGCGGCGTTCGCGGGCGTGTTCGCATCGGCGGTCGATGTAGGCAGCGGCTATACGGTCCTTGAAATCAGCGGCACGCGCACGCGCGACGTGCTCGCGCGCGGCTGTCCACTCGATCTGCATCCGAAACTGTTCGGGGTGGGGCAGTGCGCGCAGAGCCATTACTTCAAGGCGTCGATCACGTTGCTGCCCACGGCCGCCGACAGTTTCGACATCGTCGTGCGTCGCAGTTTCGCGGATTACTTCGTCAGGATCATGCTCGACGCCGCCGAGCCGTTGATGTGCTGAGCGACGCGCGGTTCGCTTTGCTGATTTCGCCATGACGTCGGCACGCGCGGCCACCTCGCTTCTCACGGCACACGCGTGCGATGAGCGCGATGCCGGCGCCGCGCTCGCGCTGCTCGATCAAAGTATCGCGCTGCGTCATCGGCGCATTGCGCTGATCCGCTATCTGCTCGCGCGGGAGCTCGGTGCGCCGCTCGAAGCGCGGCATCATGCGTACGTCGAGAAAATCGCGGCCCGTCTGAGCGCGGATGCGCTCGCGCGGATCGCCGGCGCAGCGCGTGCGCGGCTGCGCCCGTAAGTCCACGCCGTATCAGGGCTTGCCGCCATCCAGCGCCGTGAGGATCTGATGCGCGGCGCTCACGCGCGCTTCGTTCGGGAAATTGCGATTGGCGAGCATTACGATACCGATGCGTTTTTGCGGCACGAACGCGACATACGCACCGAAGCCGTTGGTCGATCCGGTCTTGTTGATCCAGACGTTCTGCTGCGGCGGCAGCGGCGGTTTGATTGCGGTCGACGGCGTGCCGTTGAGGACCATCTCCGGCGAATTGCCGGCCAGCAAGGTCGGCAACGCGACCGGATACGGGTACTGCTCCCAGATCAGATCCTGAGTCAGCACCCCGGCCTGGAAGTAGCCGGTATGGGTATCCGTGATCGCACGCTGGAGCTGGCTGTCGAGCGGAATCAGATTCATGTTTGCCTGCACGAAACGCAGCATGTCGGCGGCGGTCGACTTGACGCCATAGGCTTCGGCGGAAATCACGCCGCCCGTCAGGCGGATCGGCGCACCGTCTTTCGCATAGCCCTGCGCGTAGTCCGGCATTTTCGCCGCGGGCACGTCGATATAGGTGCTCTTCATGCCGAGCGCCGGAAACACGCGTTGCTGCATCAGCACGGTGAAATCCTGTCCCATGGTCTTCGCGGTGATCAGGCCGAGCGTGCCGATGCCGGGATTCGAGTAGGTGCGGAACGTGCCGGGCGCATGAGCGGGCTCCCAGTCGTGGAAGTACCGCAGCAATTGCGCGTCGTTATGGATGTCGTCCGGCACCTGTAGCGGCAGACCGCCAGGTGTGTGCGTGCCGAGGTTCAGCAGGCTGACTTTGCCGAACGGGCGGCCGCGCAGCGTCGGCAGATAGCGTTCCGTGCCGTCCGACAACGACAGCTTGCCGTCGAGCTGCGCATACGACGCGAGCGTCGCCGTGAAGGTCTTGCTGACCGAGCCGAGTTCGAACAGCGTATCGCGTGTGACCGGCTTGCCGGTTTGCGTCGATGCGACGCCATAGTTGTAGACGTAGGGCTTGCCGTCGTCGATCACGCCGACCGCCATGCCGGCGATATGGTACTTCGCCATCAGCGGCCTGATCGCGGCATCGATGGTGGGTTGGAGTTGCGCGGCGGTGGGCTCGGCCGCGTGGCCGACGGGTGAGATCGCGCAGAGCGTGAACAGCGCGAACGTGGCGGTTGTTATCAGTTTGAGCGCTCGGGTCTTCATGGCAAACGGGTCCTCGGTCGGGGGAGTGTGAATCGGTGGATCGGCGATTCGGCTGAGGCAGCACTATCGGGCTTTTGCGAACCGCTGGCAAACGAGGATATGTTGCGCGGGGGTAAAGAAAAAGTTGTAGGCCGCAACGCTGGTGAAACGGCGCGCCGCGCAGCGTGTGCGGCGTGCCGCTCACGAACCAGCACGAATATCTGCGGCTCCGATCAGCATATGGTGCGTGGCCGCACGACTGCCGAGGTCGGCCTGGTACTCGGGCACGAGATTACCGGCGAAGTGATCGAGGTAGGGCGCGACGTCGAGACGCTGCAGGTCGGAGATCTGGTGTCGCTCGACGATGCGCCCGAGGGCTACCGGCAATTCGACGGCGGCGCGCCGAAGAAATTTGTGATCGACCCGCGTGGGCTATTGAAGGCGGCCTGAGTCTGGTTGGCCGCTAAAGCGCTGCGTGGCCTGCCGGGCACGCGGCGCTTCTGTTCCTTGATCAAGCCGCCATCACTGGCGCACCGGATAGCGAAGGCACCTGCTTGCGACGCTCGCGCGTCGGCGCGGTGCCGAACGCATCGCGATAGCTCTTCGAGAAGTGGCATGCCGACTGGAAGCCGCAGGCCATCGTGATGTGCATGATCGACATGTCGGTCTGCAACAGCAGCTCGCGCGCGCGCCGCAGGCGCAGTGTCAGATAGTAGTGCGTCGGCGTCATGCCCAGATGTTCGCGGAACAGCCGTTGCAACTGCCGTTGCGACATGCCGGCGAGCCGCGCCAGTTCTTCGCGCGACAGCGGCTCCTCGATGTTGTTCTCCATCAGCGAGATCACTTCGAACAGCGATTTGTTGGCCGAGCCGAGCCGCGCGACGAGCGGCATCTTCTGCTGCGCGCTGGTGTCGCGCACGTGTTCGACGATGAACTGCTCGGCGATCTGCGTGACCCGAGCGGTGCCAACACGCGGCGCGATCAGGTTCAGCATCATGTCGAGCGGCGCGACGCCGCCGGTACAGGTCACGCGATCGCGATCGATCACGAATAGCTCTTTCAGAAAGCGCGTATCGGGAAACTCTTCCTTCAGCGCCGACATGTTTTCCCAATGAATCGCACACGCATAACCGGCCAGCAGGCCGGCGCGCGCGAGCGCATAGGTGCCCGTGCAAAGACTGCCCAGCACGCAGCCCATGCGCGCGAAACGGCGCAGCGCGGACAGATGCTCGGCGGTGGTGGAGCGCTGCACGTCGATGCCGCCAACCACGAACACGATGTCGGGTTGCCCGACGCATTCGACCGGCCCCGTATCGACGGATAACCCGTTGCTCGCCATGACCGGCCCGCCGGCGGGACTCACGATCGACCAGCGGTAAAGCGTCTGGCCCGTCAGATAGTTCGCCATGCGTAGCACTTCGATCGCGTTCGAGAAGGCGATCATCGTGAAGTTGGGTACCGGCATGAATGCGAAATGCGACAACGATGCCGTGCGATCGGTGGACATGGGAACGGTGATTCCTGATGTAAATGCCGCGTCGTCGTGGGGAGGGCGACTATCCGAATTCTGAGTATCAGGGCAACTACCGTGCCATCAGGCTAAACCCTTGGATACTGCGCACAAAGCCTGGAATAGCTAAGCAATCGACTGATGAAACCATCCGCGCGGCACCGGAACAGCGCGGCGACGCCTTTGCAGCGCACCCGATCGGCGCAGGAATACTGCGTTGTAGTGCAGCGCTGAGCGCGCGGATCGCGCCGACTTGTCGAAAAAGGTTGCGCATGGCGGAAAAGGCAAAGAACGCGTCTGAATTCGTAAATAGACGCGCCGGGTGACCGTCAAGAATAGACCCAAGGCAAAGCGGTAGCGCGATCCCGCCGGCAACCCGCAGCAGCCTCCCCGTCAACGTTCTCACGGACCTTCCATGTCGAACCCGAATCCCTTCTTCGAAGACTCGCTAACGGCGCGCGATTCCGCCGTGCGCGGCGCCATTCTGAAAGAGCTCGAGCGTCAGCAGTCGCAAGTCGAGCTGATCGCGTCGGAAAACATCGTGTCGCGCGCGGTGCTCGACGCGCAGGGCTCGGTGCTGACCAACAAGTACGCGGAAGGGTATCCGGGCAAACGTTACTACGGCGGTTGCGAATACGTCGACGCGATCGAGACGCTCGCGCTCGATCGTATCAAGCAGCTGTTCGACGCGAAGTTCGCCAACGTGCAGCCGCATTCCGGCGCGCAGGCGAACGGCGCGGTGATGCTCGCGCTCACCAGGCCGGGCGATACGGTGCTCGGCATGTCGCTCGACGCGGGCGGGCATCTGACGCACGGCGCGAAACCCGCGATGTCGGGCAAGTGGTTCAACGCGGTGCAGTACGGCGTGCGGCGCGACACGATGCTGATCGACTACGAGCAGATCGAGGAACTGGCGCAACAGCACAAGCCGACGCTGCTGATCGCCGGCTTCTCCGCCTATCCGCGCGCGCTCGACTTCGCGCGGCTGCGCGCGATCGCCGATGGCGCCGGTGCGAAGCTGATGGTGGACATGGCGCATATCGCCGGCGTGATCGCGGCCGGCCGCCATGACAATCCGGTCCCGCATGCGCACGTGGTCACGTCGACCACCCACAAGACCTTGCGCGGTCCGCGCGGCGGATTCGTGCTGACCAACGACGAGGAGATCGCAAAGAAGATCAACTCTGCCGTGTTCCCCGGCTTGCAGGGCGGCCCGCTGATGCACGTGATCGCCGGCAAGGCAGTCGCATTCGGCGAGGCGCTGCAGCCGGGCTTCAAAACCTATATCGACAGCGTGCTCGCGAACGCGCGGGCATTGGGCGAGGTGCTCACGTCGGGCGGCGTCGATCTGGTGACGGGCGGCACCGACAACCATCTGCTGCTGGTCGATCTGCGGCCGAAGGGGCTCAAGGGCAATCAGGTCGAACAGGCGCTGGAGCGCGCGGGCATCACCTGCAACAAGAACGGCATTCCGTTCGATACGGAGAAGCCGACCATCACCTCCGGCATCCGCCTCGGCACACCGGCGGCGACGACACGCGGCTTCGGCGTCAGCGAGTTTCGCGAGGTCGGGCGTCTGATCGTCGAGGTGCTCGATGCGCTCCGCGTGTCGCCCGAAGGCGATGCCGCAACCGAACAACGCGTGCGCCGCGAGATTTTCGCGCTGTGCGAGCGCTTTCCCATTTACTGAGTACGCGTGGAGCAAACGATGAGTCAACTGCACGAGAACAGCATCATCATCGACGGGCTGAACATTTCGAAGTTCGAGCGCTCGGTGTTCGAGGACATGCGCAAGGGCGGCGTGACCGCGGTGAACTGCACGGTGTCGGTCTGGGAGAGTTTTCAGAAGACCGTCGACAACATCGCCGAAATGAAGCAGCAAATCCGCCAATACAGCGAGATCCTCACGCTGGTGCGCACCACCGACGACATCTTCCGCGCCAAGCAAGAGAACAGGACCGGCATCATCTTCGGCTTCCAGAACGCGCATGCGTTCGAGGACAACCTCGGCTATATCGAAGCGTTCAAGGATCTCGGCGTCAACGTGGTGCAGCTTTGCTACAACACGCAGAACCTGGTCGGCACCGGCTGCTACGAACGCGACGGCGGTCTGTCCGGCTACGGGCGCGAAGTGATTCAGGAGATGAACCGCGTCGGCATCATGGTCGATCTGTCGCATGTGGGCGGCAAGACGTCGTCGGAGGCGATCGCGGCGTCGAAGAAGCCGGTCTGCTATTCGCACTGCTGCCCGTCCGGGCTCAAGGAGCATCCGCGCAACAAGACCGACGAGCAACTGAAGGAGATCGCGGACGCGGGCGGCTTCGTCGGCGTGACGATGTTCGCGCCGTTCCTGAAGCGCGGACCGGACGCGACCGTCGAGGACTATATCGAGGCGATCGAGTACGTGGTGAACCTGATCGGCGAGGACCAGGTGGGGATCGGCACGGATTTCACGCAGGGCTACAGCACCGAGTTTTTCGACTGGATCACGCACGACAAGGGCCGTTATCGCCAGTTGACGAACTTCGGCAAGGTCGTGAATCCCGAAGGCATTCGCACGATCGGCGAGTTTCCGAACCTGACCGCCGCGATGGAACGCGCCGGCTGGAGCGAGACGCGCATCCGCAAGATCATGGGCGAAAACTGGGTACGGGTGTTCGGCGAAGTCTGGAAGGTGTGAGCTTTAGCCCTTGTTTTCATAGCGGACACGAAACGGAGTCTCCACATGCAACCCCAACTGCCTATCGACGTCGATCCGCACACCGGCGTCTGGACCACCAACGCGCTGCCGATGCTGTACGTGCCGCGCCACTTCTTCACCAACAACCACGTCGCCGTCGAGGAAGCGCTCGGCCGCGACACGTACGCCGGAATTCTCTACAAGGCCGGTCACAAGTCCGCCTATTTCTGGTGCGAGAAGGAAGCGAAGCAACATGGTCTTGCCGGCATGGCGGTATTCGAGCACTACCTGAACCGTCTGTCGCAGCGCGGCTGGGGCATCTTCAGGATCATCGAAGCCGATCCGGCCAGCTCGCATGCGCGGATCGAATTGCGGCACTCGTCGTTCGTGCTCGCGCAACCGGGCAAGACCGGCAAGCTTTGCTACATGTTCGCCGGCTGGTTCGCGGGCGCGATGGACTGGGTCAACGATACCGCGCCCGACGGCGCGCGCAAGGGCCCGCCGTCGCAGTCGAAAGAGGCACGCTGCGCGGCGGAGGGACACGAGCACTGCGTGTTCGAAGTCTCGCCGCTCGCGTCAATCTAATCCGGGCATTCCGAGGTCGATCGCGATGCGTTACCCGAACCTTTTCAAGCCGCTCACGTTGAACCAGCTGACGCTGCGCAATCGCATCGTCAGTACCGCGCACGCAGAGGTCTATGCGGAGCCGGGTGGCCTGCCCGGCGACCGTTATATCCGCTACTACGAGGAAAAGGCGAAGGGCGGAGTCGGACTCGCCGTGTGCGGCGGTTCGAGCCCGGTGTCGATCGACAGCCCGCAAGGCTGGTGGAAGTCGGTGAATCTCGCCACCGACCGGATCGTCGATCCGCTCGCGCGGCTCGCGGAAGCGATGCACGCGCATGGCGCGAAAATCATGATTCAGGCCACCCACATGGGACGCCGCTCGGCGTTTCACGGCGAGCACTGGCCGCATCTGATGTCGCCGTCGGGAGTGCGCGAGCCGGTGCATCGCGGCAACGCGAAGATCATCGAGGTCGAAGAGATCCGCCGCATCATCGGCGACTTCGCGGCGGCCGCGAAGCGCGTGAAGGATGCGGGCATGGACGGCATCGAGATCTCGGCGGCGCATCAGCATCTGATCGATCAGTTCTGGAGCCCGCGCACCAACTTCCGTACCGACGAATGGGGCGGCTCGCTCGAAAACCGCCTGCGTTTCGGCGTCGAAGTGTTGCAGGCGGTGCGCGCGGCGGTGGGTGCCGACTTCTGCGTCGGCCTGCGCATGTGTGGCGACGAATTCCACGAAGATGGGCTCGATCACGAGCAGCTGAAAGAGATTGCCCAGGCGATGAGCGAAAGCGGTCTGATCGACTATCTCGGGGTGATCGGTTCCGGCGCGGACACCCACAATACGCTCGCCAACTGCATGCCGCCGATGGCGCTGCCGCCCGAGCCGTTCGTGCATCTCGCGGCCGGCATCAAGCAGGTCGTCAAGGTGCCGGTGATGCACGCGCAAAGCATTCGCGACGCCGGCCAGGCAGAGCGGCTGCTCGCGATCGGCATGGTCGATCTGGTCGGCATGACGCGCGCACAGATCGCCGATCCGCATATGGTCATCAAGATCCGCGATGGCCGCGAGGACGAAATCAAGCAGTGCGTCGGCGCGAACTACTGCATCGACCGTCAGTACAACGGGCTCGATGTGCTGTGCGTGCAGAACGCGGCGACCTCGCGCGAAGCGACGATGCCGCACGTGATCGCCAGGTCGCGCGGGCCGAAGCGCAAGGTCGTGGTGGTCGGCGCGGGGCCGGCGGGGCTCGAAGCGGCGCGCGTCGCGAAGTCGCGCGGTCACGACGTGGTGCTGTTCGAAAAGAACGATCACGTGGGCGGCCAGATCATGCTGGCGGCGAAAGCGCCGCAGCGCGAGCAGATGGCGGGCATCGTGCGCTGGTTCGACATGGAGACGAAGCGCCTCGGCGTGGACCGCCGCCTCGGTGTCGCCGCCGACGAGCGGACCATCATGGCCGAGAAGCCCGACATCGTCGTGCTCGCCACCGGCGGTTCGGCGTTCACGTCGCAGGTCGCGGCGTGGGGCGTCGACGCGGGGCTCGCGGTCAGTTCGTGGGACGTGCTGGCCGGCAAGGTCGAGCCGGGCAGAAACGTGCTCGTGTACGACGGCGTCAGCACGCATGCGGGCGCGGGCGTCGCCGATTTCATCGCGAGCCGCGGCGCCAACGTGGAGATCGTCACGCCCGACGTGAAGGTCGCCGACGACGTCGGCGGCACCACGTTCCCGATCTTCTATCGCCGTCTGTACGCGCAAGGCGTGATCCATACGCCCAATTACTGGCTCGACAGGGTGTACGAGGAGGACGGCAAGAAGATCGCCGTGATCCGCAACGAGTACACCGAGGAGCAGGAGGAGCGCGCGGTCGATCAGGTGGTGATCGAAAACGGCAGTACGCCGAACGACCGGCTTTACTGGAAGCTGAAGCCTGAATCGGTCAATCGCGGCCAGGTCGACGTACACAAGCTGTTCGCGTCCGAACCGCAACCGTGTCTCGACGAGCAGCTCGGCGACGGCCGCTTCCTGCTGTTCCGGGTCGGCGACTGCATCTCGATGCACAACATTCACGGCGCGATCTACGACGCGCTGCGCCTTTGCAAGGATTTCTGACGATGAGCCCCGTGTTTGTCATCACCGTCCTGCTGTGGGTGTCGGTGGCCGGTCTCGCGTTCGCGCTGGCGCGCCGCGCCGCCTACTGGCGCGAGGGCCGTGCGACCGTCGCGGGTGCCTATGGTTGGGCCAATCTGGTAGCGATCCCGAAGCGTTACTTCGTCGACCTGCATCACGTGGTCGCGCGCGATCCGTATATCGCCCACACGCACGTTGCCACGGCGGGCGGAGCCATCCTCGCGATGGCGCTCGTGTTCGTCAACTACGGTCTCGCGATCTACTCGCCGTGGCTGGACAAACTGATCTTTCTCGCCGCGCTGGCGATGCTGATCGGCACGGTGTTCGTGTGGCGTCGCCGGCATGGCGCGAAGACGGTGCCGGCGCGACTCTCGCGCGGGCCGTGGGATCAGTTGCCGTTGCTACTGGGCGCGTTCGCGCTCGGTCTCGCGCTGTTCATCGCGCTGCCGGCGACGATGATGTCCGGCGCGCTCGCGGTGATCGTCGCGCTGTTGATCGCGGCGGGCGCGTTCACGATGACGTTCGGCGCGGCGCGTGGCGGCCCGATGAAACATGCGTTGGCCGGACTGCTGCATCTCGCGTTTCATCCGCGTCAGGAGCGCTTTGCCGATTCCACCGCAGCGCGTCACGCTGGCGATGCCGTGCCGCCCACCGCGCTTAAAACCCCGCTGCTCGACGCGAAAGAATATGGCGTCGGCAAGCCGGTCGAATTCCGCTGGAACCAGTTGCTCAGCTTCGACGCCTGCGTGCAATGCGGCAAATGCGAAGCGGCGTGCCCCGCGTTCGCGGCCGGTCAGCCGCTCAATCCGAAGAAGCTGATCCAGGATCTGGTAACCGGCATGGTCGGCGGCACCGACGCGCAGTACGCAGGCAGCCCGACGCCCGGCATTCCTGTCGGCAAGCACGCGGGCGCGCCCGCCAAGCCGCTGATCTCGACGCTGATCGAAGCGGACACGCTGTGGTCCTGCACGACCTGCCGCGCCTGCGTGCAGGAGTGCCCGATGCTGATCGAGCACGTGGACGCGATCGTGGACATGCGCCGCAATCAGACGCTCGTCGAAGGCAGCGTGCCGGGCAAGGGGCCGGCGACGCTCGCGAATCTGCGCGAAACCGGCAGCCTCAACGGCTACGACATCGGCGCGCGCTACGACTGGGCCGTCGATCTGCAGGTGCAGGTCGCGCAGCCGGGCCGTCACGTGGACGTGCTGCTGATCGCCGGCGAAGGCGCGTTCGACATGCGCTATCAGCGCACGCTGCGCGCGCTCGTCAAGGTGCTGAACCGCGCGGGCGTCGATTACGCGGTGCTGGGCGGTGTCGAGACCGATACCGGCGACACCGCGCGGCGGCTCGGCGACGAAGCGACGTTCCAGCAACTGGCCCGTACGCTGATCGGGACGCTCGCGCAGTACTCGTTCGCGCGCATCGTTACCGCCGATCCGCATGTGCTGCATAGCCTGCGCAACGAGTATCGCGCGCTCGGCGGGTTCTATCAGGTCCAGCATCACACGGCGCTGATCGACGAACTGATCGCGAGCGGCAAGCTGTCGCCGCGCGCGGCCGCCGCCGTCGCGGCGCGCAACATCACGTATCACGACCCGTGCTATCTGGGCCGCTACAACGGCGAGACGGAAGCGCCGCGCCGGGTGCTGAAGAGCATCGGCATCAAGGTGGTCGAGATGGAGCGTCACGGCCTGCGTGGACGCTGCTGCGGTGGCGGTGGCGGCGCACCGTTGACCGATATCCCGGGCAAACGGCGGATTCCCGACATCCGTATCGACGACGCGCGCGCGAGCGGCGCGGAGATCGTCGCGGTCGGCTGCCCGAATTGCACCGCGATGCTCGAAGGGGTGGTGGGGCCGCGACCGGAAGTGCTGGACGTCGCCGAACTGGTCGCCGCGGCGCTGGAGTAACGCGATGATGAATACGCTCAAACGAATCGATCCGCGCCGGCCGTTCACGGTGACGGCACAGGGACTCAGGCGCATCACGCTCGGCGTCATTGGCATCGCGGACGCCGACAGTGCCACACGGTCTGATGCGCGTCATGCCGGGCATCGCGAACAGCCGAAGCCGCGCCGCACGACGGCCGCGCCGCGCCATGTGCTGCTGGTCGCGGCGCACGCGGACCGCGGCGCGCTCGATGAACATGCGCGCCAGACGCTCGCGGCCGCCGCGCTGATCGCGGACACGCACAGCGAAGTCGTGCTGCTGGTGTTCGGCGAATTCACCGGCGATGCCGCCGCGCTCGGCGCCGACAAGCTGATCGAATTGCCGATGTTCGATCGCCGCACGTACGCGCCGGACGACGAACTGAATGCGCTGGCGGCCTGCGTCGCGGCCTATGCGCCAGCCCGTGTCTTGCTGCCCGACAACGCGACCGGCGACGGCGACCTCGGCCGCCGCTATGCGGCGGCGGCCGATGCAAGCGTCGCGACGCACGTCGTCGAGATCGATGCCAGGCACGTGTGCACCTATATTCGCGCGAATTCGGCGCTCGCCAGCCGCGCGCTGCCCGAGGTCGTGCTGCTCGAGCCGAATGCGGTCGATCCGAAGCTGCCATTCGTCGGCGCGGGCGAGCGGGTCGCGTGGCGCGTCGACCGCGAAGCGGACAGCACGGTCGCGCAACGAGCGATACACGATCTCGGCATCGACGAAATCGACGCGGCGCAGGTCGCGCTGGAAGAGGCGGATTTCATCGTGTCGGCGGGCAACGGCGTCAGCGACGTGCCCACGTTCGAGCGACTCGCGACGACCCTCGGCGCGGCGATCGGTGCCAGCCGGGTTGCCGTCGACGACGGCAAGTTCACGCGCGACAAGCAGATCGGCGCGACCGGCAAGACCGTCGAGGCGAGCGTGTATATCGCGTTCGGCATCTCGGGGGCGGTGCAGCATCTGCAAGGCATCAAGGATTGCCGCCATGTGATCGCGGTGAATCTCGACGCGAGCGCGCCGATCGCGAAGCGCGCGAATCTGACCGTGATCGCCGACGCGCAGGAAACCATCGCGGCGCTCAACGAGGCGGCGACCGCGGCGCGCGGTGCCCGCGCCACCTCGGCCGCGCTGCTGCGGCCGGGCAAGCTTGCCGAAGGAGTGCTCGCATGAAGATCGCCGTGCTGGTTTCAGTCGGACGTCACCCGGTCAGCGGCGTCGCGCGCTACAGCCGCAATGATGCGGCGGCGTTGACGCTGGCGCTGTCGCTCGTCAGAACGCATGGCGCGACGCTCGACGTGCTGCACGCGGGCGATCCGTCGAACGCCGCGTTGAACGAGTATCTGGCGCTCGGCGCGCGTTCGGTCGAAGTGCTCGAGATGCCGCCCGCCGCCGATCCTGCGCCGCAACTCGCCAGGCGTTTGCGTGGCTACGAGCTGGTGCTGACCGGCACGCGCGCCGAAGGCGGTTTCGATAGCGGCATGCTGCCGTATCGCGTCGCGCATGCGCTGGCGGTGCCGCTCATCGGCGCCGCCGTCGATGTGGCGCTGCGCGATGGTCGAGCGCAGGTCCGGCAGTTCATGCCGAAGGGCCTGCGACGGCGCGTCGAAGTGCGGCTGCCGGCATTGGTTGCCGTGCATCCGCTCGCGAACGTCGCGACCTCGTACGCGTATGCACGCATGCGCGAAGGCACGATCGAGCGCGCCGTCGCGCCGGTCGCCGACGCGCGGCACGGCACCACTCGCGAACAGTCCGCATGGACGATCGGCCCCGCCACAGCGAAACCGGTCCGCCTCGCCGCCGCCGAAAAGCGCTCGGGCCACGCGCGCATGCTGTCAGCGACGACGACCGAGAGCCGCGGCGGCAGCGTCGTAATTGAAGGGAGTTCCGTCGAAAAAGCACAAGTGATACTCGCGTATTTGCGCGAGCATCAACTGGTGGATTACTGAATTCCGGCTCGGCCCAGCATGCGACCAGGAGGGCCTGGCGCGGCGCCAGACGTGACACGCAACGGAGCACACAATGAAAGTTTCCGCAGACGTTCGCGCAATGATCGAACGCCGCAAGCAGAACTACACGCTGGAAGCGCCGTTCTATACCAGCGAGCACATCTTCGCGCTCGACATCGACGCGATTTTCCGCCAGCACTGGATTCAGGTCGCGGTCGAGCCCGACGTGCCCGAGCCGGGCGACTATGTGACGGTCGAGATCGGCGACGATTCGATCCTGATCGTGCGCGACGACGACATGCGGGTGCGTGCGTTTCATAACGTATGCCGCCACCGCGGCGCGCGTCTGTGCAATACCGGCAAGGGCTCGCTCGGCAATATCGTCTGTCCGTATCACAGCTGGACGTATAGCCTCAATGGCGACCTGATGTTCGCCGAGCACATGGGCGAGCAGTTCGAGCGCTGCAAACATAGTCTGAAAGCGGTGTATGTCGAAAATCTCGCCGGACTGATTTTCATCTGCCTCGCCGAGCAGCCGCCCGCCGATTTCGCCGTGATGCGCGCCGCGATGGAACCGTATCTGTTGCCGCACGATCTCGCCGGCTGCAAGATCGCCGCGTCGATCGACATCATCGAGGAGGGCAACTGGAAGCTGACGATGGAAAACAATCGCGAGTGCTATCACTGCGTGGCGAACCATCCGGAGCTGACCATCTCGCTGTACGAATACGGTTTCGGTTATCAGCGCACGCCGGCGAACGAGGAGGGCATGGCCGCGTTCGAGACGACGGTCGCGCGCCGCACCGCGCAGTGGGAGGCGATGCAGTTGCCGTCGGCGGAAATCGAGCGGCTCGCCGACCTGGTCACCGGGTTTCGTACGCAACGTCTGCCGCTCGATCGCGACGGCGAATCGCAGACGCTCGACGCGAAGGTCGCCTCGAAGAAGCTGCTCGGCGGTTTCAGGCATGCGGATCTCGGCGGCCTGTCGTTCTGGACCCAGCCGAATTCGTGGCATCACTTCATGAGCGACCACATCGTCAGTTTCTCGGCGCTTCCGCTGTCGGCCGGCAAGACGCTGGTGCGCACCAAATGGCTCGTGCACAAGGACGCGCGCGAAGGCATCGATTACGACCTCGACAATCTGACCGCCGTGTGGCGCGCGACCAACGACCAGGATCGCGCGCTCGTCGAATATTCGCAGCGCGGCGCGACGAGCAGCGCGTATGAGCCGGGTCCTTATTCGCCGTTCACCGAAGGACTCGTCGAAAAGTTCTGCGAGTGGTATATCGGCCGTCTCGCGGATTACGACGCGAACCCACGGGCGGTGCACGACGAGAAAGTCGTGTCGTTCGTGCGCTGAGCGCAAGACCGCAATGAGGAGCGGGGGGACAACCATGATGCGCGATCAGGCCATGTTTCAACCGGACATCGAGCAGACTTCGCAGAATCCAGCAGACGCGCCGAGCCGCGTCAGCCAGCCGCGCTTCTGGGACGCGCTGCCGGCGCGCTGGAACAGCGACGCCGACGACACGCTGGAGTGCTGCCAGGTCCGCAGCGAAACGCACGACGTGAAGAGTTTCTTCTTCCGCGCGCCATCCGGTCGGGCGTTCGTGTTCGAGCCGGGGCAATTCATCACGCTGGAGTTGGAGATTGACGGCGAGCGCGTCAATCGCTGCTATACGATCTCGTCTGCGCCCACACGGCCGCATACGATTTCGATCACCGTCAAGCGCGTGCCGGGCGGCCCGGTGTCCAACTGGCTGCACGACCATCTGCATGCGGGTATGCAGGTACGCGTGCTGGGTCCAGCCGGCGAATTCACCTGCGCGCGGCATCCGGCGCGCAAGTTGCTGTTTTTGTCGGCGGGCTCGGGCATCACGCCGCTGATGTCGATGAGCCGCGCGCATCATGAACTCGGCGAGGACAGCGATATCGTCTTCGTACACAGCGCGCGTACGCCGGACGACATCATCTTCGCGCGCGAGCTCGATCTGATCGCCGCCAATCAGGCGCATTTCCGCACCGCGTTCGTCTGCGAACGCGTGGGCACGCGCACCAATTGGCCCGGCATCACCGGCTTTCTGACGCTGCCGCTGCTGAAACTGATTGCGCCGGATTTTCTGGAGCGCGAGATTTTCACGTGCGGCCCCGCGCCGTATATGCAGGCGGTGCGCAATCTGCTCGATGAAGGCGGCTTCGATCGCCAGCACTATCACGAGGAAAGCTTCTCGTTCGAGACCGTCAGCGAAGTGGCCGCGCAATTGGCCGAAGCGCATGTCGCGCACACGCTGAGCGATGCGTGCGCGCCGGCCGAAACCGCCACGCGTTTCAAGGTGAGCTTTACGCGCAGTCATCGCGAGATCGAGTGCGGCGGCGGCCAGCATGTGCTCGATGCGGCGAAGCAGGCGGGCGTGCGGCTGCCGGCGTCGTGCACGCAAGGCATGTGCGGCACCTGCAAGGTGAAGCTCGTGTCCGGCGAAGTGGCGATGAAGCACGCGGGCGGTATCCGTCAGCGCGAGATCGATCAGGGCATGGTGCTGCTGTGCTGTAGCAAGCCGCTGACCGATCTCGTCCTCGACAAGTAATACGACTGATAACACCACAACAACACGGCAAACACTGGGCGGAATTGCGTGGAAGTCGCATGCGGACAACTGCATGTCGCAAAACAACGCTACCCGGCAATTCTGGTTGGCGATTCTGAATACGCGATGTGCGGTTCGATGGCAAACGCGTCAATGGGC
This sequence comes from Paraburkholderia sp. CI2, assembly GCF_014201055.1. Lineage (NCBI taxonomy): Bacteria > Pseudomonadati > Pseudomonadota > Betaproteobacteria > Burkholderiales > Burkholderiaceae > Paraburkholderia > Paraburkholderia sp. CI2. The sequence continues at coordinate 93,448 of NZ_JACHDL010000029.1, forward strand.
AAATGGATCAACGGGAGAACGTCGATGAGACTGATCGGAAAGATAGTGGTGGCAAGCGCGTTGGGGGTGATGCTGGCGGCGGTCAGTGCGGGCGTGTCGGCCGATTCGAAGCCGACCATCAAGATCGGTTACGTGGAGGGCTGGGACGATAGCGTGGCGACCTCGAACGTGGCCGCCGAGGTGATCGAAAAACGCCTCGGTTATCAGGTGCAACTGGTGCCGGTGGCGGCCGGCGTGATGTGGCAGGGCGTGGCGCGCGGCGATCTCGACGCGACGCTGTCCGCGTGGCTGCCGGTCACGCACGGCGCCTACTGGAACAACTTCAAGGACAAGGTGGTCGACCTCGGGCCGAACTTCAACGACGCGAAGATCGGTCTGATCGTGCCGGACAACGCGGACGTGAAGAGCGTCGGCGATCTGCAGGCGAAGAAGGCGGAGTTCGGCGCGCGCATCGTCGGCATCGACGCCGGCGCGGGTGTGATGCAGAAAACCAGCGAGGCGATCAAGGCCTATGGGCTCGACTATCAGCTGATGCCGAGTTCCGGAAGCGCGATGACCGCCGAACTGGCGCGCTCGGAGGCGGCCAGCAAGCCGATCATCGTGACCGGATGGAAGCCGCACTGGATGTTCGCCAAGTACAAGCTGAAGTTCCTCGACGATCCGAAGAAGGTATTCGGTGAAGCCGAGCACGTGGATAGCGTGGTGAATCCCGAGCTCGAGAAAAAAGCGCCGACAGTGGTCGCGTTCCTGAAGAAGTTCCAATGGAAGCCGGGCGAGATCGACACGGTGATGCTGGCCACGCAGAATGGCGAAAAGCCGGCTGCAGCGGCCGACGCGTGGGTCAGCGCGCATGCGGACCGGGTGGATAGCTGGGTGAAGTAACTCGGCCAGGCGTCGGCGCAGCACACGAAAACGCCGCTTTTCAGCGGCGTTTTTCTGTTTACCGCAGCACGACGGTGCGCTCGCCGTTGATGAACACACGCCGCTCGACGAAAGCCTTGACCGCGCGCGCGAGCGTAATGCATTCGACGTCGCGTCCGGTCGTCAGCAGCCGTTCGGGGCTGTACGAGTGATCGACCGGTTCGACTCCCTGCTCGATGATCGGACCTTCGTCGAGATCGTCGGTGACGAAATGCGCGGTGGCGCCGATCACCTTGACGCCGCGCTCGGACACGCGACGCTGAGAACCCCTTGAGCAGGACGGGAAATGGCGGACATAAGCTCTCCACATTGACGATCAGGCGAGGCCGCGGGGTGCGGCGCGCATCGTCGCAGTAGAGCAAATCGGGCGATAACGCGGATAGAAGCTAACCGCCGTTGCGCTGGAATGGAGCGCCAGAAGGATCTGCCGTGCTAATCCGCAGGCTCCGCCGCGAGCCTTCGCTTCAGCGTATCGATCAACGCGCGCACCTTCGCCGGCGGGTGACTCGTCGGCGGGAATACGGCCTGAATGCTCGCCGGTGCGCTCGCCCATTCGGGCAGCAGCCGGATCAGCCGTCCCGCCGCGACGTCGTCCGCGATCGAAAAATCCGTCAACAGACCGATGCCGCCGCCCGCGAGCGTCGCCGCGCGGCAGGCATCGGCCGTGTTGACGCGCAACGCGGACGCGCAACGCACGCTCGCGATCTTGCCGTCGACGTGCCGCAAATCGAGCGTCAACGGATGCGGCAGCACCGACAACGCGCAATAGGGCAGCGTCTCCAGCGCGGCCGGCGTGCCCGGCACGCCCCACGTCCGCAGGAACTCCGGACTCGCGACGAGCCATTTGACGAAGCTGCCGAGCTTCACCGCGCGATAGTTGGAATCCGCGAGGCGACCAAGCCGGATCGCTACATCGATGCCATCGGCGATCAGATCGACGTAGCGGTCGCTGCTCAGCAGCTCGACGTCGAGCTGCGCATGCGTGCGGCGCAATTCGACCAGCGCGGGCGCGACGACGAGCGTGCCGTAGTCGTTCGGCGCACTGACGCGCAGCGTGCCGCGCACCGGTGAGGTTTCCCCGCCGAGCGCGTTCAGCGCGTCCTCGGTGGCATGCAGAATCTTCACGCTCGCCTCGTAGAACGCGCGGCCCGCCTCGGTGACGCCGAGCCGCCGGGTGGTACGCACCAGCAGGCTCGCGCCGACCTCCGCCTCGAGCCTCTGCATGTGCGTGCTGACCATCGTCTTCGCGAGCCCGAGCCGCGTCGCGGCGGCGCTCAGCGAGCCCGCGTCGATGACCGCGACGAAGATCGCGAGGCGGTTCAGGTTCACGTTGCGCACATCGGCCATGATCGATTGTCCATTCTCGCTTGACTGTGTTTCCCGGATTATCGGGCTTCCGCGCGACAGTGCCTACGCCTTATGCTGGGCGTGTCATTCAACGTATCCGGAGCCATCCATGCCCGCTGCCAGACCCGCCGAGCCTATCAAGCTGTATACGACGCTGCTTTCAGGCCACGGTCATCGCGTGAAGCTGTTTCTGACGCTGCTCGATCTGCCGTTCGAGGTCATCGAGCTGAACATGAAGGCGGGCGACAACCGCAAGCCCGAGTACCTCGCGCTGAACCCATTCGGTCAGGTGCCGACGATTAAGGACGGGGAGCTCACGCTGTTCGATTCGAACGCGATTCTGGTCTATCTGGCGAAGCGCTATGGCGACGCATCGTGGCTGCCGGACGATCCGCGCGGCGCCGCGGCGGTGCAGCGCTGGCTGTCGCTCGCGGCTGGCCAGATCGCCTACGGGCCGTGCGCGGCGCGGCTCGTGACGGTGTTCGGCGCGCCGCTCGACCACCAACGTGCGAAGCAGATCGCCGTCAAGCTGTTCGACGTGATCGACGAGGAGCTTGCCGGTAAGCCGTTCGTGGCTGGCGCGCACGTCACGATCGCCGATATCGCCGCGCACACGTATATCGCTCACGCGCCCGAGGGCGGCGTGTCGTTGCAGCCGTATCCGAACATTCGCGCGTGGCTGCAGCGCGTGGAGGCACTGCCGCGTTTCATCGCGATGCCTTCGACGAAGGCGGGCTTGCTGGCGGCGTGATACGCGTTGACGGCTGCGTCAGATCTTGCAAAGGAGTCCGATCATGTCCGAGTTCGTCCCGTTGAATAACTGGGCAAGCGCCGCGTCGCCGTTTCATGCCGGCGAGCAGGATGCGCAGCAGCGCGCGGGTGTGCGGGAGGTGGCCGAGTCGATGGGACGTCGGGGCATTCGCCGATTCATGCCTGAGCAGCATCGCGAGTTCTTTGCCGCGCAGCCGTTCGTCGTGATTGGCGGCGTCGATGCGAGCGCTCAGCCGTGGGCGACGCTGCGTGCGGGTGCGCCGGGTTTCGTCTCGGCACCGGATGCGCGGACATTGCGCATCGAAGGTGGCACATTGGCTGGCGATCCGCTCGCCGCGGGTTGGCGCGAAGGCGCGCAGCTTGCTGCGCTGGGCATCGAGCCGCGTACGCGGCGGCGCAATCGGGCAAATGGCGTCGTCCGGTCCGTGGCAGGCGACACGTTGCAGGTCGAAGTCACGCAGAGCTTCGGCAATTGCCCGAAGTATATCCAGAGCCGCGCGCCGTCTTTCATCGAGCGGGACGCGGCCGCGACACGCGCGCAGCCCGAGATCGCCACGCCTCTGAGCAGTGCCGACCGCGAGTTGCTCGCGAGCGCGGACACGTTCTTTATCGCCAGCGCGAATCTGAGCGAGGAAGCGGGGCCGGGAAAGGGGATCGACGTTTCCCATCGCGGCGGTGCGCCGGGCTTCGTGCGCGTGGACGACGCAACTACGCTGACCACGCCCGACTACAGCGGCAACCGCTTTTTCAACACGATCGGCAACCTCGTGCACGATCCGCGCGCGGGTCTGCTGTTTATCGACTTCGCAACCGGCGATCTGCTTTATCTGGCGGTGCGAGCAGAGATCATCTGGGACGGCGACGAACTCGCGGCATTTGCGGGCGCGCAGCGACTCGTGCGGTTTCATGTGAGCGAAGTGCGGCGCGGTCGCGGCGCGTTGCCGTTCCAATGGTCGGAGGTCGAACTGGCGCCGCAGTTTCTGCCAAAAATTCGAGAAAGCGCCTGAGCCGATGCGCACGCGCGTGCTTTAGCTGGGTACGGCCGCCGTTTTACTGCGCATTCCGGCCGAGCCGATAAGACACGCCGAGTCTGGTGGCCAGTTGCCATACATAGACTCGCGAGTACGAAATGCCGAACTGACGGCTAATCAGCTCGCGCATGCGCGCATTGCTCCAGCCGTCGGCGTCGAAGCCGTAGTCCCGCGGCGAGGCCCTCAGCGCCTGGGCCAACCAGTCCAGATCCGCCACCGCGAGTGCGGAATGGCGGCCGCCGACGCTCATGTTTCTCAGCGCCTCGAGCCCACCTTGCTCCAATAGCTTGCGATATCGCTCGACGGTGGTCTTGGCCATGCCCATCTGTCTCGCGACCTCGGCCGCAGCGACGCCGTCGAGCAGTTTCTGGCCCGCCGTGAGACGCCGTGCGACGGTCGGCAAATCGTCATTTGGTCGATGCATCGGAGAACTCCGCCGTTGGGTCGCTGACCGGATTGCAATCGGTTACTGGGGTAGACAGTGAGGAGGGCGCGCCACCTACAGATAATCGAAAAATCGCCCGCTGTGTCCAAAAGAATAAAAAATCAATCGCGTCTTTCCTCTGATAGAAAATCACGCAATCTTCCCGTAAGGCGGTTACACGATGTTTTCTTTCTAAAATCTTAAATATCTCTCTTGCGATTGAATTTAACGTTTGCTAACCTGATTGATGTGATTCAAAGCCGTCAATCCGGCTCGGCTCGCTCTGACAGCCCGCATACCGCCAGGCCGCATCCGGCTTGACGTCGGGCGCTTTTAAGTGCGGGCGGCAGGTCGGAAGACTGAACCGTTTGAGTGCACGGATTCCTGTTTTGCGAATGTAATTGGAATGCATTTTTCGATGCAGGGTGGCGATTCGCCGGAAAGCTGCGAAAAAGGTGCTGAAGATTGAAAATCCTTCGCGGCGTTTTTCCAGCGGATTATATGTAAACAGCACATTCGCGCAGAGTGGCGTTGTGAAGCCCGCATCCAGTAACCACCCGCTTAATTTTAGCTGCGTCGTTCAATACCGGAAATATTTTATGCCGGGCAGTTTCCGACTCGATACGCATAACCGCGATAAAAGCTGACAGCGCTTTCATCGGTTGCCATTGGGCGCTTGCAAGCAGGCGGTAAGGAGAACGACATGAACATGGATAGGACCCGCGATATTGCCGCGATGCTACTGCGTGCCGCGAAACGCAAAAGGCTCGTGACTTATCAGGAACTGCACGCGCTTTTCGGTCGCAACGAACCGTTGCAAAGCCGCTATCGCGCATTGGAGGACGCGGCGCGTTCACTGAGCGATTGCGCGTCGCTCGACTATGGCTGCCTGATGAGCCTCGACAACGGCCTGCCGGGCGATGACTTCTTTAATCGCTTCAGGCACGGCAGGCCGCGTGAGTACGAAAAGGTGATGGGCTTCGGATCGGCGGGACGCTCGATGACGAAGAAGCGACTGATTGCGGATGCCGAGCGTCTGCGCGTGTTCGAACATGCATCTCGGATCGAGGCAAGTGGGAGGGTGGCGAACACGTTGCGCCCGTACGCCACGTCGAAATGCACGTAGCCCATTCACAGTCGCTCAACGATGACACGCTCGCCGGTTGAGAGAAATGCGAAACGTCTCTAAGCCACAAGGCAATAGCCGACGATAAAAATCCGCGCGAGCTGCGATAGCGGCATGGGCTTTCGCTACAAAGCTTATTCTCATGGTGCGCAAAGCTGTATTTAACAGTTGTCTAATTGCGGCATGTGGCTCGCACAAATTAATCTGTACGCATGGCCGCGTCTTAATTCGTGAGGGCTCTGATTGGGCCCACCCATAAAAATTGGAAATTGAATTGCTGCGCCAGTTTTGTTGGTCACTGAATCGGGCTGCACCCGGCGTCAGTTGTGGCAGGCGAAAGAGCCTCGGTTCGGACGATTCGCGATCGTCCACCGGGCATCGGTGTGCATCGCTTGTGGCGGAGGGCCGACACGCGGCACGCGCATCTACGGTGGCCCGTGCGGGGCGTAGCGGAAGCCTTTTCCGAAGAATTCACAATTTGACATAAGATAAATTATCAACATTTGTGATGTTAGTCCAAAGTTCAGATGTCGCGTTTCCGCTAAATTGAAATGTCGTGTTTGCGGGTTCAGGCTGGTGGCCAGCATTCCTTAAGGAGCGCCGG